>DBMH01000353.1 GCA_002297645.1 Rhodanobacteraceae bacterium UBA703 | reverse complement strand
CGCTCGGCTTCGCCGCCCTGTTCGGCTTCCACGCCCTGTACTTCCACGCCCTCAAGTTCGCGCCGGCCGCCCAGGCGAGCCTGATCGTCTACTTGTGGCCGCTGCTGATCGCGCTCGGTGCGGCGCGGGACCGGCGCGACGGTCGTCGTTGGCGTCTCCTCGCCGCCGCGCTCGGCCTGCTGGCGACGGGACTCGTGCTCGGCACCGGTCGTGGCGGAACCGGCACGCAGCCAGCGCTCGGGTACGCGCTCGCCGCCGGCTGCGCGCTGCTCTGGGCCGGCTACTCCCTGGCGAACCGGCGCTTCGCCGAACTGCCGGCGGAATCGCTGATTCCCGCCTGCCTGCTGACGGCCCTCGCTGGCCTGGCGATGCACGCCGCCGTGGAATCCTGGGTGTCCCCAGCGCCGGCGGAGTGGTGCGCGATCGTCGCGCTCGGCATCGGGCCGGTGGGTGGCGCCTTCCTGCTGTGGGACCTGGCGACGAAACGCGGCGACCTCGGCCTGCTCGGCAGCGCCGCCTACGCGGCACCGGTCCTGTCGACCGGATGGCTGGTACTGGCGGGACAGGCGCCGGCCGGCGAGCGGCTGTTCGTCGCTGCCGGGCTGATCGTCGCGGCGGCCGTATTCGGCCGGCGCGCGAGCCGGAGCATCAGCGGCGGCTGATCGTGAACTTGCCGAAGGCGACGCCGAGATCCCACCCCTGGCCCTTGCCCTTCAACGCCAGCGATACCGGTCCTTTCGTGACGACCATCGCTTCGCTGGAATTCACGGCGCCTGCGTGCGCACCGGCGCTGGCGTAGGTGCCGAGGACGTTCTCGATGTCGTAGATCGCGGAGAACTCGCCGCGGCCGTCGCGGATCTCGGACTTGCCGAACGTCAGGCCGCCGCCCTTGGCCTCGATCGTCACGTCGAGCATCTGCCCGTTCGAACAGCTCACCGTGCCGCTGCCGCTGGCGGTCTTGTAGAACGCCGACCAGCCGGACAGCGAGAACGTCATGTGGCACTCGATTTCCTTGTCGGCGCGAGCCGGCATGGACGTCGCCGCGGCGATCAGCGCGGCCAGGACTGCTACGGGAAGGATCGGACGCATTGCGGAGTCTCCGGACGGCGGAAGAATGCGCGGATTGTCGTGCATGGCGGAGACGAATCGCATACGCACGCGACGACGCGTTCACATCGCCGTAAGCTAGCGGTATCCATTCGATGCATCCTGCGAAGGAGAACGTCATGGCGAATTCCTACCGCTGCGCTTTCGAGGTCGCGATCCACCTGCGGCGCACCGATGTCGCCACGCCGGCGTCCGAAGTCGGCCTGACACTGGCGAAGCGCCTCGATGCCTGGGCGACCGGGCTGCACGTCGTGCCGCTGTCGCCGGTCGCGTTCGCTTCGCCGGAGGCAGTCGCGCTGTACAGCGGCGAGGTCGACAACCTCTACCGGACCGCCCTGGGACACGCACCGGAATGGCGTGCCCTGCTCGACCGCCACGGCGTCGACGGCGAATGGCAGGTCACCCAGGGCGACGTGGTGGAATCGCTGTGCCACGTCTCGCGCTGGTGCGACCTCGTCGTCGTCGAACGCCCGCAGCTCGTGCCCGACGCGCCGACCGGCTGGGGCGTGGTGTCGCGTACCGTGTTCGGTGCGGCGGCGCCGGTCGTCGTCGTGCCGGAAAGCGTGAAGCCTGGAACCGTCGGCGCTCGCATCGTCGTCGCGTGGAACCAGAGCCGCGAAGCGATGCTCGCCCTGCGCGGCGCATTGCCGCTGCTGGTGCGCGCGGAGCGGGTCTGCATCCTGGAGGGAGACCTGGTCGAAAACCCGTTCGGGTTGCGCTACCTGCCGAAGTTCGACCTGCGCGCCTGGCTGGCGCGGCATCGCATTGATGCCGAGATCCACGCGTTCAGCGGCGGCAAGGAGCGTGGCGCGGCGCTGCTCGACAGGGCGCGCAAGGAAGGCGCCGACCTGATCGTGATGGGGGCCTGGGGCCACTCGCGCATCACCGAACTCGTGCTCGGCGGCACGACGCGGCATCTGTTCCAGCACAGCGACCTGCCGCTGCTGGTGGCGCACTGAGCGCCATGCGAGGAGAGCGGCCGTCCCTGGCCGCAGCACATCGTCCCTCGAGCGTTGCTTATGCCTTCGCGAACGCCAGCGTCATGTCGAGCATGCGGTTCGAGAAGCCCCATTCGTTGTCGTACCACGACAGCACCTTGACCAGCGTGCCGCCCATGACCTGGGTGAGGGTGCTGTCGTAGACCGAGCTGTGCGGGTTGTGGTTGAAATCGACCGACACCAGCGGCTTGGTGTTCACGCCGAGGATGCCCTTGAGCGGACCGTTCGCGGCTTCGTTGATCGCGGCGTCGATTTCCTCCTTGCTCGTCGCGCGCTTGGCGACGAAGGAAAGATCGACCACCGACACGTTGATCGTCGGCACGCGCATGGAGAAGCCGGTCAGCTTGCCGTTGAGTTCCGGCAGCACCAGGCCGACCGCGGCCGCGGCACCGGTCTTGGTCGGGATCTGGCTCATCGTCGCCGAACGCGCGCGGCGCAGGTCGGAGTGGTAGACGTCGGTCAGCACCTGGTCGTTGGTGTAGGCGTGGATCGTCGTCATCAGGCCGTGCTCGATGCCGATCGACTCGTGCAGCACCTTGGCCAGCGGCGCGAGGCAGTTCGTCGTGCACGACGCGTTGGAGATGACCTCGTAGCTGCCCTTGAGCTGATCGTGGTTGACGCCGTAGACGAAGGTGCCGTCCACGTCCTTGTCGCCCGGGGCCGAGATGATGACCTTCTTCGCGCCCGCGGCGAGGTGCGCGCTGGCCTTGGCCTTGCTCGTGAAGAAGCCGGTCGACTCCAGCACGATGTCGACACCGAGATCCTTCCACGGCAGCTTGGCCGGATCGCGCTCGGCGCAGACCTTGATGCGATCGCCGTTGACGACGAGGTCGCCGCCGTCGACGCCGACCTCGCCCGGGAACTTGCCGTGTGCGGTGTCGTACTGCGTCAGGTGCGCGTTCGTCTCGGCATCGCCGAGATCGTTCACGGCGACGATCTGGATCTCGCCGTTGCGCTTGCCCTCGTACAGCGCGCGCAGCACGTTGCGGCCGATGCGGCCATAGCCATTGATCGCGACTTTCACAGCCATCAGACGATTCCTCGGAACGGAAGAAGATGAGGCTGCGGATTTTAACGGCCCCGTGCGCCGTGCGCACAGGGCCGGTTGGAGGGTACCAATCCCCGAGGCGGGGAGGTATTCAGCCTTTCACGCCGCCCCGGATGGCGATCTTGTCGAGCACGCCCGGCTCCGGCGACGCCTCCTCGGAAGATCCTTTCTCGTCGAGGGAGAACTCGATCGGCACCAGCACTTCGCTTTCGACCGCGACGCCGCCCGACTGCGCCGGGTCGAATGTCCATGACTTCACCGCCGCCACGGCGGCCTCGCCCAGCGCCGCTGCCGCGCTTTCCGGCCTGGCGTGATCGACCCTGGCGTCGCGCACGCTCCCGTCCTTGCCGATCGCCACCCGGACGTAGACCTCGCCCTCGATGCGGTTCTTGATCGCCTCGGCGGGATAGACCGGCGGCTTCATCGCACGATAGCGGGCCTCGACGGCGGCCGGTTTCGCGGCCTTGCGCGGCACCACCCGCGCGGCATCGGCGAAGGCGAGCGTGCCCTCGACGCGGAAGGTCCCGTCGCCCGCGTCGCCGACGGCGACGGAGAACGGCTCGCCGCGCCTGGCGACGATGCTCGGCGAGCCGACGACGCGGTTGCCGTCGCGGATCGTCGTGTCGAGTGCGATGTCGCCGCCGGCCGTCGCGTTCGCGACGAACGTGGCCCGCCAGGCGCCGTCGGCGACTTCGAAGCCGCTGCCCAGCGGATGGACGACGCGCACCGGCTTGCCGGTCTTGCCGTCGACGTCGATGCGCAGCGTCGCGTCGACCTGGCGCCCGTCGGCGGGAACCGTCGGCGGACGCGACGACTGGCTCGCCCATGCCGTGTAGGCGAAGGCCAGCGTGACGGCGGAAACGAGCGCGAAGCCAGCGGCACGCCTGGCACGCGGGGGGCGGGATTGCTTCAACATGAGAATTCTCTCCTTGAGAGTTCGATGAGAGGGCCAACGGCAACCGACCGGCAACCGCAGCTCCTGCCGCGGCTGGCCGGCCAGTTGCACCTTCAACATCGCATCGGCGTATCGCCTCCGCGCTTCCGGAAAACGAGCGATCACCGCCGCGTCGCAGGCCAGTTCCTGGTCGAAGCGGAACGTCGCGGCGGCGTAGTGCAGCAAGGGGTTGAACCAGTTGAGCGAGCGCAGCGCGACGACGAGCGCATTGATCCACGCGTCGCCGCGCTCGAAGTGCACGCGCTCGTGCGCGAGGATCAGCTCGCGCTCCCGCGCGTCGTAGCGCCGGTCGAAATCGGCCGGCAGCACGATGCGCGGATGCCAGGCGCCGACCAGCGCCGGGCCGGCGGATTCGGAGTCGGACTGAACGATGCGCGATCCCTCGCGCGGGCTCAGCGTGCCGAGGCTGCGCAGGTATACACGCTGCTGCAGGACGAACCACGCGGCGGCCAGCAGTGCTCCGCCCAGCCACAGGGCGAGCAGCAACGGGCGCGGATCGAGCGCATCGGCCGCTGCGGCGGACTGGACGGTCGCCAGAGGCGCGACGCGGACGATCCCGGCCAGTACCGCCAGGGGCCGCGCCGGGGCCGGCAACAGCATCGCCGCCACCGCGGCGGGCACGAGCCCCCAGGC
>DBMH01000375.1 GCA_002297645.1 Rhodanobacteraceae bacterium UBA703 | reverse complement strand
GCGCGGGTGCGAGGCCGGCTCGCGACCGTCGGCGACGCATCGAAGCGTGCGCCGGCACGAGCACATTCCGGTCGGCGCCGTTGCGCGCGGACAGCCCGCCTGACACGCCGCGCCTCCTCCGCCCTGCGGCGGCCGGGTCACTGCGCCCGTCGCTCCGATGCCGGAAGAGGCGCCGTCTCCGCGCTTACCCGCGATGCCGCCAACGAATATTCACAAAAAATTGCTGCGCAAGGCGTCACAAACCGCCCATCAGCTTCGATGATTGCTTTCGCCTCAACGGACGCAGGCCGAAATCATGAGAATCGAACGAACCGGAAATCCCCCGGCATCTTCCTCGCGACAGGCACGCTCCCCTCGTCTGCGCATCCCGCTCGGCCTCGCCCTGCTGGCCAGCGCCGCGTTCGGCGGACAGGTCCATGCCGCTACCTGCGGCGTCGCGGCCCCGACCTCGCTGGGCAAGTACGCCGGGGCGCTCTGCTTCTTCGACCTCGGCGACTACGACGACGCACTCGCCTCGTCCGCCAGCGGCCAGAACTTCACGATGACGCTGCCGACCGGCGGAACGTTCCAGTTCAACCTGAAGCGCAACGCCGGCGCGCCGACGCCGGGCGGCCCGGCGAACGGCCCCATGCACGCCGTGTCCACGCCGACCTGGTCCGGCTCCGCGCTCGGCAACAACAACTGGTACGCGGGCATTCCCGGCAAGCCGGTGCTGTACCAGACGACGTCCGGTTCGATCAGCGTCATCACGTTCTCGAACTTCGTCGTCGTCAACCCGGACGCCACCACGTCGACGTCGTTCGACTTCATCGCCGTGGACGGCGAAACCACGTCCGCCCCGAGCGAGAGCTTCTCGCTCTCGACCGACGGCACCGTGTGGTCGGAGATCGACCGCTCCGGCACCAACATCACCTACACCGGCTTCGGCTCGCAGAGCATCAGCTGGCGCTCGCCCGGCGGCAATGCCTCCGCTCCGGTCCTGCTGTCGCGGTCGCCCACGCAGATCGTCGCGACGGTCGTGGGCGGCGGACTGCAGGGCATCGCTTTCGCCATCGCGGCGACCAGCATCACCGTCGCGAAGAAGATCGACGACCCGTACGGGACCGGGCTCGGCCGCATCGGCGCCGGCGACCAGTTCGACCTGGCCATCACCAACTCCGGCGGCTCGACCTTCGACGTGCGCGGGCGCACCAGCACCAGCGGCAACGCCTCCGGCGTGCAGCCGGTGCAGGCGCAGTCCCTGGTCTACTTCAACGGCCCGGTCACCGTCGGCGAGACGATGGCGGCAGGCAGCAGTTCCGCGCTCGCCTCCTATCGGCCGACGACGACCTGCACGTCCACCAGCGGCGCGACCTCCGGCCTGCCGACCGCCGTCCAGGGAGGCTCGGTGACGCTGACCACGATCGATCCCGCCAGCTTCGACCTGATCCGCTGCACGATCACGAACACGATCCCGCAGCCGCAGGTTTCGATCCAGAAGAGCGTGGACACGACGACGCTGCCCCCCGGTGGCGCGATCGCCTATACCGTCACCGTCACCAACACCGGCCCGGTATCCGCGGCCGGCACCGTCGTCGACGATCCCGTGCCGGCCGGCATCGACGCGTTCGACTGGACCTGCACGGCCAGCGGGGGCGCCGTCTGCCCGAACGCCAGCGGCAGCGGCGCGATCCACGAGACCCTCGCGACCTTTCCGCCCGGCGGGCGCGTGGTCTATCTCGTCCACGCCACCGTGAACGCGAACCCGCCGGCGCGGGTCACGAACACCGGTAGCGCGAATCCGCCGCACGGCGCCTGCTTCCCGGACCATTCCGCGCCGCCGTGCACGGCGACGGTCAGCAATCCGCCGGCACCGATCATCTCGATCACCAAGACGACCTCGTCCACGCAGGCGATCAGCGGTTCGACCGTGACGTACGCGGTGCGCGTGCGCAACGCGGGCAGTGTCGCCGCCGACGGCACCGTGCTCGACGACGCGATCCCGGCCGGCCTGACCGCGCCGTTCTCGTGGACCTGCGCCGCCACCGGCGGCGCGATCTGCCCGAACGCGTCCGGTACCGGCGCGCTCCATGAAACCCTGGCCACGTTCCCGGCCGGCGGCGAGTTCACCTACACGATCACCGCGACGGTCGATGCCGACCCGCCGGCGTCGGTCCTCAATCGCGCCACCGCCATGCCGCCACCGGACGGCGTCTGCGCCGACGCCAGTTCGCCGCCATGCGCCGCCGCCGTGGCATTGCCGGCCGCGCCACGGATCACCATCGACAAGAGCGCCGACACGTCCGGCGCGCTGACGCCCGGCGGCAGCGTGACCTACACCGTCACGGTCGGCAACGGCGGCCCCGTCGACGCCGCCGGAACGCGCGTGCAGGACGAGTTCCCGGCCGGCATCGCCAGCGCGACCTGGACCTGCGTCGCCAGCGGCGGCGCCGTCTGCCCTGCCGCCGACAGCGGCGGCACCATCGAGCCGCCGGCGCCTCTTCTCGACCAGACCCTGGCGACGTTCCCGCCCGGCAGTTCGCTGACCTGGACGATCGTCGCCGCGGTCAATCCCACCCCACCGGCGCAGGTCTTCAACACGGCGCAGGCGACACCGCCGGAAGGCGGCCTTTGCCTGCCCGCCGTCGCGCCGGGTCCGTGCACGGCGACCGTGGCGAATCCGTCCGGCCCGATCGTGGACATCGCCAAGAGCGCCGACGTGTCCGTGCTGATCCCCGGCGGCCAGGTGACCTGGACGGTGACCGCGCGCAACAGCGGCATCGTCCCGGCCGACGGCACGACACTCGACGATCCCCTGCCCGCCGGCATCACCGGCGCGACCTGGACCTGCGCCGCCAGCGGCGGCGCCGTGTGCCCGAGCGCGAACGGTAGCGGCGCGCTGGCGGCCGTCGTCGCCGCGTTCCCGGTCGGCAGCACTCTCGTCTACACGATCGTCGCCGACGTCGATGCGAACCCTCCCGCGGCGACCGTCACCAATACGGCCACGATCTCGCCGCCGCCCGGCGGCCTCTGCAACGGCACCGGTGCCGCTCCATGCTCCGCCAGCGTGACCTTGCCGCTGGCGCCGCGGATCGCCATCGCGAAGAGCGTGGCACCGTCCGTCGCGGAACCGGGCGGCCCGCTGACCTGGACGGTGACGGTCACGAATGCCGGACCGGTCGATGCGTCGGGCACGCTCGTCGGCGATCCCCTGCCCGACGGCGTCGATCCGGGCAGCGTCGGCTGGACCTGCGCCGCCAGCAACGGAGCACTCTGTCCGGACACCAGCGGCAGCGGCGCGCTCGCCGAGAGCCTCGCGACGTTCCCGCCCGGCGGCATCGTCGTCTACACGATCACCGCAACCGTTTCCGCCACGCCGCCGCTGTCGATCCTCAACACCGCGATCGCCACTCCGCCGGTCGACGGCCGTTGCGCTCCCGGCAACACGCTGCCGCCGTGCAAGGCGACCACGACGACGCCGACGGTGGCGCAGGTGCGCTTGAACAAGAGCGTCGCCGACGCGAGTGGCGACGGCATCGCCGAACCCGGCGAGACGCTGACCTGGACGATCACGCTGCACAACGACGGCGGCAGCGACGCGACCGGATACGGCGTCAGCGATCCGCTCGATGCCCACACCGTCTTCGTCTCGGCCAGCGACGGCGGCACGCTGGCCGCAGGCACGGTGACGTGGACCGGATTGACCGTGCCCGCCGGCGGCACGAAGGTGCTCACTGTCGTCGTCACCGTCGTCGATCCGATTCCGGCCGGCGTCACCCAGATCGCCAATCTCGCCTTCCACACCGGCGATACGCCGCCGGACTGCACGGCAGTGCCGCGCCCGCAAGGCTGTGCCGAGATCCCGGTCGCAGGTGCCGTCGGGATCACGAAGTCGGTCGCCGACGGCAACGGCAACGGCATCGCCGAACCCGGCGAAACACTGACCTGGACGATCACGCTCCGCAACACCGGCGGATCCGATGCCAGCGGTTACGAGGTCAGCGATCCGCTCGATCCGCATACCATCTTCGTCTCGGCCAGCGACGGCGGCACACTGGCCGCAGGGACGGTGACGTGGAGCGGACTGACCGTTCCTGCCGGCGGCACGAAGGTGCTCAGCGTCGTCGTCACCGTCGTCGACCCGATTCCGGCCGGCGTCACGCGGATCGCCAATCTCGCCTTCCACACCGGCGACACGCCGCCGGATTGCGAAGCGACACCGCGCCCGCCGTCCTGCGCGGAGATTCCGGTGGTGGAGCCGACCGCCGCCGTGGTCGCGATCGCCAAGAGCGCGAGTACCGATTCGCTCATGGCGAACGGCCACGTGGTCTACACGGTCACGGCGCGCAACACCGGCACCACGCCCGCAACGAACGTCCTCGTCGGCGACGCGATACCGGCCGGGATCGCATCGTTCTCGTGGACCTGCGCGGCGAGTGGTGGCGCCACCTGCCCGGCGGCGAACGGCAGCGGCGCGCTGTCCGAGACGATCGCCAGCCTGCCGGTCGGCGCACAGGTCGCGTACACCATCGACGCCGTGGTCGTGGCCGCACCGCCGGAACGCATCGTCAACGTCGCCGGCGTCTCGCTGGCGAACGGCAGCTGCGCTCCGTGCTCCGCGAGCGTGGAAGGCACGGTGCAGGTCGGACCGCCGGCGGAAGCGAAGCCGGTACCCACGGCCGACCGGTGGGCGCTGTGGCTGATGGCCGCCCTGCTTGCGCTGGCCGTCTCCGCGCAATCGTTGCGGCGCCGCCGCTGATGCCGCTTGGGCTTCGGCGCCGCGCCTCGTTGCGCGGCGCCGAAGCGATCCTTGGCCGCCCTCAGAGCCGCACGAGTTCGACGCGGCGATTCTTCGCGCGCCCTTCCGAGTTCGCGTTGTCGGCCAGCGGCTTGTCTGCCCCGAAACCGGCGGACTTCAGTCGATCCGCCGCAACGCCGCTGCCCACCAAGGCGTCGACCACGCCTTGCGCACGCTGCTGCGACAGCTTGCGGTTCGCGTCGGCGCCGCCGATGTCGTCGGTGTGACCTTCGATCGACAGGCGCAGCGCCGGGTCGGCCTTCAGCAGCGCCACCACCTGGTCGACGACCGGCTTCGCATCCGGCTTCAGCGTCGCCTTGGCGAAATCGAAGTTGACGTAGAGCGCCACGCGACCGTCCTTGTCGAGTGCGGCCCGCAGGTCATCGGCCTGCGGCGGCGTGATCGACGCCTGGAACGGCTTTTCCTCGATCACGGTCAATTCCATGTCGGTTTCCTGGCTGTAGAGCTTGAGCCAGATCACCTGTCCCTCGTGGACGAAGCGTGCGTGGGTCCACTGGTGCTCGGTGTGCAGCACCTCGCCGCCGAGCTTCTTGACCGCCATCTGGTAGTTCGCGTGGATGTCCGCGTCCGCCGCCGGCTTGCTGCGATCGGTGACTTCGTAGCGCACCGAGAACCGCGTGCCCTGCACCATGACGTCGCGCGTGTCCTCGCCATCGCTCACGCGCATGTCGGCCGCGTCGAAGTTGCGCCGCACCGGCTTGTCCGCGACGTAGCCGGGCATGTGGCCGAACAGGCGGTAGTCCGACGTTCCCGGCGCCGTCAGGACGAAGTCCGCGTCCTTCTGCTGCACGACGGTCACGACGATGCGGGTTTCCTGGCTCCAGGTGTGGAACCACGTCGTCCTGCCGTCCTTCGTCACCTTGGCCGACGTGCTGTTGTGGTCGCTGTTGAGGAAGGTGGCGCCGAGCGCGCGCATCTGCGAGCGGTAGTTTTCCTGGATCTCCAGGTCGCTCGTCAGTGCGTCGTCGTCCTTCGGTGAATACGTCGCCTCGCAGAAGCGTCCGGCCGCTTCGTCCCAGCGCACGCCGATGTCCGGATCGGCGGCCGGGAAACGGTGCATCTCGTGATTGCGCAGGCGCAGTCCGTCCTCGTCCAGCCGGTACGACGGCAACTCCCCCAGCGGCGGACACGTGGTCTGCGCGGACTGCGCCGCGGTCGCGGCAAAGCAAAGCACCAGCGCGCCGGAGACCCGGCGCATCCTTGTGTTCGACATGTCGAAACTCCCCGTATTGAAAGGGTCGTCACGGATCGACGACCGGTGGCGGGAAGGTCCGTGCGACGAGGCGGCCTCTTCGACGATGCCTGCACTCCGACGCGCCTTCCCGGCGCGACGAAGTATAGGACTACGCGAGGAAGAAGCCAGACGGCCCGGCGTCAGCGCGCGATCTGCCCCAGCGTGACGCGCTCGCGATCCTCGACATCGCGCACGCTGTGCACCGTGTCGAAGCCCGCCGCCGACAACAGGGCGCGAACGCGCTCACCCTGGTTCCAGCCGTGCTCGAACAGCAGCCAACCGTTCTCGCGCAGGTGCTCGGGCGCCTGCGCGACGATCGTCCGGATCGCGTCGAGGCCGTCGCTTCCGGAAGCCAGCGCCGATGCCGGCTCGAAACGGAGATCGCCTTCCGCGAGATGCGGATCGGCGGCTTCGATGTAGGGCGGATTCGAGACGATGACGTCGAACCGGCTCGCGCCGAGTGCGGCACACCAGTCGCCGAGGGCGAAGCCGATGTTGCCGAATCCGAGCCGTTGCGCATTCGAGCGCGCCACCGCGAGTGCATCGGCGCTCGCATCCGTCGCGAGCACGCGCGCCTGCGGTCGCTCGCGCGCGAGCGCCAGCGCGATCGCGCCGGAACCGGTGCCGAGATCGGCGACGTCGACCGCGCGGTCGTCCGCGATGCGCGCCAGCGCGAGTTCGACCAGCAATTCGGTTTCCGGCCGCGGGATCAGCACGGCGGGGCTGACCGCGAGATCCATCGACCAGAACCCGCGCGAGCCGGTCAGGTAGGCAATCGGCTCGCCATCCCGGCGCGCCCGCAGCAGGCGCTCGTATTCCGCACGCTGCGCCTCGCCGGGCACGTATTCCGGCCATGCGAACAGCCATGTGCGCGAGCGGCCGAGCGCGTGCGCGAGCAGCAACTCCGCTTCGAAACGCCCGTCGGCGCCCCCGAGCGCGGCGGCACCGGCGACGAGCAGCTGACGCACGTCGCTCATGATGCGCTGCCGCCTCCGCTGGCCGGCGTCTCGGCAGACGCCTCCTCCACCGGATCCGCCGCCGCGCCCGGTTTCGCCTTGCGCGGTACCGAACGCCAGTAGCCACCCCGCGTCCAGGCCGCGAAGCCGCGACGCAACCAGCCGACCAGCGCGCTTGCCAGCCACAGCGCCCAGGCCAGCATCGCGAGCTGGTACGTCCACAGCGGCAGGCTGATCGCGCTGGCGGTCGGCAGCGCATCCGCGCTGCGGTCGGCGAACCAGCGCAGCGAATCGGCGCCCGAACCGTTGCCGGCGACGTGCATCTCCGGCCGCCCGAGCAGGCCGTGCTGGATCGAATCGAACAGGCAGGACAAGGCGATCAGGGTCAGCAGCGCGAGACCGATCTGCGCGAGGTTGAAGCGCCGCGGCGAGGCGATGTCGGCGCGCGCGCGCCAGTCGAGCGCGAACAGCCACGCGACGACGACCAGCAGGGCGATCCACGAGAAGGTCGAGAAGCCGATGCCGAGCAGGATCCACTGCCACAGCGCCAGCGGCGAACGGCGCAGGCGCGACAGCGCGAACGCGACCAGCAGCATGACCGCCAGTTCGCCCCAGTACAGCACGGCAGGGCCGGCCGCCGGACCGCCCGTCGCGAGCAGCCAGCGGTCGTACGGAAGCTGCAGGCCGAGGGAAATGTTCGCGGCCGGCAGGCCGAGCACGAGCGCCGGAGTCGCCGCGCGCAGGCCGAGCGGCGCATCGCTGCGGAAGCGGATCTCGAAGTCCTGCCTGCCCGGCACCAGCGGCAGGCTCAGCCGGCCGTCGCGCGGACGCAGGTTCAACGCAACGCCGTTGCGGCTGATGCCGAGCACTTCCGCGCCCGCCGGCAACGCGATCGAGTGCTCGCCGCCCTGGCTCGCGCGCATCGCGAGCGACAGCATGGTGGTCGACGCGCGCTGGCCGACCTCGTGTTGCACGCGCACGCTGTCGATCGCGCGCGTCGCGCCCTGGGCTGCCTCCGGTCGCGTGATCGTCATCTCGAGCGTTTCACCGGGCAAAGGGTGGAACTCGAAGCTGCGGTAGTCGTCCTGCGCACCCGCGCCGGCTTCCGGCTCGACCACGGGCACGCCGCTGAAGTCGACGTGCCAGGTCGGGTTGACGACGACCCGCCATACCTCCGCGCGCTCGCCGAGCGGCGGCGCGGTCAGGCGCAGCGTGTCGCTCTTGTCGAAGCTGGACGACCAGTCGACCGCTCGGCTCCCGTCCGCGATCGCGGCCGCCACGCGTCCATTGACGACCTTGGCCGCCGCGTTCGTCACATGCTCGCCGTCGAGGATCGGCACCTCGACCGTGAAGCCGCCCTCGCGCGGCGACAGGCGCTCCACCTGCGTCCAGACACTCCAGTTGAGATCCAGCGTGATCCGACGCGAAACGCGCACGAACGGCGCGAACTGCTGCGTCCCCAGGTTCGGCGCGGGCTCGCCACCGGTCCGCGCCCGCACGAGCATCAGCGTCTCGGTCTGCATGCGGTCGTCGGCGAGTCCGCTGGTGTCCCACCCCTCGCCCGCGAACTGCGCGCGCATCGGCCTCAACGGGAACGCCAGCGCGACCTTGTCCGCGGCCGCCGTGAACGACAGCTCCACGCGATGCACGCCGCGCGGCAGCGCGACCCACAGGACAGCGCCATCGCGTGCGATCGCGTCCTGCGCGGCGCCGTCGACCCGCAGGCCGCGCAGCACCAGCGTCTTCTCGTCGAACGGCAACGGCACCGCGACGCGCTCGGCCGCGTGCGCTTCCAGCGCCACTTCGACCGCATCGCCACGCGCAGCAACCTCGGCCCTGGCGATCGAGGCGCAGGCCGGGGCGCACTTCGGCGCCTCGGTCAGGCGCGCATGCAGTTCGTGAAGCAGGGTCTCGGGCGGGAAGGCCTGTGCCTGCGACGACGGGCTGAAACCGAGCATGGACAAGGCGCACGAGCCGAGCAGCAGCGACGCCACTGCGTTGCGCGGCATGCGCAACGACGGCGTGACGATGCGCAGCGCGAGGAAACCCAGCAGCGCGACCAGCACGAGCCGCAGCGGACGCACCAGCCACGGCGGCGCGATGACCAGGCGCACCTCTTGCGCCGGCAGTACCGGGCCGCTCCAGGCGAGCTCGTAGCGATGGCCGAGCTGCCAGCCCGGCTCGCCGGCGCCGGTCTGTACGACGGCCGACGCGCCGTAGCGCTCCATCATGTGTTTCTGGAGCATGCGCGATCCGGTGACGGTGACGGTTTCGAGGTGCTCGCTGTCGACGCTGCGGCGCTTCATGGCGGGCTCGGCCGACTGCGGTGCGGGCGGCGGCGCCATCGCCGCCTCCTCGACGGCTACGGGTGCCGCGGCCGGCATGTCGCGGTCGTTCCACATGCCCTCGCCGTCGAACGCGCCGGCCGCCCACGACTCCGGGCCTTCGAGTTGCGGATACAACGCCTGCCGCACCTGTCCGGCGACGAACGGCAGCGCGATCAGCACGAACACGACCAGCGCGGCGTTGCGCAATCCGGCGGCGACGCGTGCAAGCCTGCCGTCCGGCAACGCGCGCGCGACCAGCGCGAGCGCGAGGACGACCAGCAGGCTCCACAACGGTGCGCCGGCCTCCTGGTAGCCGAGTACGAGATAGGCGATCGCCGCGATGCCGCCGATCGCGCCGAGCGCGCGCCAGGCCAGCAGCGCCAGCACCGCGGCGAGGAACACGTCGAGCAGCGTCCAGCGCGAGATCCAGCTGCCGTCGGCGCGATCCGCGCCGGGCGCGCCGAGCAGCTTGTAGCCGTTCGGCAGGTGCAGCACGGTATCGACGCGATCGAAACTGTCCTGCCAGCCGGTGATCGGCAGGCTGGCCGAGGCCGGCGCGATGCGCAGGCCCGCCGCGAGATCGACCCTCGGCGTACGCCATTCGACACCGCTGAGTCGCGCGTCCGCGCCGCGCGTCACCAGCAGGGCTTCGTTCTCGACCGGCTGGCCGCCGCTCGCCTGCGCGCGTTCGAGGACGAACGGCAACGCGGCATCGAAGCGCCAGCCCTGGCGCATTTCGCCCTGCACGCGGTCGCGCGCGAACCAGCCGCTGCCGTCGAAATCGAGCCACATCTCGCGGCTCAGCATGAGGCGGTTGCGTTCGTCCGGCGCGAGCCCGCGCGAACGCTGCTCGATCGTCAGCGTCGCCCCGTCGCCGAGCGCGAACGCCGGCAGGTCGCGCCACTCGCCCGGCACCTGCGCCTGACTCGGATCGACCTGCACGACACCACTCGCCGCCGTCACGCGCAGGCGCGGATCGGCCGCGTAGCTCCAGATTTCCTGCTGCGGCCACGGCGCGGCAGCAAGGCGCGCGGCGACGGCGTCCAGCGGCGCGGTCGCACGTGCCTCGAGCGTCAGCGTTTCCTGTCCCGGCTGCACGCGCACACGCAGCCGTCCATCGGAGTCGAACCGCGCCGGCCACCCGCCGTCGAGCGCGACCGGCACGAAACCTTGCGGCAGCGCCGGGCCGACGATCTCCTCGCGCGCCTGGCCGGACGCGGCCAGCACGAGCACGGTCGTCAACGTCGCCG
>DBMH01000185.1:1218-5632 GCA_002297645.1 Rhodanobacteraceae bacterium UBA703 | reverse complement strand
AGCCGCGTCGCACGCGCCGGCGTCTGAGCGCTATCATCCGCCCGCTCTGACCGCCGGCGGCCGCCGCGGCGCGGTCCGGGCGGGCGCCCGGCCGGATGGGGATCCGGCCACGGACCAGATTCGACGACGGGATCCGCCGTCGCGCAGCAGCAGGTACATGGGCGACTCGACCGCAGTACGACCTGACAACGGGGGATCGGTGACATCGGCGATCGCAGTCCTGCTCGAGCTCGCCGGTCGCGACGACCTCGACTCCTCGTCGCGCCAGGCCCTGCTCGACGCGGCCGGCCACCTGCGCGGCAGCGACGGAACGGCGGCGACATCGCCGGGCGGGCTGCTCGACGCCATCCCCGATGCGGTCACGATCCACGACCAGCGCGGCGACGTGATCGACGCCAATACCGCCGCCTGCCGTCTCTACGGCCACCCGCGCGGGACGCTGCTGACGCTGAACCTGGTCGACCTCAGTCCGGCCCTGACGTCCGACCACATCGAACACGTCATCGAGACTTGCCGCATCAGCGACGCCTTCACCGTGGAGACCAGCATCCGCCGCAGCGACGGACGCAACTTCCCGGTCGAGATCCACGCCAACGCGTACGAGGAAGGCGGCGAGACGCGGGTGATCTCGATCGCCCGCGGCATCAGCCACTGGCAGCGCACCGCCAGCGCCCTGCGCGACGCGGACCAGCGCTACCAGACGCTGCTGCGGTCGATCGACAAGGGCGTCTACGTCTGCGAGGCGCGCGGCGGAGCCGCCTACGCCAATCCGGCCGCGCTGCAGATGCTGCAGATGACCGAGGAGGCCTTCGCCCAGGCGGCACGCGACGGCTTTCCCGGATGGCAGTGGCACGACGAGCGCGGGCGGCCGCTCGACGCCGCGGAATATCCCTCGGCACGCGCGTTCGCCAGCGGCAAGCCGGGCCAGAGCGAGCTGCTGTGCCTGTCCATCCCGCATCGGCGCGAACCGCTGTGGCTCTCGCTCACCTCGGTACCGCTGTTCCGCGCCGGCGAGGAGACGCCGTATCAGGTGGTGGTCGCCTGCGACGACGTCACCGAACTCAAGCGCATGCGCGACGTCCTCGCACGGACGCAGGTGGTCGGCAGCATCGGCGGCTTCGAGCTGTCGCTGGACCGCAAGCGCCTGATCTGCACCGACGAGATGTACCGGCTGTTCGACCTGCCGCACGACATGCCGATCACGCTCGAACGGCTCTCGTCGCTGCTCGCGCCGTACGACCCGGACGTCATGGAAGACCACATCCAGGCCGTCGTCCGCGGCGAGAACGTGCAGCACGAGCACGAGATCGTCACGCCGCTCGGCCGGCACCGCTGGCTCAGCATCGTGCTGCGGCCGCTGCGGAGCGGCAACGCGGTCCAGGGCGTCGCCGGCATGTGCCAGGACATCACTGCGCGCAAGCTGCTGGAAATCGAACTCCGCCGCAAGGCGATCACCGACCCGCTGACCGGGCTCGCGAACCGCGAGAGCATCGTCGACGAGCTGAACCGGCAGATCATCGCCACGCGCCCGGGGGAAAGCGGTCCGTCGCTGCTCTACGTCGACCTCGATCGCTTCAAGACCGTCAACGACATCCTCGGCGCCGCGGCGGGCGACGGCCTGATCGCCGCCGCCGCCGAGCGCCTGCGCGAGAGCCTGCCGGACGGCGCACGCTGCGGGCGCTTCGCCAGCGACGAATTCCTCGTCGTGCTGCCCCGCCTGCTGCGCGGAGAACGCGCCAGCGAACTGGCCGAGACGATCGTGCAGCGCTTCCGCCGGCCGTTCCAGCACCTCGGCGAGGACTACGTCGTCACCGCGTCGGTCGGGCTCGCGCGCCACCCGAAGGACGGCGTCACGGTGCAGACGCTGGTGCGGCACGCCGACGCCGCGATGAGCGACGCGAAGCGGCGCGGCCGCAACACCTGGCAGGCGTTCTCGATCGACATGGAGCGCCAGCTGGAGAACAGCCTCGAGATCGAGAACCAGCTGCGCCACGCGCTGGAGCGACACGAACTCCACCTCGCCTACCAGCCGCAGGTGGACATGGGCACGGGACGTCTCGTCGGCGCCGAAGCCCTGCTGCGCTGGCGCCATCCGCAGCGCGGCGAGCTGCTGCCGCTGGCCTTCGTGCCGCACGCGGAGAACTCCGGCGAGATCGTCCCGATCGGCTCCTGGGTCATCCAGGAGGCCTGCCGGCGCCTGAGCGAGTGGCGCGACGAGGGCATCGCCCTGCCGCGCATCGCGGTCAACGTCGCCTACCGCCAGCTGCTCAGCGAAGGATTCCTGGATCTCGTCGTGGGCACGCTGCGGCGGCACGACCTGCCCGGCGACGTGCTCGAGATCGAGATGATCGAGCGCATGCTGATCGAGGACACGCCCGAGACCCTGCAGGTGCTGAAGGACCTGCGCGGCCTCGGCGTGCGCGTGTTGATCGACGACTTCGGCGAAGGCTATTCCTCGCTGAACTACCTGCGGCGCCTGCCGATCGACGCCCTCAAGATCAGCGGCGAGTTCGTGCGGCGCGCACCGGGCGCCGCGGCCGACCTCGCGATCTGCGAGGCGATCGTGCGCGTCGGGCGCGGGCTCGAACTCGACCTGATCGCCGAAGGCGTGGAGACCGACGAGCAGCGCCAGCTGCTCCTGGCGCAGGGCCTGCGCATCGGCCAGGGCAACTTCTTCTGTCCGGCCGTCGACGCGGAAACCTTCGTGTCCTTCGCGCGTCGCCGGGGATTCGGCTGAGCGGCCGCGACCGCCGCCGCTATACTCGCGCCTTCCTTCCCGCGAGCCCGCCCATGCCCGCCAAACTCGCCCCGGACCGCCAGCGCGGCCTCATCGTCGCGGTCGGCGACCTGCGCAGCGACGGCGGACGCATGCCGCTGTTCTCGCGCCTGCTCGCGCAGGTCTCTCCGCAGCCGCGCGTGGTCGTGCTCGTCACCGCCGATCTGGCCGAGGACGACGGCGACCTCGACACCGTGCTCCTCGGCGCCGGCGCCGGCGACGTGCGCCGGCAGGTGCTGCAGGCACGGGCGGATTCGGAACAGCGCGCACTGCTCGACGCCGTCGAGCACGCCCAGGTCGTGCTGCTGCACGCCACCCAGGCGCTGCGTCTTTCGACCCTGGTCGGCGGCACGTCGCTGGCGCGCGCGATCCGTCGCCGCAACGCCGAAGGCATGGCCGTGCTCGGCTGCGAAGCGGGCGCCGCGCTGCTGTGCGAGCACATGCTCGCGCACGGCGCCGAGGAAGGCGCCACTCCGCGCCGCGGCGGCGCCAGCCTCGCGCCCGGACTCGGCCTGACCAACCGCATCGTGATCGACCAGGGCGGCCACGCCAGCGACCGCCTCGGCCGCCTGCTCGCGGCCCTGGCGCTGAACCCGTTCGCGCTCGGCCTGGGCCTGGACACGGGAACCGCCGCCGTCATCGGCGCGGACAACGTGCTCGAGGTCGTCGGCAGCGGCGGCGCCACCCTGATCGACCCGGCCGAGATGCACGACTCCAATGCGGCCGAACTCGAGCACGGCGCGCCGATCCGCATCACCAACCTGCGCCTGCATGCTTTGACCGGCGGCGCGCGCTACGACCTCGACTTCCGCCGCACGGTGGACTGAGACGGCCCGGCCGCCGCGTCGGTTAGAATCCGCGGCTTCGCCTTCCACCGGAAAAGAATCCCATGCAGCTCGATCAGGTCAAGGCCGTCGTCACCGGCGGTGCCTCCGGACTCGGCTTCGCCGTCGCGAAGCATCTCGTCGCACACGGCGCCCAAGTCGCGCTGCTCGACGTCAACGACGAGAAAGGCCACGCCGCAGCCGCCGGGCTGGGCGCCTCGGCGAGCTACTTCCGCACCGACGTCACCGACGAGGCCGGCGTCGCCAATACGCTGAAGGCCGCGCAGGAACGGCTCGGCGGCCTCAATACCGCGATCAACTGCGCCGGCATCCTCGGTGCCGGCCGCGTGCTCGGCAAGGAAGGCCCGATGCCGCTGAAGACGTTCGCGACGACGGTCATGGTCAACCTGATCGGCAGCTTCAACGTCGCCAAGGCGGCAGCCGACCTGATGCAGCACAACGTCGCCGGCGAGGACGGCGAACGCGGCGTCATCGTCAACACCGCGTCGGTCGCCGCCTACGAAGGCCAGATCGGCCAGGCGGCCTATGCGGCGTCGAAGGCCGGCATCGTCGGCATGGTCCTGCCGATCGCCCGCGAACTCGCCCGCTCCGGCATCCGCGTCACCGCCATCGCCCCCGGCCTGTTCCACACCCCGATGATGGACGGCCTGCCGGCGGAGGTGCGCGACGCGCTGGGCAAGATGACGCCGTTCCCGGCCCGCCTCGGCCGGCCCGACGAATACGCGGCGCTCGCCGCCCACATCGTCGAGAACGAGATGCTGAACGGCGAGACCATCCGCCTCGACGGCGCGGT
>DBMH01000185.1:0-1152 GCA_002297645.1 Rhodanobacteraceae bacterium UBA703 | reverse complement strand
CCGTCGGTCTGACTTCCCGCAATCCCGAACCTCGAGACGAAACGACCGCGTCGCGCCGGATCAACCGGGCACGCGAAGGGAGGAAGCCACCATGGAAATGAGCATCATCGGTATCGCGGTCTCCCTGGCCGTGATCCTCTTCCTGGCGCTGAGGGGCGTCGGCATCATGATCATCGCGCCGCTGGCGGTGGTGATCGTCTCGCTGTTCTCGGGCCTCAGCCCCGGCGACACGCTGATGGGCCCCTACATGAAGGGCTTCGTCAACTACGCCACCAAGTTCTACCTGGTGTTCCTCTTCGCATCGGTGTTCGGCAAGTACATGGACGACAGCGGCGCCGCCCGCGCCATCGCCCAGAAGATCATCGCGCTGATCGGCCATCGCGGCCCGATGTGGGTGCTGTTGTCGGTGGCGCTGATCACGCTGCTGCTCACCATGGGCGGCGTCAGCCTGTTCGTCGTCATCTTCGCGGTGCTGCCGATCGCTCGGCCGCTGTTCCGTGAGCTCGACATCCCCTGGCACCTCTTCGTCGCCACCTTCATCTTCGGCATCGGCTCGATCTCGATGACGATGATCCCCGGCACGCCGTCGATCCTCAACGTCATGCCGATGAAGTATCTCGGCACCACGGCGACCGCCGCGCCGCTGCTCGGCATCATCGGCGCCGTCCTGCTGGCGGCCTTCAACATCTGGTACATGAACGACCAGCTGAAGCGGGCGCGCGCCAAGGGCGAGGGCTATGCGGCGACCGGCGGCACCGACGCGGTCGCGGCCGACAAGCTCGCCGACAAGAAGCTGCCGCCGCTGTGGCTCGCCGCCATCCCGCCGGTGGTGCTGGTGCTGGCGCTCAACGTCGCCAAGATCGACATCGTCTGGGCCCTGGTGGTCGGCTGCGTCACCGCCGCGATCCTGTTCTGGACCTACATCGAGGCGCAGTTCGCCACGATCAACGCCGGCGCCTCCAACGCCGCCATCCCGATCATCAACACCTGCGCCGACGTCGGCTACGGCACCGCGGTCGCCGCCACCGCCGGCTTCAAGGCGATCACCGACGCGCTCCTGTCGATCCCCGGCAATCCGATCTTCTCGGTGACGCTCGCGGCGTGGCTGATGACCGGCATCACCGGCTCGGCCTCGGGCGGCATGAGCATCGC
>DBMH01000280.1 GCA_002297645.1 Rhodanobacteraceae bacterium UBA703 | reverse complement strand
GAAAGGCTGCTGCGCGCGGCGAGCGCCGCAGCACGCCGCGCTCGAGCGCGAGCATCGCCAGCAGCGAGGCACCGAACAGTGGCAGCAGGATGGCGAACGTGGCGACGAGGGCGAGGAACGGCCACGACAGCCGTCGTGCGGCCTGTGCCGGCGGCGCGCCGAGCATGCCGCGGCGCCGCCGCGTCCACCACATCACGACGGCGCTCAGCGACACGGCGACGAGGCCGAACGCGGTAAAGGCGCCGAGCAGCTGGTTCGCAAGGCCGAACAACTGGCCCTCGTGCGCGGCGACGCCGACGCCGACGATGCGGTCGAGCAGCGGGCGCTGGTCGAAGCCGGTGCGTTCGAGGACCGTGGCACGGCTCCCGTCGAGCACGAGGTTCGCGCGCAGCGGACGGTTCGGCGTGTCGGATCGTGCGTTCCACGAGGCGCTCGCCCGCGACGGTGGCGCGATCAGGACCGGAGCGGCGAGTCCCTGCGCGGCGACCAGCGGCACGAGACGATCGAGAGCGGCGTAGTCGCGCGGTGCGGACGGATCGGCAGGGCCGGCGTGGTGTTCGTGGCCGCCGGCCGGTGCCGCGTTCGCGGCGCGCCGTCCGGCCAGTTCCGACGAGCGGCCGGTAGTCCAGTCCTGCCGTACGACGGCCGCGTCGCCGAGGCTGCGGACGCTCTTCAGCATCCCGCCCCACGATTTCGCCCACGGCAGTCCGGAAAACAGCAGGAACAGGGCGAACATCGACACCCAGACGCCGGTCACCGCGTGCAGGTCGCGCCAGAAGCGGCGACCGCCACCGCCGGCCAGGCGGGGATACAGCACGCCGCCGAGGCCGGCGCGGTCGCGCGGCCACCACAGCCAGAGCCCGCTCAGCAGCATCAGGATCGTCCACGATGCGGCGAGCTCGACCAGCATCGAGCCGCGGTCCCCGAGCATCAGCTCGCCGTGCAGGCGGAACACGACGTGCATCGGACGTTCGTCTTCGTCGACGACCTTCAGGACAGCGAGCGTGCGCGGATGCACGTAGACCCGCACGAGTCGGTCGCCGTGGCCGACCAGCACGCGCACCGCGGCCGCGTCGGTCGGCGGCAGCTCGTAGGCGTTCAGCACCGACTCCGGCACGGCGGCGAGCGCGGCCGTGGCGATCGCCTGCGGCGAGGCGCGCGGACCGTCGGTCGACAAGTGGTCGTAGGACCGGTCGAGCCAGGCCTCGATCTGCGGCTTGAACAGGTAGATCGAGCCGGTCGCGGCCAGCCACAGCACGAACGGGATGCACAGCAGTCCGGCGTAGAAGTGCCAGCGCCAGACCGTGCGATAGTCCAGGCCGCGGGCGGGGAGCGGATGCGCGCTCATCGGGTCGTCACCTTCGCTTCGGCGTAGAACGTGCGTCCCGGGTACGGGTGGTAGACGTAGTAGCGCCGATCGGTCGCGTTGTCCACGCCGAGGCCGAGCTCGGCGCCGCTGCCGAGGCGGATCCTCAGTTTCGCGTCGACCACGAAGTAGGCGCTGGCGCCGCCGAAGGTGCCGGGATTCACGTCGGAATTGTCGAGCGTGTTGTATTGCCGCCCCGACCAGCGCGCGGCGAGCGTGAGCGCGGCGACGTCGCCGAACCGCCAGCGGCCGACCGCGTCCGCGCGCCACTCCGGGATGCGGTAGAAGCGCTTGCCGACGCTGGCCGGGTTCCTCGGGTTGGCGACGGTGCGCGCGTCGTTGTGCGCGGCGCTGACGTCGAGGTCGAACCCGTCGGCGAGGTCGCGTGCCTCCCAGGCGACTTCCTCGCCGCGCGTGCGTACGTGCGCGACGTTCTGGATGTTCGTCACGGTCGGGAACACGGTCGTGTCGGTCTGGCTGAACAGCGCGTCGCGCACGTCCTCCTCGTACAGTGACACGCGCAGGCGGCCGGCATCGAGCTCGCGGGTGAGGCCGATGTCCTTCGAGAACGCGCGCTCCGGCTTCAGGTCCGGATCGTTGTTGACCAGCGCGCCGCCGGTGATGCGTCCCTGGAACAACTCGCTGACGGTCGGCATGCGCACGGCGCGGCCGAGCGACAGGCTGGCGTTCCAGCCGCCGCCGAGTTCGCGTTCCAGGGCGAGCTTCGGCGACCACCAGCGGCCGGAGCGCTCGGGATAGCCGATGCGCACGGCGGCGTGGGAGCGCTCGCCGTCGAAGGCGCGCCAGCGCTCCAGGCGCAGCCCGGCGACGAGCGTCCAGGACGGCGCGAAACGCCACGCGTCCTGCGCGTACAGCGCATCGGTCTGCGTGCGGCCCGCGAAGGTGTCTTCGAGGGTCGTCAGCGAGCGCATGCGCCAGTTGGCGGCCTGGAAGCCGNNCGCGGCTGTCGAGCGTGTAGCGGTCGTGGTGCAGGCCGAGCGACAGCGAATGGCGTCCGGCGGGCCGTTCGGCGCGCAGGTCGAGCGTGCGCCAGCCGCTGCCGTCGCCATAGGTCACCGTGCCCGCGCCATCGCCGGCGCCCGCCGAGGTCGCGGCGACGTCCCGTGCGACGTCGAACGCGGAACCGGTCGCCTCGATGCGCCAGTCGCCGGCCTGGGTCGCGAACGCGAGGCCGTACAGGCGTCGTTCGCCCTCGCCGTTGCCGGGCGCGAACGCGTTCGCCGGCACGACGTAGTGTCGGCCGTCGACGGCGACGCTGCCGGCGGAGACGGTGCGGCCCGCCGCATCGCGCAGATAGCTCCCGGTCGGATTGGACGAGTGCTGGCGCCAGTCGACCGCGGTCAGCGCGATCCGTGTCGTCGCGGACGCGTCCCAGGCCAGCTTGAAGGCGAGCTGCGCGTCCTCGAGGCGCGTTGCGCCTTCGCCGTTCACGCCGAACACGAGGCCCGCGCGGCCGAACGGATCCCGGTACGGCGCGGCGCCGCTCACCGGCACGTCGTCGTCGCGGGCCGGCGTCGCCGACAGCGTCGTGGTGTAGAAGCTCAGCGGCTGACTCGCGTTCTTCAGGTGGTCGAGGCTGAGCCGGTACGACCAGGCGCCGGAGCGGCTGCCGACGTAGGCGCTCTCGTGCGAGCCGCCGTAGCGGCCATCGGTGCGGAACAGGTCGAAATCCTGCTGCAGCCATTGCACGCTGCCGCCGGCCTCGAACCGCGCCGGCATGCGCGTGCGCATCAGCACGGTGGCTCCCAGCGAGTTGCCGGGCAGGGCCGCGGAGTAGGGACCGTAGAGCACGTCGACGTGCTCGATCTCGGTCGGTGCGACGATCGACCAGCGCGGCGCGAAGCCGAAATCGGAGCCGAGCAGGTTGCTCAGCAGCAGGCCGTCGGCATAGACGAGTGTGCGCGCCGACTGGCGCGAGCTGGTTCCCCGCACGGCGAGGATCGAGTTGTTGTCGCCGATGAAGCGCTGCCGCACGGCGAGGTTCGGCGCGTACTTCAGCGCCCCTTCGCTGGTGGCGACGTTGATCGCGCCAAGGGCGTCCGCGTCGACGCTGAAACGCGGGCCGGGGGCATCCGGCGGGAGTCCTTCCTCGCCGTCCTTCGCCGCCGTGACGACGACGCGGTCGAGATCGACCGGCGGCGTCTCGATGCCGGAGGCGGACAGAGCCAGGAGTGCGGCGGCGATCGGTGGAGGCAGCGGCATCGACGACCCTGTGAGCGCGGCGCGAGCCGCACAGTCTCGTGCCGGCCGCGGCCGTCGCGACAGTGACCGGTTGACGCACCCGCCCGGGTCGCGGGGCGGGTGCGTACGCCGCCCGGGCTATCCGAGCGAGGCCAGCCAGTCGTCGTCGGAGCCCTCGTTGACGCCCTCGAACAGGAAGGTCGAGAGATAGCGCTCGCCGGTATCCGGCAGCATCGCCAGCAGCACCGAACCCTCCGGCGCGGCATCCGCGACCTTCAGCGCGGCAGCCAGCGTCGCGCCGGACGACAGCCCGACGAAGATCCCTTCCTCCGCCGCCAGGCGGCGTGCGGTATCACGTGCGACGACCTCGTCGACCGGTTCGATGTCGTGGGCGACCGTGCGCGACAGGACGTCCGGCAGGAAGTCCGGCGTCCAGCCCTGGATCTTGTGCGGCTTCCACTCCTTGCCCGACAGCAAGGCCGCGCCGGCCGGCTCGGTGGCGACGATCTTCACGTCCGGGCGGGCCAGCCGCAGCACTTCGCCGACGCCGGTAAGCGTGCCGCCCGTGCCCCAGCCGGAGACGAAGTAGTCGAGCCGGCGGCCGGCGAAGTCGCGCAGGATCTCGGCTGCCGTCGTGTTGCGGTGCCAGGCGGGATTCGCCGGATTCTGGAACTGGCGCGCGAGGAACCAGCCGTGCCTGGCCGCGAGTTCCTCGGCCTTGCGCACCATGCCGGTGCCGCGCTCGGCCGCGGGCGTCAGGATCACCTTGGCGCCGTAGGCGCGCATCAGCTTGCGGCGCTCGACCGAGAACGTCTCGGTCATCACCGCCACGAAGCCGTAGCCGCGCGCCGCGGCGACCATCGCCAGCGCGACACCGGTGTTGCCGGACGTCGCCTCGACGATCGTGTCGCCCGGCTTGAGCAGGCCCTTCCGTTCGGCGTCGAGCACGATGGCGAGTGCGAGGCGGTCCTTGACCGAGCCGCCCGGGTTGAAGGCCTCGACCTTGACGTAGAGGTCGACGTGCTTCGGCGGTACGCGCTGCAGCTTGACGACGGGCGTGTTGCCGATCGTGTCGAGGATGGAGTCGTGGATCATGGCGGTGCTCCTGTGGGCGTCGGTCCGCGGATCGGCGGACGGACTACGGACGGGGGACGGATCGGGCGATGTCGAGGAGGTCGTGGTCGGGGCGGTGGCCCATGCTACGCCGCGCGCGCCTCGCGCGCCGGCTCGCCGAGCGGAACCGTTCCGAACCAGTGCAGGCGGTTCGCCAGCGCGGCGACCTCGCCGAGGATCAGCAGCGCCGGTGCGCGCACCGCATGCGCCCCGGCGCGCTCGACCAGGTTCGCAAGCGTGCCGATGACGACGCGCTGGTTGGCGTGCGTGCCGTTCTCGACCAGCGCGAACGGCGTCGAAGGCGCGCGTCCATGTTCGAGCAGGCGGGCGCGCAGGGCTTCGAGCCCGGCCACGCCCATGTAGACCGCCAGCGTCTGCCGCTCGGCGGCGAGCGCGCGCCAGTCCAGCGTGTCGACCGAGTCACGGCAGTGCGCGGTGACGAAGCGCACCGATTGCGCATGGTCGCGGTGCGTCAGCGGCACGCCGGCGTGCGCCGCGCAGGCCAGCGCGGCAGTCACGCCGGGAACGACCTCGAACGGGATGCCGTGCGCGGCGAGGAACTCCAGCTCTTCGCCGCCGCGGCCGAACACGAACGGGTCGCCGCACTTCAGGCGCACGACGCGTCGCCCCGCGCGCGCGTGTTCGAGCATCAGCGCGTGGATGTCGTCCTGGTCGGCGTGCTTCGCCTGGGACGCCTTGCCGCCGACCTGCTTGCCGACGTCGACGAGTTCGGCGTCGCGCCGGGCCAGCGAAAGAACCTCGGCGGGGACGAGGCGGTCGTGGAGGACGACGTCGGCCGTGAGCAGGGCGCGCTGCGCGTTCAACGTGACGAGACCCGGATCGCCGGGCCCGGCGCCGACCAGGGCGACCGAACCCTGTGCCGTGCGGGACGTGGACTTCAGGCCGCGCGCGAACTCGACTTCGGCGGCCTGTGCGTCGCCGCGCCGCAGCAGGTCCGCGACCGGCCCGAGGACGTGGTGCTCGAAGAAGCGTCGCCGCGCCGCCGGCTCGGGCAGGTGCGTGCGCAGTCTCGCACGCCAGCGTCGGGCGAGGTCCGCCAGCGGGCCGAGCGAAGGTTCGAGCAGCGCCTCGATGCGCGCGCGTACGTGACTGGCGAGCGCCGGCGCCGCACCGCCGCTCGAGATCGCGACGGTCAGCGGCGAGCGGTCGACGATCGCGGGGACGTGGAAACTGGACAGCTC
>DBMH01000276.1 GCA_002297645.1 Rhodanobacteraceae bacterium UBA703 | reverse complement strand
GAGCCGCGCGGCCGCCAGCACGAGCTGGCGCGGTTCGACGCCGAGCCGGCGCGCGAGCGCCTCGATGTGTCCTGCGTCGATGCCGGTCATGGCGCCGGCGCGGCCAGGTGCAGGTCGCGATGGTACGCGGCGAATACCTCGTCGCGGTCGCCTTCCATCACGCTCCGGCCGTGTTCGACCCACAGCACGCGATCGCACAGCGCCGCGATCTGCGCCTCGGAGTGGCTGACCAGCACGACCGTATGGCCCTCGCCCATGCGCGCGCGCAGCGCGGCGCCGGACTTCTGCTGGAACTCCGCGTCGCCGACGGCGAGGACCTCGTCGATCAGCAGCACGTCGGGCTCGACCTGGATCGCGACGGAGAACGCGAGGCGCATCATCATGCCGGACGAGTAGGTCTGGATCGGCTGCTCGAAGAAGTCGCCGAGTTCCGAGAACTCGTGGATCGCCGCGAGGCGGGCGACGATCTCGCGCCGGCGCAGGCCGAGCATCAGGCCCGACAGCACCGCGTTGTCGCGCCCCGACAGGTGCGGCACGAAGCCGAGCGCCAGCGACAGCAACTGGCACGACACCGGCCCGCGCTTCATGTGGCCGCGATCCGGCGCGAGGATGCCGGCGATCACGCGCAGCAGCGTGCTCTTGCCGGCGCCGTTGCGGCCGATCACGCCGAGGCGCTGGCCGCGGCGCAGGGTGAGGTCGACATCCTCCAGCGCCCAGAAGCGGCTGTCGCCGACACTGCGCTTCGCGCTGAACGCGACGCCGACGTTGCGCAGCTCGACCAGGACCTCTCCGTTCATGCGGCGAGCTTCGGGTAGCGCGGCGCCAGGCGCGCGATGAACCACACGCCGAACGCGCAGATGGCGAACGCGATCAGGCTGGCCTTGCCGAGGCCGATCCAGTTCGGGAACTCGCCGCGCATCAGGATCCCGCGTGCGGCGTCCATCATCACCGCGATCGGATTCAGCGACAGCAGTTCGCGCAGCGGCGACTTCACGTTCGACAGCATGAAGACGACGCCGGACACGTACATCACCACGTTCAGCACTTGCTCGATGACGAAGCGCAGGTCCGGCAGCAGCGGCACCAGCGCGGCGATGACGAAGCCGACGCCGGCCGAGAACAGCAGCATGGCGACGAACAGCGGCAGCAGGCCGAGGTAGGCCGCGCTGGGCGGGTAGCCGGAGAACCAGAGGATGACCACGAGTACGACGAGGATGTAGAAGAACTTCACCGTGTCCGACAGCATCGCGACGATCGGAAACACCAGCGGCGGCAACGCCACCTGGCGCACGAGATTCAGATTGCTCCAGATCGCGTAGCCGCCGTGCGTCATGCACGACTTCATCCATTGCCACAGCGTCACGCCGATCAGCAGGGACGGCAGGTAGCCGGGGCCGCCGGCACCGAGGATCACGTCGATCAGCAGCCACCACACGGCCATCTGCATGGCCGGATCGAGGATCCACCAGGCGAGGCCGAGGTAGCTGCGCGCGCGCTCGGCCCGCAATTCGGCGTAGGTACTGAAGAAAACCAGTTCGATCAGGTGTTGGCGCATGGACGGAGCGAGCGGAAAAACCCTGCGAGGATACCGGATCAGCCCGCGCAGGGATGGTCCAGCACGGGACCGCCGAAAGCGAGGAACAGCAGCAGCGCGGCCAGCACCGCGCCCAGCGCCAGGCGCGGCGCGGTCGTCGCGAGAGCCGATTCCCCGACCGCCCCGTGGATCCGCGAACCGAGCATGGCAAGGAAGCTGCCGGCCAAGCCGCACAGGAACGGCAGCATCGGCAGCAGGAAGCGTGCCTTCACGTGGATCAGCAGGAACAGCGCAAGCTGGTAGGCAAGGAAGAGCGCGGCGAGCAGCGCGAAGCGGTCCGGCCGGCGGCGCCAGCACGCGATGCCGAAGGCGGCTGCGGCGAGAATCACCGCGTGGAACGCGGCATTCGCGAGCGTCAGCGCGCCCGCCAGCCATGCCGGAGTCCGGTACACGGACAGGTATCCGGCGCAGGCGGGGCCCGGCAGTTGCGACACCAGCGAGGTCTTCGCGCTGAACAGCCGGAAGTACTGGCGACCCCACTGGTCGGCGAGGATGCGGAACGGGCCGCGCTCGGCGACCAGGGCACGCACCTTGTCGAGGTAGATCGCGTTGCGTTCCTGCGGCGTGGCGCCGCTGGCGAGGAACGCCGGCAGGGTCGCACCGCCCATGTCCTGCACGTAGTCGCTGCGCCAGCGGTCGGTCAGGCCGACCCAGAGGTTGTAGACCGAGCTGTCGGCGATCATCGGCCGTCCGGTCTCGCGCCAGCCGTGCCACAGCGCCGGCGCGGTGACGGCGGCGAGCGCGAGCACGAAGGCGAGCAGGAGGAACGGCCAGAACGCCGACAACAGGCTCTTGGCGAGCATCGCCAGGCCCACGCAGGCACCGGCAAGGAGCGCGCGCACCGGCTGCGTCGCGCGCACGAGCAGGCACAGTGCAGCGAGCAGCAGGAAGAGGTGCGGGACTTCCGGCCAGAGCCAGTGCGCGTAGGCGGCCGTCGCCGGGTTCAGCAGGAACAGCGCCGCCGCCGTGTTGGCCGCCGCGACGCTGCCGCCGAGGTGGCGCCAGAGGTCGCGGAGGAGGCCACCGCAGGCGACGAACAGCACGGTCTGGAAAAGCTGGACGACCAGCACGTGGGGACCGGCCAGCGAGTACAGCGACGCCAGCAGCAGCGGCTGCAGCGGCGGCCAGATCGAGCTCTGGATCCAGGCGCCGCCGTCGAGGATCGACAGCGCCCAGGCCTGGTAGGTGTTCTCGTCACCGATCAGGCGCTTCGCGCCGTTGCCCCAGTACGCCCACCACAGCAGCGCCTGCGAGGCGGCGAACAGCGCGAGGAAGCCCGCCGCTGCGGCACGTCGGCGACGTGTCCGCGGATCGGGCGGGCTTGCGGGCGCCGCGAGCGTCATCGCGGCGACGCGGTCATTCCTTCACGGCTTCCACCGGCTGCGGCGCCGGGCTGCCGACCGGACGGCGCTTCGGGCCGGCGCGGAACACCGGCGAGATCTTTTCCTTCGTGCCGTTCGTATTGGTCTGCTCGATGTAGTACCAGTACTCCTTGCACGGGTCGATCGTGTCGTCGCGGTACGAGTAGTCGTGCGTCTCGTCCGTCGTGCCGGCGCCCGGGATCGGTTCCTTCGTCAGCTTGGCGAACTCCCCCTTCTCCGAGTCGCCGCGGAACACGTCGAAGCCGAAATTGTTCTGCTCGCTCGCGGTGGACCAGCGCGCCGTGTTGGCGAGGCGCTGTTCCGCCGGCACCTTCGACTGGTCGCCGCACTCGCCCTCCGGAATCTCCTTCGCCGGCGCCGCGGCTTCCGGCGGCTTCGGCGTCTCGGCCACCGGGGCGGGCGCGGGCGCGGGCGTCGCGGCGGCCTTCGGTGCTTCCG
>DBMH01000338.1 GCA_002297645.1 Rhodanobacteraceae bacterium UBA703 | reverse complement strand
CGCGCGCTCGGACGCGCGCTGCCACTCCTCGGTGCGGCCGAGCGCACGCAGCAGCCGCGCCTCGGTCGAGGCCGCCCGGAAATCACTGTCCGCCCAGGTCGCGATCGTGCCGACCGCGGCGCTGGCGCGGTCGAGCCGGGCAGACGCGATCCACGCCGGCACGGCGGACGCCACCACTTCGACGCGGTCCTCCGGCACGCCGAGCCGGTCGGCGCGCCGGCTGGCCTCGTCGAACGTCGCCAGCGCCGCCTCGCTCTTCCCTTCGGCCCAGGCCTGCTCGGCTTCGGCGAGGACGGCCTGGAGCTGCCGCCATTCGCTGGGCCGCTCCTCCACCCAGGCGCGCAACGCAGCGGTTTCGGTCGCCGCCTCTTCGAGGCGGCCGACGTCGCGCAGGGCCCGTGCCAGAAGGCGCCAGGTGGACAGGTAGATATCCGGCTCGTTGTGCTGCAGGGATGGCGTGAGCGCGGATCGCGCCATCGTCGCGGCCTGCTCCGGGTTGCCGCGTTCGAACGCGATCTGCGCCTCCAGCGCGCGCGCGAGCTGCCGCGCGGCCGCATCCAGTGTCGGCGACGCATCGCGCGCGAGACGTTCGAGCAACGCCGACGCCTCGCCGAGCCGGCCCTCGGCCGCCAGTACCTGTGCCCGTGCGAATACCAGCTGCCAGCGCAGGCGTTCGTTGCCGGTGTGCGCCTCCGGCGGCCAGTTCTGGTCGCTGAGCGTACGCGCTGCGGCGAGTTCGAGCAGTTGCAGCTGCACGCCGATCATCGCGTAGCGCGCGTAGGCCGCCTCTTCGCGCGCACCGACCTCGCGCAGGCGCTGCTCCGCCTCGCGCAGCATCGGCAGGGCCTGCGCCGTGCGATAGCGCTGCGCCGCGACGAGACCGAGATTCATGTCGATGTGCGCGACGCCGAGCACGTCCGCGGCCGCAGCGAACCCGACCCGGGCCTGTCCGAGTTCCGCCGTCGCGCGCTCCAGGTCGCCCTCCTGCGCGGCGATTGCCGCACGTCCGGCGTGCGCCGTGGCGCGTCCGATCGGGTCGTCGACCGGGCGCAGGGCCTCGAGCGCGTCGGTGTAGCTCGCGTCCGCCTCGGCGCTCCGGCCGGTTCGCACCTGGGCCCCGCCGAGCAGGTTCAGGATGCGCCCGCGCAGCGACGGGTCGGCGTCCCGCGGCAGGCCGTCGAGCAATTCCGCCGCATGCTGCTGTGCCGATTCGTAGCGCCCCTCGCCCATTTCGATCTGCACGAGACGCAGCGCGACCTCCGGCGAGGCCCTCGATTCCGGCGGCGCCTGCGCGACCAGGCTGCGGGCGAGCTCGAACTGGTCGGAAAGAATCGCCGCCCGTGTCCTCTGCAGCAGTTCCTGCAATGCCAGCGGGGCCGGCGCGCCGGAAGCCGGCGGCGGCTGGTGGCCCAACTGGATCAGGAGCTGGTCCGCCACGCTGCGTGCCGCTCCGAGCACGTCCGCCGACTCGGCCGTGGCGCGCAGGCGTTCGCTCCCATGCCGGGCCTCCAGCGTGACCTGCCACTGGCCGCCGCGGAACTGCGCGCTCGGCGCGATCTCGAGCGCATCGGAGAAGGCCGGCGCGCCGGAACCGGCCTGCCGCAGCACCGCCAGCACACTCTCGCTGGGTGCCGTCGCCAGACCGCCCGCGCGCAGGCGGCCGGCCACCAGATCCATGAGGCCGAGCCGCAGCCAACTCCATTCGGTCGCCTCCGGAACCTGCGCCGGCAGGACGTACGCGGCCACGCGCTCCGCGTCCGCCGCCGGTCCCGGCCCCTTGTGTGCCTGCCATGCCAGGACGCTGCCGAGGATCACCAGCAGAAGCACCAGCGCCGGGATGGCGACGCGGCGACCGCGACGGGCGGGCAGCGGCGGCGGCGCCGGAACGTCCACGACGGCTTCGGCGACCACCGGTGCCTCGATCGCGCCGAGTTCGCCGGGCGCATCCCCGGCCGTCTCCTCCACGTCGATGCGGACCTCGGCCGCCCAGCGATAGCCGAAGCGCGGCACCGTCCGGATGGAGGATTGCTCGGAACCGCTTTCGCCCAGCGCTCGGCGAATGCGCAGCACGGTCTGGGCCAGCAAGGTGTCGGCCACGTCGGTGCGACCCCAGACCGCGGCGATCAACTCGTCGCGCCCTACCGCGCGCTCGCGGTGCTCGACGAGATAGGCGAGGCAATCCACCGCGCTGACCGGCAGCGCGACCAGTTCCCCGTGGCGCCGCAGTTCGCGCGCGGCGGGGTCGAGATGGAAGTCGCGGAACTGGTAGCGGGACGCAGGCATTCGGGCAGGATAGCAGCCGCTCCGGGTGCGCTTGCTTGCCCCTTCGCGCGCGAAGCCCGAAAATTGCCGCACTGCGGCAGCGATGCGGCCGCGCGTCTCGTCCTCTATCCGTCCTTCCGGAGATATCCCTTGAGCGATCTCGTCCTTTGGCTCGACAACCTGCGCATGTCCGATCTCGGCAAGGTCGGCGGCAAGAATGCCTCGCTCGGCGAGATGATCGGCAATCTCGCCCAGCTCGGCGTTTCCGTGCCGGGCGGCTTCGCGACGACCGCGCAGGCGTTCCAGGACTACCTGGAGAAGAGCGGCCTCGCCAAGCGCATCCAGGAGCGCCTGGCGACGCTGGACGTCGAGGACGTCGACGCACTGACCGCGGCCGGCACCGAGATCCGCGGCTGGATCGTCGACACCGCCCTGCCCGCCGAACTCGATGCGGCGATCCGTGACGCCTACGCCAAGCTCTGCAAGGATGCCGGCGCCGACGACATCGCGGTGGCGGTCCGCTCATCCGCCACGGCCGAGGACCTGCCCGATGCCTCGTTCGCCGGCCAGCAGGAAACCTTCCTCAACGTTTCCGGCATCGAGGACGTGCTGCACAAGGTGAAGGAAGTCTTCGCCTCGCTCTACAACGACCGCGCGATCGCGTACCGCGTGCACCACGGCTTCAAGCACGAGGACGTGTTCCTCTCCGCCGGGGTGCAGCTGATGGTGCGCTCGGACGTCGGCGCCTCCGGCGTGCTGTTCACGCTCGACACCGAATCGGGCTTCCGCGACGCCGTGTTCGTCACCGGCAGCTACGGCCTCGGCGAGATGGTCGTGCAGGGCGCGGTGAACCCGGACGAGTTCTACGTCTACAAGCCGACGTTGAAGGCCGGCAAGCCGGCGATCCTGCGTCGCCAGATCGGCGCCAAGCAGCAGCGCATGGTCTATTCGTCGCAGCCCGGCGAGCGCGTCCGGATCGAGGACACGCCGGCGGCCGACCGCGCGAAGTTCTGCATCGGCGACGCCGACGTGCACGAGCTCGCCAAGCAGGCGCTGGTCATCGAGCAGCACTATGGCCGCCCGATGGACATCGAGTGGGCGAAGGACGGCCACACCGGCAAGCTCTACATCGTGCAGGCGCGTCCGGAGACCGTGAAATCGCGCGCGCGCGCGACGCAGATCGAGCGATTCCAGCTCAAGGCGCGCGGGCCGGTGCTCGCCGAGGGCCGCTCGATCGGCCAGAAGATCGGCGCCGGCAAGGCGCGCGTGATCCGCTCGATCAAGGACATGAACCGCGTCGAGCCCGGCGACGTGCTCGTCGCCGACATGACCGACCCGGACTGGGAGCCGGTGATGAAGCGTGCGGCCGCGATCGTGACGAATCGCGGCGGCCGCACCTGCCACGCCGCGATCATCGCGCGCGAACTGGGCGTACCGGCGATCGTCGGCACCGGCAACGCGCTCGACACGATCCCGGACGGCACCGAGGTCACCATCTCCTGCGCCGAAGGCGACACCGGATTCGTCTACGAAGGCCGGCTCGACTACGAGCGCGTCACGGCCGACCTCGAATCCATGCCGCCGGCACCTCTGAAGATCATGATGAACGTCGCCAACCCGGAGCGCGCGTTCGACTTCGCGATGCTGCCGAACGCCGGCGTCGGCCTCGCGCGGCTGGAGATGATCATCGCCAGCCACATCGCCGTGCATCCGAAGGCGCTGCTCGAATACGACAAGCAGGACGCCGAGACGAAGCGGCAGATCGACGAGCGCATCGCCGGCTACGCCAGTCCGGTCGATTTCTACGTCGACCGCCTCGCCGAAGGCATCGCGACGATCACGGCCGCGTTCGCGCCGGAGCCGGTCATCGTGCGCCTGTCCGACTTCAAGTCGAACGAATACGCCAACCTCATCGGCGGCAAGCGCTACGAGCCGCACGAGGAGAACCCGATGATCGGCTTCCGCGGCGCCAGCCGCTACGTCGATCCGAGCTTCGAGGACGCCTTCGCGCTCGAATGCCGCGCGATGAAGAAAGTGCGCGAGACGATGGGACTGACCAACGCCTGGGTCATGATCCCCTTCGTGCGCACGCTCGACGAGGGCAGCAAGGTCATCGAGGTACTGAAGAAGCACGGCCTCGAACAGGGCAAGGACGGGCTGAAGGTCATCATGATGTGCGAAGTGCCGTCGAACGCGCTGCTCGCCGACGAGTTCCTCGACCTCTTCGACGGCTACTCGATCGGCTCGAACGACCTGACCCAGCTCACGCTCGGCCTCGACCGCGACTCCTCGATCGTCGCCAGCCTGTTCGACGAACGGAATCCCGCCGTCAAGAAGATGCTCGCGATGGCGATCTCGACCGCGAAGCGGAAAGGCAAGTACGTCGGCATCTGTGGGCAGGGTCCGAGCGACCACCCGGACCTCGCCGAATGGCTGATGGAACAGGGCATCGAATCGGTGTCGCTGAATCCGGACACCGTCGTCGATACCTGGCTCGCGCTGGCGAAGAAGAAAGCCGGCTGATTCCGCCGACGATTCCGTAAAACCCGAACGCCATGACGGCCCCGCCGTCATGGCGTTTTCTTTTGCCCTGGAAACGCGAGACTTTTCCATTGGCGGAGAACATCGACGCATGGTGACGCTCCCGGCGGATCGAATGGCCGCAATCGACGATGAATGGCAAATTCCAATTCATCCGGATTTCGGCGACGAAAGCCGATAATCACGCAGCGGCTTGTCAATCGAAAAGAAGCATGCAAGCATCCCTTTCAGGGATTTCCGGGGAGCGCCGCCGAATCCGGCGGCACGACGAGGTTGCAGGAGGCACCTCCACAGAATCGAATCACACCGGCTGCATCACGGGTTTTTCGTGCCCGGCGCTCGTTCGTCGGGCGCGGGATTGCCCCGCCGAATCCCATTGCGTCTTCGGCTGTTCGCACGAAACGATTCCAGCAGCCGTTGCCCGAATGGAAATGTCGAATACCGTCACAACGAACGGCCCGACCTGGCACCCGTAAGAATTCGCCGATTTCTTTCGGCGTCGCTCCCGTGTTTTTTCGCATCCCACCCATTGGAATCGCGAGAGCACAGGAAACGTTTCGTCGATCGGGATCATGCATTCCATGCAGACGACGAAGGAGGCCGTCATGCCGATGATGCGCAGGCTCGAATCCCGCTTCCGGTCGCACGACGCTACCTGCCGTGCCTTGTCGCGATATTCGACGCCCGATGTTTCGGCCGATTCCTTCGTCCTTCGTGTCGCAGCGTCGAAAACCATCCGACGATCGAAGTACCGGCGGGCGAAAGCCGGTGAATCTCGTTCGACGACCCGCCCCGGCCGCGCGATGGCAGCACGCCACAAGACATCCATAGGCGGCATCCGCGACCACGAACGTCACGGGTTGACGCGGAGCGTGCGCGTGCTGCTGCCCGACGGCCGAGGCGGCACGATCGGCGGCCACCGCCCCTAGACGGATCGACCCGCGCGACAGCGGTCGCCGCGCGGGTCGCCCCGTCCATCCGCGGCCGCACGATCCTCAGTCGTCTTCACAGGGAGCAACGAAGATCATGGCATCGACAACCCGCAGAGATCTGCTCAAGTCCTTGGGAATCGCCGGTACCGCCGCGCTGCTGGGCGTACACGCCCGGCGCGGACTGGCATTCGAGAAAGCACCCGCGGCATCCCCGCCGCACGCATCTGCCCCGGGAGCGGCTCCTGCCGGGGAGCGCACCGGCAAGGCAGGCGTCGCCGTAGTCAAGCGCGTGGACGCGTTCGGCAGTTCGGGCTCGTCGGCACTGGGCGCCTATGCGGAAGTCGTACGCCGGATGCGGGCGCTGCCGTCGAGCGACTCGCGCAACTGGCTCAACTTCGCCGACATCCACAAGAACTTCTGCCCGCACGGAAACTGGTACTTCCTGCCTTGGCATCGCGCCTACCTGATGGCGCTCGAACAAGTGGGGCGCCAGTTGCTCGGCAACGCGAACTTCGCCCTTCCCTACTGGGACTGGACGAAGAACGGCGCCATGCCGCCGCAGTTCTTCGACAGGAACAGCGCGCTCTTCAACCCGACTCGCGAGCTCAAGGCCGGAGAATCCCTCTGCGACCGGTTGAGCGGCCCCGACTGCAAGGCGTACTACGGACCGGACATGGTGCGCGAAGTCGTCAACGCGCGCCCGTTCCAGAATTTCGGCAGCACGATGCCGCAGGGACAGAACAGCACCGACACTCGATGGCAGCGGGAGAGAGGCAGCAAGGATCGCCTCGAATACGGCCCCCACGACAACACGCACGGGTTGATCGGTGGCGAAATGGGGAGCGTGCCGACGTCTGCGCGGGATCCGGTCTTCTACCTGCACCATGCGAACATCGACCGCTTCTGGTCGGCCTGGAGCGGGTGCGGCGGCCGAGCCGAGTCCGACTCGCGCTGGCGCGACTTCAAGTTCGTGAAGAACTTCCCCACTGCCGACGGCACGTCCCGATCCGACGTCGTGGTCTCCTCCCTGATCGATACCACGCTTCTCGGCTACGAGTACGACGACCTGCGCAGCCTGACCGACTTCTGCCTCAAGACGTCGGAAGTCCAACGCGCGATCCAGTACCGGTCGCTCGTGGTGGCGGAATACAAGACGGCGCAGACCGTGCGGCTGGATCGGATCAGCGAGGCGCAGCTGAAGCTGCCCCGCAAGCTCTCGATCTCCCCGAAAGCCGTCGGCGCCGGCGCGGCTGCCTCGGAGGGCAACGAAGGCCCCCGGATCTTCGCCATTCTTCGCGGCGTCACGTTCCCGCGAGCCACCGGCCAGACGGTACGAGTCTTCGTCGATCGCGCGAATCCGAGCGCAAGCGCGAAGGCGGACGACGGCGGCTACGTGACCTCGTTCGGATTCTTCGGAGCGCACGGCGACCACGCCGGCCACGGCGACACCATGGATCTGCGCATCGACGTCACCGAAGCCCTGTCGAAGCTGGCTGCGGACGGCCGGCTCCAGCCCGATCGGATCCGGATCCAGCTGTCGTCTGCCGCATATGCAGGTGAAAAGGTCGACCCCGAAGCGTCGCAGTTCCACTACAGCTCGATCGAACTCGAAGAGCAGACGGCGGTCCATTCGAAATGACCTCCCTCTGACTCGCCCCCCATGCCTCACCTGCTGCACATCGCCCCGCTGCTGGCCGCCTTGGCCGGCAGCGGGGTGGCTTTCACGGCGCTCCCGCTGACGTCCCAGGCGCCGGCGAGCATCGAGATCGCGTCCATCGCCCCAGTCGGGACGGCTCCGGACCGACGGAGGCTGGACGTGGAAATCGACCACGTCTCGGCGACCGATCCCGCGGCTCTGGGGATCCGCTTCGTACTCCAGCACGGAACGGAACGAAAAGTCCTTGCGGCGGCGGCCCTGTTCGGCGCCGATGCGGCATCGGTCGAGCGGCTGCGCGTGGCCTTGCCCGAGGACTACGTCGTCCGGCCCGGCGATCGGCTGGTCATCGAGCTGGATGCCTCCCGGCAGCCCGCCGGGCCGCCGGAGCCTCGCCCGAGCGTGCGCGTCCGATCCGTGACCTGGGCTCCCGCGGACGCTCCCTGAACTCGCCTGCGAACGAGGCACCTTCCGCGTCCGGCCTGCGGGAATGAACCAAACGCCCCTCGACTTTCGGCTCTCCCTCGCGACGGCCTTCGCCGCCAGCGAGCCATCGACCCCATGGCACGAACCTACGCCCGCGTACCCGTAGTTTCCCAACCGGAGGACACCATGCCAGCCACGCGTTCACGACCCGTCGCCGTGCCGCCAGCGACCTCACCCGACCTGCATGAACCGCCAGTCCGGCACGGAATCGACAAGGTCGCCTGGGTGCGGGTCGAGGGCGGGCGCGTGCTGTGCGCCCGTTCGCGCGGGAAGGAGACGTTCTACCTGCCCGGCGGCAAGCGCGACCCCGGGGAAAGCGACCTCGAATGCCTGTGCCGCGAGATCGCCGAAGAACTCGGCGTGACGCTGCGCCGCGAAACGGTACGCGCGCTCGACCTCGTCGAAGCCCCTGCGCATGGACAGCCGGCGGGCACGATCGTGCGCACTGCCTGCTACGCAGCCGACTACGACGGCCGCCTCGCGGCCTGTGCCGAAATCGAGGAATTCGCGTGGCTCGCACACGACGACAGGACGCGCGGGTCGGAAACCCTGCGCATCGTTCTCGACCGGCTGCACGCGCGCGGCGAGATCCTCTGAGCGCCCCACCGGCACGCTTCGCACCCGCCGCATACGAGCCCGCTTTTCACGTCGCCGTGCCGGAGCCCGCGTATAGTCCGCCGGACGTGCCGCCCGTCGCCTTCTGTCGCCATGACCAGCAAGAGCGTTCCGAGTCCCGCCGACAGCGCAGCAGAGTCCGAAGCGCCCGAGCCGATCGGTGAGCACCTGCGGATCTACGCCTCCACCGAACTCGCCCGGGCAATCGCCTGCCTCGGCTGGCGCGGAGGACGCATCCACGAAGGCGTGCACCAGGCACGCAAATCGCTGCGAAGGACGCGCGCGACCCTCACGCTCGGCGCTCCCGTGCTCGGCTCCGGAGCACACCTGATCGACCGCGAATTGCGCCGCATCAACCGCAACCTCTCGCGCCTGCGCGATGCCCACGCCTTGGTGGAGACCCTCGATCGCCTGCACCGCAAGTCCGACGAGCAGGTCGCCCATACACTGCGCCGCGCGAGACGGAGCGCCGCCCGCGCGCGCGCCGAATACACGCATGTCTGCGTCGCCGCCGATCCGGGACTCGCGGACCGTCGCTCGCTGCTCGGCGTACTGCAGGCGGCGATGACGGCCCTGCCGTGGACGGTGCTCGATGCCAGCTCCGTGCAACTGGCGCTGCAGGATTCAGCGCAGCGCATGGAGGCCGCCGGACTGCGTGCCCGGAATCGGGGCGACGACGAGGACTGGCATCGCTGGCGAAGGCGCGTGCGGCGCCTTTCGCAGCAGTTGCGCGCACTCGACGGCGTGATCGCCCCTCCTTCACGCGTAGGCGAGTTCGACAAGCGCCTCGCCAACCTGCTCGGGGAAGCGCAGGACTACACCTTGCTGCGCGAGCATTGCGGCAAGCGCTCGGCATTCCTGCACACCGACCGCGCCCTGCTGCGCGAACTCAGCGAGCGCGGTACGGAAACCTTGCGCCAGCGCATCGAAACTGCCGCCGCGACGAGCGCGGCGTAGCCCTCCACACGAAGCAGCAATCCTCGAGGGTCAAGCCACCTCACGGAGGCCGGCCGCATCCGCAAGGGACGCCGCAGACGAGCGACGGCGGCGGCGATGTCGCGCCACGCCGCTACGGAGTGCCGCAATCAGATCAGCTTGATCTCGCGCAGGCGTTGCTGCAGGTAGTCGTGCGCGGTGATCGGCTGCGGGTAGCGGTCCGGATTGTCGGCGCTGATGCACGACGGCAGCGAAGCGATCAGGAAGTCCGGATTCGGGTGCAGGAAGAACGGCACCGAATAGCGCGGCTGGCGCGCGGCCTCGCCCGGCGGATTGGTCACGCGATGCGTCGTCGACGGATACACGTGGTTGGTCAGGCGCTGCAGCATGTCGCCGATGTTGACGACGATGGTGTCCGCGTCGGCGGTGAATGGCACCCACTCGCCCTTGCGCGACAACACTTCCAGGCCCTGCGCGCTGGCACCCACGAGCAGCGTGATGAGGTTGATGTCCTCGTGCGCGCCGGCACGCACGTTCGGAACTTCCGGCGCGGTGATCGGCGGGTAGTGGATCGGCCGCAGGATCGAATTGCCGAAGTTCGTCTTGTCCTCGAAGTACGTTTCCGGCAGGTCGATGTGCAGCGCGAGCGCGCGCAGCACGCGCGAGCCCAGCCCGTCGAGCGCCTCGAACAGGCCGTAACCGTATCGGTGGAATTCCGGCACTTCCTCCGGCCAAAGGTTCGGCGCCATCACGTCGGCGTACTTCGAATCGCGCGGAATCTCGCGGCCGACGTGCCAGAACTCCTTGAGGTCCGGGTATTTCGAATCCTTCGCCGTCTCCACGCCGAACGGCGTGTAGCCGCGCGCGCCGCCACCGCCCTTCACGTGGTACTTCAGCTTGGTCTCGGCCGGCAGCGCGAAGAAGCGGCGGAACGCCTCGTAGGCGCCGTCGATCAATTCCTGCGGGATACCATGGCCGCGGATGCCGGCGAAACCCCATTCGCGATAGGCCGCCCCGAGTTCGGCGACGAAGGCGGCTCGATCACTGCTACTGGACGGATCGCTGTAGCGACGGATGTCGAGCGTGGGAATGCGTGCGGTCATGGAATGGGCTCGCGAGGTGTCAGGCGACGGATTTTCAGGCGACGGAGTGTCAGCCAACGGAACGGGAAGCCGCCGATTTTACGGCGTCGGCCAGTTCCGCGGCGAGGCGCTCGACCACGACCGCGTCGCCGGCCTCGACGGTCACGCGCACCAGCGGCTCGGTACCGGAAGGGCGCAACACCACGCGCCCCTGCCCTTCGAGTTCGGCGCGCACGCGTTCGAACGTCGCCTGCACGTCGGCATCGGCGACCAGCGCAGACGCACCACCGGCCACGCGCACGTTGACCGTGGTCTGCGCGACCTTCGCGCAGCCGGCGACGGCCTCGTCGAGCGTCCGCCGCGTGCGCACGAGCACGTCGAGCACCTGCAAGGCGCTGACGATCGCGTCGCCGCTGGTGACGCGATCGAGCGTGAGGATGTGGCCCGAGGTTTCGCCGCCGAGCACGCCGCCGTGCTGTTTCAGCATCTGCAGCACGTAGCGGTCGCCCACGTTGGCGCGCAGGAACGGCACGCCGAGCGCGCGCATCGCGCGCTCGAGGCCGTAGTTGCTCATCAAGGTGCCGACCAGCGGTCCGCGCAAGCGGCCGCTCGCCTGCCAGTCGGTGGCCAGCACGTACAGCAGCTGGTCGCCGTCGACGAGCGCACCGTGGCGGTCGACCATCTGTACGCGGTCGCCGTCGCCGTCGAACGCGATGCCGAGGTCGGCACCGGCCGCGACGACCGCGCGCGCGAGCGCCTGCGGATGCGTCGAGCCGACCTCGCGGTTGATGTTGAGGCCGTCCGGCTGGTTGCCGATGGCCGATACCTTGGCGCCGAGCTCGGCGAACACGGTCGGCGCGATCTGGTAGGTCGCTCCGTGCGCACAGTCGAGCACGATCGACAGGCCGCGCAGGTCGAGCGTGGACGGCACGGTGGATTTGCAGAATTCGGCGTAGCGCGAAGCGGCATCGCGTACGCGCACGACCTTGCCGATCGCCTCGGAAGCGACCGTGGCGAAGGGGGCCTCGAGTTCGGCCTCGATCGCCTCCTCCAGCGCATCGTCGAGCTTTTCGCCCTGCGCCGAGAAGAACTTGATGCCGTTGTCGTGATGCGGATTGTGCGAGGCGCTGATGACGATGCCGGCGCTGGCGCGCAGGCTGCGCGTGAGATAGGCGACCGCCGGCGTCGGCATCGGCCCGAGCAGGCTGACACCCGCACCGGCCGCGACCAGCCCCGCTTCGAGCGCCGACTCGAACATGTAGCCGGACACGCGCGTGTCCTTGCCGATCACGACGTTGACCGCGCCGCCGCGGCGCGCCAGCACGGCACCGACCGCCCGGCCGAGCTTCAGCATGAACTCGGCCGTGATCGGCCACTCGCCGACACGGCCGCGGATGCCGTCGGTGCCGAAATAGCGCTTCACGAAAGCGGAGATTGGGGATTGGGGATTGGGGATTGGTCCGAGGTGCCGAACGGATGGCGCACCGTGGGTGTGCGATACGCCACGCCGTCGAATCCCGAATACCGAATCTCGAATCCCGGCTTCATCAATCGCCCATCAGCTTCTGGCGATGCTCCCAGCGCTCCTGGGCATCGAGCGAAAGCGTCGCGATCGGACGGGCTTCGAGGCGGTCGATGCCGATTTCCTCGTCGGTCTCCTCGCAGAAACCGTAACGGCCTTCCTCGATGCGCTTGAGCGCCTTGTCGATCTTCGCGATCAGCTTGCGGTAGCGGTCGCGCGTGCGCAGCTCCAGCGAGTTCTCCGTCTCGCGCGTCGCGCGCTCGGCCTCGTCGCCGACGTCGCGCACTTCATCGCGCAGGCTCTCGATGGTCTGGCGGCTTTCCTCGACGAGGTCCTCGCGCCATTTCGACAGCTTGTTGCGGAAATACTGCAACTGCTGCGGGCTCATGTATTCCTCGTCCGCCTTCGGCTTATAGCCGTCGGGCAGGTCGATGTGAACCGAGGCCGGCAGCGTGTAGCGTCCGTCCTGCATCGTCACGCCGTTGTCGGCGGGGAGGACCGGCGGCGTCGCGCGCGCTTTGGCGCCCTTGGTCGCGATATCCGAATCTGGCTTGCTGGTAGTCACGAATTTTCCGGGTACTTCTGCTTTACGGGTGGACGGTTTCGGCGGAGCGGGAGGCGCGACCGGCGCGGTGGGCTTCACCGCCGGTTTCGCGGCCTTGACCGGTGCCGGCGCCTTCTTGACCTCGGCCTTCTTCGGGGCGCCCTGCCCCACCACGGCCTTCTTGGCGACGGCCTTTTTCACGACGGCCTTCTTTGCAGCGACCTTCTTTGCGGCAACCGTCTTGGCGACGGACTTCCTGGCGACCGCTTTCACCGCTGGCTTCGCTGCAGACTTCGCTGCCGCCTTGCGTGGAGAAGCGGCCTTGGCCGCCTTCTTCACCGGCTTCGCGGCGGGCTTCGGTTTCGCGGCAGGCTTCGCCTTCGCCACCGGCTTCTTCACGCCCGCCTTCGACGCCGTCTTGCGTACAGGACCCGCCGCCACCTTCGCTGCCTTGCTCCCCTTGGCGGGCGACTTCGCGGCTTTCCCGCGAACGACCGGTTTTGCTTTGCTCTTCGCCATTCCTAAGCCCATCTTGTGACTCGGCGGTCGCGTGTTATAGCCTAGTTCCCCACCCCCGGCAACCGCCGAAAACCCCCAATCGCGACGCGAGCTTGCGCGCGTCACCGCGGCGGCACGATGTCACGGCCGATCATTGTCCTGATCCGATGTTACAAACGCTGGCTGAGCCCGCTGTTCGGCTCGCGCTGCCGCTTCCATCCGAGCTGTTCGGACTACACGCGCATCGCGATCGCCCGCTTCGGCCTGCTGCGCGGCGGCTGGCTCGGCCTGCACCGCATCGCGCATTGCCAGCCGCTGTGCGCGGGCGGCGTCGACCCGGTTCCCGACGAATTCCGCGCGTGGCCGCGCCACGCACACGGCACGAAGGAGGATTCCCCGCATGACTGAACACCTGATCGTCAACGCCGAACTCGTCAACGAGGGACGCCGCTTCCACGCCGACCTGCGCATCCGCAACGGCCGCATCGAACAGATCGGCAGCCAGCTCGCCGCGCACGCCGGAGAAGCCGTGTTCGACGCCAAAGGGGGCTGGCTACTGCCCGGCATGATCGACGACCAGGTGCACTTCCGCGAACCGGGCCTGACGCACAAGGCGGACATCGCCAGCGAATCGCGCGCCTGCGCGGCCGGTGGCATCACCAGCTACATGGAGATGCCCAACACGAAACCGCCGGCGACCGACCGCTCCGCCCTGGAGGCCAAGTACGCACGGGCGGCCGAGGTCTCGCGCGTCAACTACGCGTTCTACCTCGGCGCGACCAACGACAACATCGCCGAGATCCGTGCGCTCGATCCGCGCAGCGCACCCGGCATCAAGGTGTTCATGGGCGCCTCGACCGGCAACATGCTGGTCGACGACCCGGCCATCCTCGACGCGATCTTCCGCGACACGCCGGTGCCGATCATCACCCACTGCGAGGACACGCCGACGATCACGGCCAACGAGATCGCGGCCAAAGCGCGCTGGGGCGACGACATTCCGTTCTCGCAACACCCGCTGATCCGCTCGCGCGAGGCCTGCATCAAGTCGACGCGCCTGGCCATCGAGCTGGCGAACCGGCACGGCACGCGGCTGCACGTCCTGCACATCTCCACCGCCGACGAATGCGCGTTGTTCGAGCCCGGCCCGCTCACCGGCAAGCGCATCACGGCCGAAACCTGCGTGCACTTCCTGCACTTCAGTTCCGACGACTACGCCCGCCTCGGCGCATTGATCAAGTGCAATCCCGCGATCAAGGACCCCCACGACCGCGAAGCGATCACGCGCGCGCTCGCCGAAGGCCGCATCGACGTGCTGGCGACCGACCACGCGCCGCATCTGGTCACCGAGAAGTCGAACGCCTATCCGCGCTCGCCGTCCGGCCTGCCGCTCGTTCAGTACGCGCTGCAGTGCGCGCTGGAACGCGTCTTCGACGGCCAACTCACGCTGGAACGGGTGGTGGAAGCGGCGATGCATGCGCCGGCGCGCCTGTTCGACGTGCACGAACGCGGATTCCTGCGGGAAGGCTTCCATGCGGATCTCGTCCTGGTCGATCCACGCAGGCCGCACACCGTCACCGCCGGTGAAGTGCTGTCGAAGTGCGGCTGGACGCCGTTCGAGGGACAGACGTTCCGCTCCACCATCGCCGCGACCTTCGTCAATGGCCGGATCGTGTGGGACGGCAGCCGCATCCACGACCACGTGCGCGGGCAGCGGCTGGAGTTCGCGCGATGAAGAGGGTATTCGCGCTGCTGGCCCTGTCGCTCCTCGCCTCGCCCGCCCTCGCCGCTCCGTTCCCTGCGCAGGTGCCCCAGGGCGCCCTCGTCATCGCCCGGGTCGATCCGGGCAGCGAAGTGACATATGCGGGCCGTACGCTGCGCGTCGCACCGGACGGCGCGGTCGCCTTCGGTGTCGGGCGGGACGAGAAGGGGCCGATCCATGTCCAGGTGCGCACGCGCGACGGGCGCCGCCAGCACGTGACGATCGAGGTCGCGCCGCGCGACTGGCCGGTCGAGCGCGTGGACGGGGTGCCGCCGAAGACCGTCGAGCCACCGCCCGAGATCGCCGAACGCATCCGGCGCGAACAGGCGCGCGTCGTCGCCGCCCGCGTGCGCGACGACGAACGCACGGATTTCGAGCAGGCCTTCATCTGGCCGGTCACCGGCCGCATCAGCGGCCGCTTCGGCAACCAGCGGGTCTACGTCGTGAAAGGCAAGGACGTGCCGAAATCGCCGCATTCGGGCATGGACATCGCCGCGCCGGAAGGCACGCCGGTGAAGGCTCCCGCTGCCGGCCTCGTGACCTTCGCCGACACGGGCCTGTACCTCACCGGCGGCACCCTGCTGATCGACCACGGCCACGGCGTCAGCACGAACTTCCTGCACCTCTCGCGCATCGACGTGAAGGTCGGCGACCGCATCGAGCAGGGACAGGTCGTCGGTGCGGTCGGCAAGACCGGCCGTGCGACCGGCCCCCACCTGCACTGGGGCATGAACTGGTTCGACGTGAGGATCGACCCGTTGCTGCTGCTGGAAACAGGACACTAGAGCCCATCGGCCGGGAAGCGCCGACGCCCGGCAGGCGGCCCGCCCCTCAGGAAGCCTTCGCGCCGTCGCTCAGCACGACGTAGGATGTCCCATCGTGCTCGAACGCGGCGACCTGGTGCATCCCGAGGCGTGCGTGAGCACGCAACGAGGCCAGGTTGTCGCGACGGATGAACAGGAGTGCCTCCCGCCCGGGCAAGAGGCGGCGAAGTTCGGCGTAGAGCCGCTCCGGCAGACGACGGCCGCGGGCACACGCGGCGATGCAAACGGGGCCGTAGACATAGGCCAGTGAATGCCCCGGCCAGGCGTGCAGCATCGCCGCGACGACCGGAGAGGCATCGCTCCGCTCGGCACTGAACAGCACGCCGGCGATACCCGACACGTCCCGCGCGACCACCACCGGCATGCCGGAAGCAACCCAGCGCTCGACTTTTTCCCGCGGGAACTCGCCGGTCAGCGTGCCACCGTGCGAAGGCGCGTTCGATTCCAGCAGCCACTGCAGCTCTCCGACGTCCGCCGGGCCGGCGAGGCCGATCGAGACGCCGTCGCCGCTGCCTTCGACCGGGCGGCCGGCCGGATGCGCGGGTGCGGCGTCGCTCACCTTATTCGACCGAAGCGTCACCGCGCGGGACGCCCTTGCTCGCATATGCGACCGCATCGTGGGGATGCAGGCTTTCGTGATGCGCCGCGCGCACCTGGAAATCCGCGATGCGTTCGTCGGCGTCGAGCGCACGGGCGACGCGCCGCGCGGCATCCTCGCAGAACATCAGGTTCTGGCCGTTCGCCAGGGCGAAGGCCTGTTCGTCCTCGCGTTTGACGGCCGTCTGTACCGGCGTCTTCAGCGTGCCTTCGACGAGATCGACGAGATCGGTCAATGGCAGGTCCGCGTCGGGCGCGAGCGTCACGCGCACGCTCGCCGTGCTGCGCTGGGCGTGCGGCGTCGCGACGATACCGGCCGGCGAGCCGAGCCAGGCCAGGACGGCATCGCGGTCGAGCGGCGTTCCGCTCGCGAAATCGCGGGCGAACTGTTCCTGGATCAGCTGCCGGGACAGCGCCGCCGACGCCGGGCAAGTGCTCGAATACTGCACGTCGAGCGCAAGCTCGACCTCGCAGCCCGAGCGGTCCATCCGCGCCGAAAGCCGTGCCGGATACGAGCGCCAGCCGCCGTGGCCGCTCGCCAGTGCGGCGCGGCGCACGAGATGGTCGTAGCGCACCTCGACGCGCGCGCGATCGGACAGGCCTTCGTGCGAGTCGAGGAAATCCCGCAGCAGACGGCGCAACGAGGCAGGCGTGAGCAGCTCGCCCGACAGATGGCGGTCGAGATGCAGATACAGCCGCGACATGTGGATGCCGCGTACGTCGGCGCGGTGAAGATTCACGTGGGCGGCGACACGTGCGCCGATACGCTGCACCGGTTCGCCCGGCGCGCCGACCAGCACCGTCATTTCGATGCCGTCCATGCCGACCCAGTCGAGCGCACCGGCCAGTTCCGGCCGTCGCTCGCTGGCGACGTCGGGCATTGCGCGCTGAAGGGTGTCTCGACTGGTGTTCATGCAGGAATCCGGTGGCGGGCGGGACGGCGGCCCGGAAAATCCCGAAAGCGTCTCGACACGACCCGGCGCGTGGGCATCCGACAGGCATCGCAACCGGGGGTTCCGCGTTCGCGGAGCGAGGACGATTTCGGGATTTTCCTGGACGACAGGCCCCTGGAACTGCGGGCATTGTCGCCGATACTCAACACATCCCGCGACGACGATGCGTTCAGGGCGGCGAACGCCGGCCGGCACGCCAGGCCGCCCAGACCGTCGCCAGAGGCAGGCGTCCCAGGGACTCGCCGACCGCCGACAACGGTTCCTCGGCCCGCGCGGCGCGGC
>DBMH01000067.1 GCA_002297645.1 Rhodanobacteraceae bacterium UBA703 | reverse complement strand
GCGCAGCTTCCAGCCGGAGGCCGTCGCGCCGAGCCTCGACCAGCTCGACCCGCGGCTCGGCGTCGGCATGCTGGTGCAAGGCAAGGCGGCGCGGTCGCCGCAGGGCTGGGACGTGGTCCTCGGCGGCACGCTCGCCGACGGCAGGCAACTGCGCGTCCAGGCCAGCGACGCCGACGTGATCGTCGCCGCGCGCCGCGCGGCCGACCTGTTCCTGCGCGACGGCTTCGGCAGGACCGCGCCTGACGGCGAGAGCGCGAGTCCCCAGGAGGACGCCTTGCTCAGCCGTTTGAGCGAAGCGCACGCGGCGATGCTGGCGGGCAATCTCGACCAGGCGCGCGCCGTGCTGGCCGCGCTGTCGCCGGCGCAGGCGGTCGATCCGCGCGTGCAGATCCAGCGAGCGCGCCTCGACCTCCTCGGCGGCCGCCTGGAGAAGGCGCAGGCGGATCTGGACTCCGTGCTCGACCACGGCATGCTCGATGTGCATTCGGCGCTGTACGGCAGCGCCATGAGCGTGCGCGCCAAACTGCACTATCGCAGCCGCCGCTTCGCCGAGGCGGAGCGGGACTACGGCGAGGCGATCCGCATCCTGCAGAGCGCCGGTTCGCCCGCCGAACTCGGCAACGCGCTGGCCGGACGCGCGATCGCGCGCACCGTGCTGCGCCAGCTCGACGCCGCCGCTGCGGACCTGGGGCAGGCGCGGATCCAGTTGCAGCAGGCGGGCGATCGTCCCGGCCTGGCCCAGGTGGACATGTACTTCGGCGTGATCGAAGGCGAGCGCGGCCGCTTCGAGGCGGCGTTGCCGTACCTGGCGAAGGCGGCCGACACCTTCGACGCTTTCGGCGTGGTCGAGCGTACCGTGACCAGCCTGCATGCCTTGCTGGATGCGCAGATGGAACTGCTGCAATGGTCCGACGCGCTCGTCACCAGCGATCGCCAGTGGGCCTTGCGCGAACGCGTCGGCGATCCGGCGCTGGCCTTGCTGGTGGCCACGCGGCGCGGGCGCGTCCTGCTCGGGCTGGGACGCCACCACGAAGCGCTGCAGCTGGCGACCGAGGCGCAAGCGCTGTCGGCGGGGCTGGGCAACCAGAGCCTGCGTTACCTGTACGACTTCCAGACCGAACTGGCCTGGAACCTGGGCCACTGGAAGGCCGCCGCCGCCGCCGCTGATCGCGCGCTCGCGGACTGGCCGCAGGAACCGAGCGCCAAGCGCCGCGCCTACCTGGTCCTGCTGCGCCAGCGCGCGCTGATCGCCGACGGCCGCGCCGATCCGGTGCAGATCGAACCGTCGCTGCAACCGGCCGATCCGCAATCGACGCTTGCGATGCTGGAGCTCGCGCGCGCCGAATGGGCCGCCTTCCGGCGCGACGAGGCCGAAACGCGGCAGCACTACGAAAAGGCGCTGGGCATGGTGACCGAGGAAGGCGGCCCGTCTTCCCTGGTCACCGTCGCCGCGTCGTATGCCGACTGGCTGCTCGGCGACGGCCGGCTCGAACAGGCCAGCGCCCTGGCCGGCCGCACCAGCGTCTACGCGGCGCGCGATTTCGGCAGTGCCGTGATGCAGGTCGCGGTGCTGCACCGCTACGACCGCCGCGACCTGTGGAAGGCAGCGCTGCAGCAGGCGCGACAACTGGCCGGAGAGCGTTCGATCCCAGCCGCCCTGACGATGGAATCGACCGCGCGCACGGCCAGCGCGGCGCGCTAGCCGGCGGCGCGAAACGCTGTCCCCACGCGGACTTGCGTCGCTGTCACGCAGATTCAACCGCCGTGTAACCGCGGTGTGATGCCTGGATAACCGGCTGCGATTGCCGCTTTCCCGGTGGCCGGACACGATCCGGTCGAGCCGGTTCGAGCGAAGACCGGCCATGCCATCCATGACCGGGGAGGTCACCGTGCCGTATCGCATCGTCCACGTCTTGTTGCTCGCGCTCGGCTTGTCGGCGGCGGCGTCCGCCGCGGCGGGAGAGGATGCGATCCTGTTCGAACAGGCGCCCGGTCCCGACGGGCAGGGCGCCGATGTCGGCGGCTATTCGCGCCCCGAGGACATCCTGCGCTCGACCGAGGCCGCGGACGACTTCGCCGTCTACGACGCCGACGGCTGGACGATCACCTCGATCGAACTCGTCGCCGGATGGGCGTGCGACCAGGCGCGGCCCGACTGCCTCCGCTCGCCGAGCCGCTTCGTCAACCTGCGCATCGTGCCTGACCAGCGCGGCCGGCCCGGCGCGACGCCGATCTGCTCCGCGGCGAACGCGCCGACGATGTATCCGGCCGCGGGCTTCGGCAGCGCCTTCCCGACCACCGAGGTCCGCTTCGACGCGCCGTGCGCGCTGCCGCCCGGCCGCTACTGGCTGGTGACGCAGTTCGTCGAGTACGAGCCTTTCGACGCGCACACGGGCCTCGGCCACTCCACGTTCCTGTACGCCTTCACGCAGCCCGGTTCCGCCAACGGCAGCCCGGGCCTGTACCGCTATACGCACGGCTACGCGGCCGACCCGATCTGCCCGGAGTGGGAATGGGTATCGCGTTGCGTCAACGCCTGGCAATGGTCGGATCCGGCCGCGGTCGACTTTTCCTTCCTTATCCGCGGCCGGCCCGGACGCGATCCCGGCCAGCTCGACCTGCGCCTGACCGCCACGCCGTACGACCCGGCCGCGCCGAACGCCTGCGGCGGCACCGACCGCATCGCGGTCACGCCGGGCGACCGCCTCAATCTCTGCTATCGCCTGACCAACCGCAGCGGCGCCGACCTGACCGTGCACACGCTGTCCAGCACCGGGCCGGGTGCGACGTCGGAAGGCTTCGAGCGCCGCGTCGGTGTCGGCGACACCTGGCAGATCAACCGCACAGTCATGGTCGAGGACCAGACCCAGATCGTCGCCACCTGGACCGCGCAGGATGCCCGGCCGGGCTATACCTGGAACGACCGCGTCGCCGCTACCTACCTCGACCTCGGTGCCTCGCCGACCGCGCAGCGCGGCGTCGACTACCTGGAGCTTCCGTTCGCGGTCGATTTCTTCGGCGCGTCGAGCCGGCGCGTGTGCATGATGGAGAACGGCTATCTGCACGTGCTCGCGCACGAGAACCCGGTGGCCTGCCGCACTTCGGCGCAGCCGGCGCAGCCGCTGCCGGCGGTGCTGCCGACGGCGGAGCCGGCGATCCTGCCCTCGTGGCTGGACCTGGTACCCGCAGCGACCTCGACCAGCGGCACCTACTTCGACGTCGTCGGCAGCGAGCCGGGCCAGCGCCGGCTGGTGTTCGAGTGGCGCGAATACGCCCGCTACCAGGCGAGCGGAACCGAGCCCGGCACGATCACCTTCGAAGTGACGATCGACGAGGCCAGCGGCGCGATCACGTTCCTGTACAAGGACATGCAATTCGCCGACAGCCTGTCGCCGGCCGGCGACTACGGCCAGTGGGCCGCGGTGGGGCTGCAGCACGACGCCAACCACGCGCTGCAATACGCCTATCGCGATCCCGTGCTGGCCGACGGCAAGGCGATCCGCTGGCAGCCGACCGCGCCGCGGACCTACACCGCCTCGGCCGCGCTGCAACTGGACGTCGGCGCGCCGCGGCTCGCGCTGCAGACCGCGACGCTGGAAGCCACCGCGCCCGCCGGCGCGAGTGCCAGCGTGCCGCTGCGCCTGACCAACCAGGGCGATCGTCCGCTGCGCTGGAACCTGGAGGAGATTCCCGCTGGTGCGGCGCGCACGTCGCCGGCGGCTGCTTCGGAGGCCGGTCTGCTGCCAGTGCCGGCCTATGCGCTGACGCTCGGCAATCCGCGCCTGCGCGCCGAACTGGTATCCACCGATCTCGCCGCGCAGGCCGACGGCGTCGAGGTGATCTTGAGTCCCGCCGCGTTCGCCTACCTGGAAGACGGCGAGTCGCTCCGCTCGTACGTCGGCGGGGCCTTCCTCGGCAACGATTTCAGCCGCCTGTACCTGCTCGACCTGGTCGGTTCGCTCAGCGTCGTCGATCCGGCGAGCGGAGCGCACAGCCCGGTCGCCGAACGCATCCTGCCGCGCATCGGCCAGCCGCGCTATCCATGGTTCGCGAGCATGGCCTGGGACGACCTCACGCAGACGCTCTACGCCAGCGGATGGATGCTCGACCCGGACGACGAGGACGGCTTGCGCAGCCGCCTGTACCGGATCGACGCCGCCGCCGGCACCGCCGAAGCGGTCGGCGAGGTGCAGGACGGCGTCGAGTTCGCTTTCATCGCCGTCGATACGGACGGCCAGATGTACGCGGTCGATCTGCAACAGGACGTGCTGCTACGGATCGACAAGCACACCGGAGAGCACGAAGTCGTCGGTTCGCTGGGAGAGGACTTTCCCTGGTACGACGGGCTGTCCGATCCGCGCGACCGCTATCCCGGTCCGGGCGCGGGGCTGGCCTTCGATCCGTCGACGCGCACGCTCTGGTTCTGGTCGAGCCCGGATTTCAACATGTTCACCCCTGACAACCCGGGCCTCTACACGATCGACACGCACAGCGGCGCGGCGACGCGGGTTTCGCCGTACAGCCCGGCGATCGCCAACGTGCTGGCCTTCGGCATCGCCATGCCGTACGGCGACTGCGCGCGGCCGGGCGAGGTGCCGTGGTTGTCGTCGGCGAAGGCCGGCGGTGTCACCGCCGCCGGTGCCGCCGACGAAGTCGTGATCGGCTTCGATGCGGGCGGACTGTCGCCGGGCCGCTACACCGCCACGCTCTGCGTCGACAGCAACGATCCGCAGCACCGCCACCGGCCGCTCGCGGTACCGGTCGGCTTCACCGTGACCGGCGCCGAGGGCGACCTCTTCGCCGACGGCTTCGACGCGCCGCGATGAGCGCGACGACGCAGGTTCGCGCCGGGCCGCATCGCTCCCCGCGCGCGCAGACGATCCAACGGATTCAGCCAGCGGCGTTGCAGCGAACGCCGCCTTCGACGGGATTTGGAACCATGAACCATCGCGTGTGCATCCGCCTGCTGGCGTGCTCGATCGGCCTGGCGCTCGCGACGGCGTCGCCGTCGCAGGCGTCGCCGCCGCCGTACGGCATCGAAAAGGGCGCGTTGATCGAAGCGAGCCCGGTCGGCCGCTATCGGGTGACATTCGAGGAAGCGGGCCTGCTGCACTACGGTGGCGGTGCGAACGGAATCGCCGCCACGACACCGGCCGCGACGGGTGCGCGCAAGCTCGACGCGACCTCGGCACCGGCACGCGTCTACGCCCGCCATCTCGACGCGCAGCGCGCGGCGCACGTCGCGACGATCGAACAGACGCTGGGACGCGCGCTCGACGTGCGTCACGCCTACGGCATCTATCGCAACGGCATCTCGGCGCCGATGAGCCTGCCCGAGGCGCAGCGCGTCGCGCGCCTGCCCGGCGTCGTCTCGGTACGGCCGGTGCGCCGGCTCGCACCGGCCACCTTCCGCGGCCCGACGTTCGTCGGCGCCGACGCGATCTGGAACGGCGCCGGCGTGACCGGCACGCGCGGGCAGGGCGTGCGCATCGGCGTGATCGA
>DBMH01000337.1 GCA_002297645.1 Rhodanobacteraceae bacterium UBA703 | reverse complement strand
CGCGCGGATGCGCAGGCGGCGCGAGCGGTCGCCGTGCGCGACTTCCTCGTCGGCCTGCTCGACGCGGCGCAGGCTCGCCTGCCGGCGGGGCAGCGGCCGACGGTGGACCAGTTGGTCGAAGAGGCGCGCCGGCGCCTCGGGCGAGGTACGCACCTGGAGCCATCGCTGCGTGCCGACATGCTGCTGACGCTCGGTCGGGTCGGGTCGAGCTACGGGGACTTTGCCGCCGCGCTCGCGATGTACCAGGAGGCGGCCGCGCTCAAGGCGGGCCTCTACGCGCCCGAGGATCCCGAGCGCTGGTCCGCGGATGTGCGACGGGCCGATGCGTTGCAGGAACTGGGTCATGAAAGCGAGGCCATGGCCCTGCTCGAGCCCCTGCTGCCGTTGATGCGCGCGCATGCGGGACAGGTGGCCGTCGACGGGCTGGAACTGCTGACGATCCTGCACACCCGCGCCGGCCACGGGGACAGGGCGCGCGAACTCTCGGAAGAGGCGGTCGCCAAGGGGCTGGCGCTGGTCCCGCCGGATTCGCCCGAGGCCCTCAAGCTCGAATCCTTGCGCGTGCGTCCTCACGACGGAACCGGCGGTGGACGCGAGCAGGCGCAGGCATTGGAGGCGATCGTCGCTCGCTGGCGTGCGCTCGACCTGCCGCGCACGATCGAGTACGTGCAGATGCTCAACAACGCCGCCGTATCGCGCGTACGCGCGGGCGACCAGGCCGTCGCCGAGCCCATGTTCGTCGAAGCCATCGAGATCTCGCGCGACATTGCGCGGCGCGATCCGTTCTTCGCGCAGACCTTGCGCAATCTGGCTTTGGTCCGGATCCATCTGGGGCGTCACGCAGATGCCGAAGCCCCGCTGGCGGAGTCGCTGGAAATAGACCGGAATGCCTTCGGGCCGGACAACGTCCAGCGGGTGCCCGGTCTTTTCGCCATGGCCGCCCTGCGTCGCGAGCAGGGGCGCCTGGAAGACGCCGAGCTCCTGCTGCGCGAAACGCACGTGCCGTGCGAAGGCCAGGACGGCGCCAACGACGTCTGCGCACGCGTCCAGACCCTGTACGCGTCGATCCGCATGCTGCAGCGTCGTGTCGACGAAGCGGCAGCGCACGCGCGTCGCGCGCTCGATCTGCGCAAGTCCCGCGGTGGTCCGAGTCTCGCGGCCGCCCATGTGCGAATCGCGCAGGTCGCGCAGGCGAGGGGGCAGTCCGCGCAGGCGCTGGACGAGTCGGAACGCGCCCTCGAGATGTTGCGCAAGGCCGGATTGGATCTGGGATTCGAGGCGGCCGCGGCGCGCATCGTGGGAGCACAAGCACTGACGGCTGGCAACGATCCATCGGCGGCCCTGGACCTGCTGGAGCCGTTGCGAACCCGCTGGGAGTCGCAGGACGCAGCGGTTTCGGCGCTCGGCTTCGAATTCCTCGCCGCGCGCGCGATCGCTCTGGAGAGCGCGGGACGGGGCGAGGAGGCCCGCCGCCTCGCCCGCCGGGCGCTGTCGTTCGGCGTGCCGCGGACGGCGGTCGATCCCGACCTGCACAGCGCAGCGGAGCACCTCGCTGCGGAATGACGCGACCGGCAGGGCATGTCGCAGCTTTCGTCCGTGCTCCGTTACCTCGTAGTGCCATCGCCTACGAGGAGATCCCCATGCGTCCGCGATTCGCCCGCTTCATCACGCTTGGTCTTTCCATCGTGCTGGTGGCCTTTTCCGCCCGCGTCGTCGCTGCACCGCCGAATCTCGTCGTCAACGGCGACTTCGATCACGATCTGGCCGCGTGGGTACGTGTCGGCTCCGTCGCCAATTCGCTGTGGGTGCCCGACGATGCCGAAGGCGATCCGGGCTCCGGCTCCCTGTTGATGCAAACACGGCAGTTCCCGGTGTCCTTGCAGGTCGTACGTCGGCAATGCGTGGAGCTGGATGTGCCGTCGCATGCCTATGCAGTCGGCGCTCGCTTGCGGCGGGACCTGGAATCCCGCTTCGACGGCGGCGTGTTTGCTGTGTTCATCGTTCGCGACGCGAGCGCGTGCGCGGGCGCGCAGATAGTGGTCGGAGAGGTGGCGACCGACACGCTGGACTGGAGTCTGGAACTCCTGGGCGTGGTCGTCCGCAGGATCGATCCCGTGCCGAAATCGGTGGAGGTGGTCCTGGGCGTCTACAAGGATGAGCAGGGCGAAGGCGAGGTCCTGGGCAACATAGACGCGGTGTTCGTCCGTGCCGACGGCCTCCTGCGCGACGGTTTCGACGGTGAGCCGCCGCCACCGGAATTGTGATGCGGGACGCATGGCGCAATCGGCGTCGTTCGCCCGTTACCCGGCATGACGGCGATGGGCCGGCTCGAGGATGCAGAACATGAAGATGAAGAGCGGGTTGGCGCGCGTTCTCGCGACGACGGCGTTGGCGATGGGTTTTGCCGCGTGCGACGCGAACGCGGCGATTCTCACAGTCGGCAACGATACCAATTGCCGGTACGGCACGGTGCAAAGCGCCGTCAACGCGCTGACGGCCGGCGGCACGCACGAGATCCGCATCAAGAGCAACCTGTACGAGGGCCAGGCGGTGAAGATCAACGACCGTTCGGTGCGGCTGGTCGGCGGCTACGCCAGCTGCTCGGCGGTGACGCCGACCGGCGTCAGCACCCTGAGCGGCGTCGGCGGCGGCCACGACAGCGTTGTCACGATCACCGGCAACAGCAACGACGTGATCCTGGAGAACCTGTCGATCATCAAGGGCGATGAGGTCCCCGACGGCGTCGGCGGCGGCGTGGATTTCCGTGGCGGCGGCACGCTGCGCGTGCGCGCCAGCTCGATCAGCAACAACTACGCCGGCTACGGCGGCGGCATCAGCTTCACCGGCACCGCCGCCACGCGCGCGCAACTGCGCATCGAGGCCGGCACGCTGATCCTCAACAACACCGCGCAGTACTCCGGCGGCGGCATCCGCGTGGAGGGCAATGCGCGCCTGCAGATCACCGACGACAACGTGTTGATCAGCGGCAACGAGGCGAGGGGCGTCAATCCGGCGAACAACGCTGCCACCGGTGGCTACGGCGGAGGCGTCCAGGTACTCGGCGATGCGCAGGTCGACCTGGGCTCGCCGGGCCTCGGCAACAGTGGCCTGATCGCCGAGAACACGGCGCGCTACGGAGGCGGCATCGCGGCGTACACGAGCGGAAGCGGCCAGCCTTGGGTGCGCCTGTTCACGACCAATGCCTCGCGCCCCTTGCGCATTCGCGCCAACCGCGCCGTCAACACCGGGGGCGGCATCTATCTCTACGGAGTGAGCCACGTGAGTGCATTCGACTTCCGCCTCGACGGCAATCGCGCGCAGGAGGGCAGTGCGATCTACGTGGATACGACGCCCGAATGGGTTGGAGGATCGGTGTATCTCAACGGCGGCGAGGAAGGCGACAACATCACCCGGCCGGTGGACCTCGGCGCGGTGCCCTGCGGCCCCGCCGTCGCGTGCAACCTGATCGACGGCAACATCGCCGAAACGGCAGCGGGGCAAGCGACGAGCGGCGCCACCCTGTTGGCGCAGTCGCAGGGCCACGTGAAAGTCAATCGAACCATCATCCGTTCGAATCGCGGTGGCCACGCGGTGCGCAATTTCAACGATTTCGTGCTGCTCAATTCGCTGATCGCCGACAACGTCGTCACCGGCCATCTGCTGCGCCAGGAATCCGGTCCGAACGACCTGCACATCGAGAACAGCACCATCGCCGGCAACTCGATCGGCGCGTCGCACGTGATCTCCGCCAGCGGCGGCATCGTGCTGAGCCGCTCGATTTCCTACCAGCCGGGCCGGAACACGCTGATCCAGCCGAGCGGCGCCAAGCGCGTCAGTAACGTGCTCGCCAACGAGACGATTTCGATCGGCGGGCCGTCCGGGACGATCGTGAACGGCGATCCACTGTTCGTGGACGCCGCGCGCGGCGACTACCGACCGCACGCGGCGTCGCCGGCAGTGGACTTCGCATCCAGCGGTGGCGGCCTGGATCTTGCCGGCAACATGCGCGGCTTCGACCTGCCGCTGGTGCCCAATCGTCTCGGCAGCGGCGACCTCGGTGCCTACGAGCGCGTGGACGTGGCGCCGCTGGTGCGCAACGGGGACTTCGGCAGCGATCTTCGGCTGTGGGGCTTCGACAGTCACGCAACCTGGGATCCGATCAACCACGTCGGACCGAGCGGTTCCGGTTCGTTGCGTATCGGCGGCACGCTCGACGCCAACGAGCAGGCGGTCGCCACGCAATGTGTGCGCGTGCCGGGGCCGGGAACCTATCGCCTCGGCGGCTGGGCGCGTTCGGTGCCGTTCAGCATCTTCGCCGGCGACCGCGTATCCATCGGCTGGAGCTACGCACCCAGCGACGGCGCCGGCGATTGCAGCAGCGTGCCGATCGTATTCGGAGAACGGCTGGTCACGACGACGGCGGACTGGACCGCGCTGGAGCCGGTCGTCATCGAAGCGACGCAGTGGACGCGCGGCGCGTACGTGCTCGTCCGGCTGATCGTCGAGAACCACACGCTCACCGATCGCGCGGCGCGCGGCTACTTCGACGGCATCACGCTCGAACCTGCCGGCGACGACACGATCTTCAGGAACGGCTTCGACGGCTGATTTCCCCAGGGCGAACCCGCGGCATTCCTGCCTGGCAACCCACGGCCGCGGGTTCGCTTTTTTCTTCGCGAACCGCTTTCCGGCTCGCCGGCGGAGCGCGCGCCTGGCACGCCGCTGGCCGCCCTCCCGCTTCGACGTCATCCGGCGCCGCCGACATGGGATGTCCGGCGAACCTCGCCTGGGAGCCGGCGCGGATGTCGATGCGCCCAGCCGGGTACGACGGCGGCGCTCAACATCCTCGGTGGCGAAACGATGTTCGCGGACGGGTTCGGGAACCGGGACTCGCCCGACTCCCCCGGCGTCACCGGCGCGCGCGCTCCTGCTGGCGCCTGTCCTCCGGCGACAGCGGTGCGTCGAAGTTGCGCTGGATCGAGAAGTCCATCGCCACCGTCATCGTCGAGACGACGGGAATGCCGTTGCGTTGCGCGGGTTCGAACTGCCAGTCGCGCACGGCGATCGCGAGGTGGCGGCCGAACACCTCGCGGTCGGCCTGCACGACACGGATGTCCTTCGTACGGCCGTCGATGCCGACGGTGAAGCCGACTTCGGAGCGGCTGCTCCGGCCTTCGAGCAACTGCCCGATCGGATATACCGGCGACCTGCCGCGCGCGAGGCGGGCCGGCACGTCCCATTGCTCCGACGGCTGGCCCACGATCGAGCCGGGCTCCATCCAGCGATTGGCGCGCTGGCCTGTTTCGTTCGAGGCGCAGCCGCCGGCGAGCACCACGGCCAGCGCGACGGCGAGGCCGGGCGCGAGGCGGGGACAGGCGATGGATGGATGCATGGACGAGGCTCCGCTCCGGACGGCGGCTTCCGCAGGCGGCCCGCCTGCTGCGCGATCTTGCCACACCATACCGGGCCGTCCGCCGGCGGCCGGAGGCACGACCCGCGGTGCTATAGTCGTGCGCTAGCCCTCTAAGCAGCGCGCGCGCCCGCCGCGTGCGCCCACGGATGCCATGTCGACGATAGAAGAACTGAAGAAAGCGGCACTCGACTACCATCGCAAGGACCCGGCCGGAAAGATCCGGGTCACGCCGACCAAGCCCGTCGTCACGCAGCGCGAACTCTCGCTCGCCTATTCGCCCGGCGTGGCCGCGGCCTGCGAGGAGATCGTGCGCGATCCGGCGGAGGTCGCCACCGTCACCGCGCGCAGCAACCTCGTCGCGGTCATCACCAACGGCACGGCGGTGCTCGGCCTTGGCAACATCGGTCCGCTCGCCGCCAAGCCGGTGATGGAGGGCAAGGGCGTGCTGTTCCAGAAGTTCGCCGGCATCGACGTGTTCGACATCGAGATCGACGAGAACGATCCGGACAAGCTGGTCGAGATCATCGCCAGCCTCGAGCCGACGTTCGGCGGCATCAACCTCGAGGACATCAAGGCGCCGGAGTGCTTCGAGGTCGAGAAGAAGCTGCGCGAGCGCATGAAGATCCCGGTGTTCCACGACGACCAGCACGGCACGGCGATCATCGTCGGCGCCGCCACGGTCAACGCGCTGAAGATCGCCGGCAAGGACATCGGCGAGGTCAAGCTCGTCTCGACCGGCGCGGGCGCGGCCGGCATCGCGTGCCTCGACATGCTGGTCAGCCTCGGCGTGAAGCCCGAGAACATCTGGGTCGCCGATCGCCTCGGCGTGGTCTGGAAGGGCCGCAAGGAGGAAATGGATCCGAACAAGTGCCGCTACGCGCGCGACACCGACGCGCGCACGCTCGACGAGATCATCGGCGGCGCCGACATCTTCCTCGGCCTGTCCGCGCCGGGCGTGCTGAAGCCGGCGATGGTCGAGCGCATGGCCGAGCGGCCGATCATCCTCGCGCTGGCCAATCCGACGCCGGAGATCCTGCCGGAAGAGGCGCGCGCGGTCCGCCACGACGCGATCATCGCGACCGGCCGGTCGGACTATCCGAACCAGGTCAACAACGCGCTGTGCTTCCCGTACATCTTCCGCGGCGCGCTCGACGTGGGCGCCACGGTCATCAACGAGGCGATGAAGGTCGCCTGCGTGCACGCGATCGCCGAACTCGCGCGGCGCGAATCGAGCGACATCGCCGCGCGCGCCTACGGCGGCCAGACGCTGTCGTTCGGACCGGACTACATCATCCCGCAGCCGTTCGATCCGCGCCTGATCGTGCAGCTCGCCCCGGCGGTCGCCCGCGCGGCGATGGATTCCGGCGTCGCGACGCGGCCGATCGAGGACCTGCGCGCCTACCGCGACAAGCTCAACCAGTTCGTGTTCCGCACGACCCTTCTGATGAAGCCGGTGTTCGCGCGCGCCAAGGCCGAGCCCAAGCGCATCGTCTACGCCGAGGGGGAAGAGGAAACCGTGCTGCGCGCGGTGCAGCACGTCGTCGACGAAGGCATCGCCAAGCCGATCCTGATCGGCCGCCCCGCGGTGATCGAGTCGCGCATCGAGCGGCTCAGCCTGCGCCTGAAGCCCGGTGTCGATTTCGAGATGTGCAACATCGAGAGCGATCCGCGCTTCAAGGACTACTGGACGCTGTACCACGAACTGATGGAGCGTCGCGGCGTGACGCCGGACAGCGCCAAGGCGATCGTGCGCTCGCGCGCGACCGTGATCGCCGCGCTGATGGTCCGTCGCGGCGAAGCGGACGGCCTCATCTGCGGACTGGTCGGGCGCTATCACAAGAAGCTCAGCTACCTGCGCGGCATCATCCCTCTCGATCCGGGCGTCACGTCGCTGTCGGCGATGAGCGCGGTGTTCAACGACCGCGGCGTGTTCTTCTTCGTCGACACGCACGTGGCCGTGGATCCGGACGCCGAACGCATCGCGGAAGCCGCCGCGCAGGCGGCGCTGCGCCTGAAGCTGTTCGGCATCACGCCGAAGGTCGCGATCCTGTCGCACTCCAACTTCGGCAGCCACGACGATCCGAGCGCGCAGAAGATGCGCCGCGTCGTCGAGATCCTGCGCGAGCGCCTGCCGAAGGTCGAGATCGAGGGCGAGATGCACGCCGACACGGCGTTGAATCCGGAGGTGCGCGAGCGCCTGTTCCCGAATTCGCGCCTCGCCGGCGCCGCCAACGTGTTCGTCTGCCCGAACCTCGACGCGGCCAACATCGCCTTCAACATGACGCGCGTGATGACCGACGGCGTCGTGCTCGGGCCGATCCTGATGGGCGTGTCCAGGCCGGCGCACGTGCTGACGCCGGCCGCGACCGTGCGGCGCGTGTTCAACATGACCGCGCTGGCGGTGGTCGAGGCGCAGATCCGAGAGCAGGTGACGAAACCGGTCCCCTAGACGTTTCCTCGATACGCCGCACGCGAACGATGGCGCAGGCGGTATGCCGACGGCGGTGAATCGCCCGGCGCCGCGGTGGTGTCGACCTGTGGCGAGACCGCACGGCACGGCGCCGATCACGGTTTTTTTCACTTGCTCGCAGCGGTTTCGAGTATCTTGTCTCGGAACCGAGAACGATTTTGTAGTCCGCCGGCCAAGGGGGCACGATTCCCGCTCCGCCGGCAGGATGATGCAGGGGGGAATATGCCAGACGCTTCCTCGTCGCCGCCGGCGCAAGGGGAGCGGCCGGATCGGGCGGGAATGGTCCCGCGACCCGGATTCGCATCCTGGTTGTGGCGTGCGCCGGTCGACGACCCGGTCGATCGCCGCAATGCGCCGATGTTGCAGGTCGTCCTGCTGCTGCTGGGCCTGGCGCCGCCCCTCATGTGGGGCTATCGGGCATTGTTCTCCGGCATTCCGTGGCGCGCCGGCGAAGCCACGACCATGGTCTCGAGCCTCGCGGTCAGTGTCGTCGCGCTGGCCGGCGTGCTGCTGATCCGCCGCGGGCGCTTCCAGTGGGCGATCCGCCAGATGCTGGCCCTGATCGCGCTGGCGATGATCCTCGGCTATGCGTTCGGCGGCAGCGCCTCGCAGCGCTACGAGCAGCCGCTGGTGGTCGTGTGGATGGTGCTCGCCGGCCTGATGGTCGGTCGTCGCGCGCTGTGGGTGATGTACGGATGCGTGCTCGCGGCGTTCGTCGCGGGCGGGTTCGCCGACCTGCGCGCCGGCAATCCGATCGATACCCCGCCGAACGTCGCCGTCTCGATCGCGATCAGCGGACTGATCTTCCTGTTGATCGCCATCGTGGTCGATCGCAGCGTGCGCGCGCTGCGCGAGAGCCTCGCGGATGCCACGCGGCGCGGCGATGCGCTGGCGCAGGCGAACCGCCGCCTGGAGGCCGAGATGGCCGAGCGCGAGCGCATGCAGCAGCAATTGGTCCACGCGCAGAAAGTGGAGGCGGTCGGCCTGCTGGCCGCGGGCGTCGCGCACGATTTCAATCACCTGCTCGGCTTGATCCTCGGTTACGCGGCGAAGGGGCGCGGCCTCGACGACGTCGACGGATTGAAGAAGGCGCTCGCCGGCGTGGAAGCCGCCGGTCGGCGTGCGACGGCGGTCACGCAGCGCCTGCTGACGTTCGCGCGCCGTGGCGAGACGCGCGTCGAGCGCTTCGATCTCGGCGAGGCCCTGCGCGACCTGCAGCCGATGCTGCGCCAGCTCTTCGCGCCAGACGTGCGCATCACCTGCGAGTTGCCGGAGGCCTTGCTGGCGGTCGATTTCGATCGGGGACAGTTCGATCTCGTGGTGCTCGCCGTCGCGGGCAACGCGAACGATGCGATGCCCGACGGCGGCTGGTTCGCGATCGAGCTTCGCCCGGCCGAAGACGGCTCGTCGGCGGAACTGAGCCTGCGCGACAGTGGTCAGGGCATGGGAAAGGAGGCGCGCGACCGCCTGTTCGAGCCGTTCTTCACGACCAAGTCGGTCGGCCGCGGCACGGGGCTCGGCCTGTCCGTCGCGTCGGACCTGGTGCGGGCGGCCGGCGGGCGCATCGAAGTCGAAAGCGAACTGGGTGAGGGCACGACGATCCGCGTGGTGCTGCCCCTGGCGGAGGCGGAGTATGCCCATGCGTAAAGAAGGAGCGGGAGCGATGATGGAGTCGGGAGCGCGGGTCGCGCTGGTCGAGGACGACGACGCGTTGCGCGACGACATCCTCGTGCCCGGACTGCGGGCGAGCGGGTACGACGCCGAGGGTTTCCGGTCGCCGATCGAGCTCTATCGGCGCATGCTGGTGGTCGCGTTCGACGTCGTCGTGCTCGACGTCGGCCTGCCCGACGAGGACGGGCTCTCGGTGGCGCGTCATCTGCGCTCGAGTTCGCCGCTCGGCATCATCATGCTGACGGGGCGCGGCCAGGCCGCGGACCGCGTGCAGGCGCTGGGCGAGGCGGCCGACGCGTGGCTGGCGAAGCCGGTCGAGGTGGAGGTGGTCGCCGCGACGATCTCGAGCCTGCTGCGGCGCATGCGCATGCCGCAAGCGGCCTCGCCCGTGGCGGAGGCGGAGCACTCCGCGTTGCGCTGGCGCCTGCTGGCGCAGGGCTGGCGGCTCGCCGCTCCGTCCGGTCGCGAGGTCGCGCTGAACCGTTCCGAGCGCGCCGTGCTCGAATGCCTGTTCGCCGGAGACGGCGAACCGGTGTCGCGCGAGCGCCTGATCGAGGCGCTCGGCGAAAGCCACGACGAGTTCGATCCCCACCGCATCGACATGCTGATCCACCGCTTGCGTCGCAAGTCGGTCGAGCAGCTCGACGAGGAACTGCCGCTGCGTTCCGTGCGCGGACGCGGCTACGTGCTGGTCGACCACGACGACGGCTGACGCGCGGCGGCGCTCTCGGGAGCGTCCGGCCAATCCTTCCGACGTCGTGCCCGCTCCTTCCGCCGTCATGCCCGCGAACGCGGGCATCCATTGAAAGCAGTCGCCCGGACTCCCGCTTTGCCAGCCCTTCCGCTGTCGAAGAAGCCTCTCGTGGGAATGACGGCAGACTCGGAAGTTTTCTAAGGAGCGATCTCCAGCCGGTTGGATGCGCCGGAGAGGTCGCGGTTCAGCGTGAGCCACAGCTCCGACGAACCGGCCCGCAGCGAAGGGAAGTAGTCGACGTCACGCACGAGCATCGCGCCGCCGAGCTTCACGGTCGCCGGCAGGGCGCCGCTGTAGCCGCGCACGATCACCAGCGGGTGGGACAGCGTTCCCGCGCCGACCGCGACATTGGCGTCGAGGCGGTTCGCGGCGGCCTGGAACGCGAGCGCGCCGAGGACGCCGTCGTAGCCGGCCGGCTGGTACGTGGCCGGATTCGCGTCGGCGACGCCGGACGGTCCCTGCATCGCGACGCTGCCGACGGTCGCGGTGAGCGCCAGGTTCTGGATCGTCTCGACGTCCCGCACCTGTGCGCCGACCGGATCGGCGCCGTGCGTGCCGAGGACGATCCAGGTCGCGTAGCTCTTCTTCGGCCAGCCCGAGGCGGTCGGATCGCCGGGCAGCGCCAGCGCGCCGCCGCCGTAGGCGCTATTGCCGCGGATGCGGTACTGCGCCTGGCCGAGGAAGCCGAAGTTGGTGCCCCAGGCGAGGCGCGCGTTCTGCGTCGCGCCGCCGTACAGCTCGTAGTTGATCGACTGGAACGGCCAGTTGTAGTCGCACGGCATCGGGTAGATCGAGCCGGGATCGTCGCAGCCGTTGCCGTTCGCGCTGGTCTTGCCCCACAGGCCCTGGCCCCAGTAGCCGCCGGCGTCCTGCTGGCGGATCGTGCGCGTCTGCACGAGGCCCATCGTCGCGTCGACGGTGCTGGTCCAGAGCTTCACGTACGGGATCGCGTTCGGCTGGTTCCAGCTCCAGCCGCTGCCGAACGTGACGGGGTTCGACGTGCTGACGAACCGGTAGTAGTCGCCCCAGGCGACACCGGCGATCTGCGCGCGTGCGCCGTCGCTCGCGGCCCCGTCGATGCGCATCTGGCCGTAGGGCCCGCGCGCATCGTCCTCCAGGCGGTCCACCGGCACGCCGGAGAGATCCCAGGTGACCGACCACAGCGGATGGTCGCGGCCAGTCGAGAACACCCAGTCGATCGTGACGGGCAGGTCGTGGCGCTCCGGCGGCAGGAGCCGCGTGCAGTAGCGCGGATAGTTCTGCCGGAAACGGAAGATCGCATGGTGGCGGCCTTCGAACACGCGCTGGAAGCTGCCGGGCGTGAAATGGCCCAGGCTGGACGGATCGCCTTCGCCGGTGCAATGGTCGTTGGCTTCGTTCGCCGGATGCGAGACGACGTAGCCGAAGCCGCCGAAGCTGCCGTCGGTCGCCTTCACGATGCGTGTCGCGCCGCCGACCTGGTAGCGGAATTCGCGCAGTTCGCCACCATGCGTGCCGCCGGTACCGGTGCCGCCGTCGTTGTGCGCGAGCACCGCGACGCGCGGTTGGTTCGCGCTGTCGCGCCAGGTGAAGCGATCGCCGGAGAGGCCGTCGATCGGTACGTCGTGGTCGACCACGAGCCCGTTCGCCGCCGGCGTGCCGCCGCCGTCGAAGCCGTCCGCGAAGATCCGGTCGACGACCGCGCCGGTCAGCACGACGTCGTCGAAATACACCGCTGGCTGCGCGCCGGCGTCGTCGCTCTGGATGTCGATGCGATCGAACTGGCCCAGCGCGGCGAGAGACGGAATCGTCGCGATCGGCACCGTGACCTCGCGCCACGTATTCGCGGCCGGTGCGCCGCCGGCGATGTAGCCGTTCAGCGCGACGCTGGCGAGGTTGCCGCCGTTCTGCAGGGCCAGGGTGAGTCGCTGGCCGCCCGCGCTGCCACCGTGCACCCAGAAGCGCAGGCCGGCGTATTGCGCGAAGGAGAACGCGCCGGCGTGGAAGAACGACACCGCGTTGTAGGCGTTGCCGGTCAGGCGGATCGAACGCGTGCCCGCATGCGCCGGCGCCGGGTTGGCGAAGTCGCTGCCGCCGCCGTAGGAGTAGTCCTGGAACGCGTTGCGCAAGGCGTCGTCGTACACGACGAGGTCGGCCTTCGCGCCGGTCGCGTGCGCGAAGGCGAGAACGAGTGCGATGAATGGCGTGCGAAGGCTCATGCCGGTTCTCCCCTGGAATTTCCGCGGTCGCGGGTCCGCACCGTGTCGCTGCGGCCCGGGGCGCGAGGTGGCCGCGCCGGATGCGGCGGCGGCCATCGCGATTGTCCCGGGGATTCCGCCGGTCGACAGCAGCGGTGGTTCCCGCGCCTCCGCCCGCCGCTATCCCGCCGCTATATACGCGATTCCGCGGCCGTGGCGGACATTTCAATGGAGATAGCCGGCCCGGATCGCATCCAGCAGCGGATCGCGCTGGCCGGCGGGCGCGTCCGGCAGATGCCCTTGCCCGACGGTCCAGAGGATCAGGCTGCCGAGTCCCTGCGCCTTGGCCCAGGCGCCCTTGTCGGCCAGCGATTCGGCGTCTTCGTAGCTGAGGAAATTGCAGCCTTGCGGGCCGAGTCCCGCGGCCGAGGACAGGTACGGCACGTGCGCGACCGCATCCCTCCGTCGTGCTGCCGGCGTCAGGTAGTGCTGCACGATGCCGGCATAGGAAAACTGGCCGTCGCTGCCGACGATCCAGCCCGGATCCTGGCGCGGCCCCGTCACGCCGCGCCAGCACACGCCGTAGAAGCCGCTGCCGATGCCGAGCCGGGCGGCAGGAACGCCGGACGCGCGGTAGTAGGCGACGCTGCCCGATACGGACGACGGCGTCGAACCCGACTCCCCGTGCAGGGCGGAGCCGTGCCAGCTCTGCCAGCCGTCGGCGGGCCACTCCATGTCGTAGCTCATGATGTTGAGGCGGTCGAACAGCGGCGCGATCTCGCCCCACCAGGGATCGGGCGTCGCGAAGTTCGTGTTGATCCAGCCGACCGGCAGCGTGAGGGCCGTCCCCGGCACGCGGGCGCGGATGGCGTGGACGAGGGCGAGGAAGTCGCCGCGGTCGCCGGTGTCGAGCGGCTCCCAGTCCAGATCGAATCCGTCCACGCCCCAGGTCGCCACCAGTTCCTGCAGTTCCGCTGCCATCCGGTCGCGGCCCTGCGGCGTGGCGGCGGCGCTGCGCCAGCCGTCGATTTCGCCGGCGCCGCCGATCATCAGGAAGGCCTTGCGCCCTGCGGCGTGCGCCGCGGCGACGGCCGAGGTGGCCCATTGCGGCCCCTGCACGTCGTCGATGTCGAAGTCGCGGGTCAGGCTGCCGTCGGGCAGCGGCCGCAGGCGCCCGATCATCAGGTGCGTGATCGCGCGGAAATCGACGTCGCCCGGCGCCAGCAGGGAACGTTCGTAGCCGACCAGGTAGCCCTGCACCCAGCGCGACGGATCGAAACCGTCGGCGAAGACCGCGTCGCCGGCGCGGGCGGGAAGGGCGGCGAGGCCGAGCAGGCCGGCCAGGCGAAGAACGGTGGTGTGCACGCGGCGGCTCCGTAATGTCGGCATTCTCCCTCCTGCGAGTACGTGAAAACGGGCGCCGGGCCATCACTTCGCGGCGCCCGGCCCGTCATGCAGCATGCAGATGCCGCGCGAGGCGACTACACTGAACTCTTTTTCGCGACGGCCCGATCGTCGCTCGTGACCACCACGCAGTCCGCTGCCTTCAAGAGACGCACATGAATCCGCTCAACGACACGCTCGACCAGGACCTCGACCCGATCGAAACCCAGGAATGGACCGATGCGCTCAAGGGCGTCATCCATGCCGACGGCACCGACCGTGCGCACTACCTGCTCGAGCGCATGGTCGACGAGACGCGTCGTGCCGGCGGCTACCTCCCGTTCGCGCCGACGACCGAGTACGTCAACACGATTCCGCCGCATCTCGAGGCGCGTTCGCCCGGCGACGCGGCGATGGAATGGCGCATCCGGTCGCTGATCCGCTGGAACGCGATGGCGATGGTCGTGCGCGCGAACCGCAAGCCGGGCGAACTCGGCGGCCACATCGCCAGCTTCGCCTCGTCGGCGACGCTGTACGACGTCGGCTTCAACCATTTCTGGCGCGCTCCCAGCGACAGCCATCCGGGCGACCTCGTGTTCCACCAGGGTCATTCGAGCCCGGGCGTCTACGCGCGCTCGTTCCTCGAAGGCCGCATCAGTGAGGAGCAGCTCGACCTGTTCCGCATGGAGGTCGCCGGCCACGGCAAGGGCCTGTCCTCGTACCCGCATCCGTGGCTGATGCCGGAATACTGGCAGGTGCCGACCGTGTCGATGGGCCTCGGTCCGCTGCAGGCGATCTACCAGGCGCACTTCATGAAGTACCTGGAGAACCGCGGCCTGATCGCTCCGAGCGATCGCAAGGTGTGGTGCTTCCTCGGCGACGGCGAGACCGACGAGCCCGAATCGCTCGGCGCGATCTCTCTGGCCGGCCGCGAAGGCCTGGACAACCTGATCTTCGTCATCAACTGCAACCTGCAGCGCCTCGACGGCCCGGTGCGCGGCAACGGCAAGATCATCCAGGAACTCGAAGGCAACTTCCGCGGAGCCGACTGGAACGTCATCAAGCTGATCTGGGGCAGCTACTGGGATCCGCTGCTCGCGCGCGACACCAGCGGCAAGCTGCGCAAGATCATGATGGACACCGTGGACGGCGAGTACCAGAACTGCAAGGCGTTCGGCGGGGCGTACACGCGCGAGCACTTCTTCGGCAAGACGCCGGAGACGCGCGAGCTCGTCGCCAGCCTGTCCGACGACGACATCTGGCGCCTGAACCGCGGCGGCCACGACCCGCACAAGGTCTACGCCGCGTACCACTCGGCGGTCAACACGAAGGGCATGCCAACGGTGATCCTGGCCAAGACGGTCAAGGGCTACGGCATGGGCGCGGCCGGCGAATCGCTGAACCCGACGCACCAGCAGAAGAAGCTCGACGACGCGGCGGTGCGCGCGTTCCGCGACCGCTTCAACATCCCGGTGCCGGACGACAAGCTCGCCGACGTGCCGTACTACCACCCGGGCAAGGACTCGCCGGAAGTGCAGTACATGCTGGAACGCCGCAGGGCGCTCGGCGGCTTCCTGCCGCAGCGGCGCACGAAGAGCTCGTCGATCGCGGTGCCCGACATCGGCGCTTTCGAGCAGATCACCAAGGGTAGCGGCGAGCGTGAGATCTCGACCACGATGTCGTTCGTGCGCGGCATCAACCTGCTGCTGCGCGACAAGCAGGTCGCGCCGCACGTCGTGCCGATCGTCGCCGACGAGGCGCGTACGTTCGGCATGGAAGGCATGTTCCGCCAGATCGGCATCTACGCGCCGTTCGGCCAGAAGTACAAGCCGGTCGACGCCGACCAGCTGATGTACTACCGCGAGGACCAGAAGGGCCAGGTGTTGCAGGAAGGCATCAGCGAGCCCGGCGCGATGAGCGCGTGGATGGCCGCGGCGACGAGCTACTCGGTGTCGAACGTGCCGATGCTGCCGTTCTACATCTACTACTCGATGTTCGGCTTCCAGCGCATCGGCGACCTCGCCTGGGCCGCGGGCGACATGCGCGCGCGCGGCTTCCTGGTCGGCGGCACGTCCGGCCGCACCACGCTGAACGGCGAGGGCCTGCAGCACGAGGATGGCCATTCGCACCTGCTCGCCGGCAGCATCCCGAACTGCAGGGCCTACGATCCGACGTTCTCGTACGAGGTCGCCGTGATCCTGCAGGACGGCTCGCGCCGCATGCTGCAGGAACAGGAGGACGTGTACTACTACATCACCGTGATGAACGAGAACTACGCGCACCCGGACATGCCGGCGGGCGTGGAGGCCGACATCGTCAAGGGCATGTACCTGTTCAAGGACGGCGGCAAGCCGAAGAAGAACGAGCCGCGCGTGCAGCTGCTCGGCTGCGGCACGATCCTGCGCGAAGCCATCGCCGCGGCGGAACTGCTCGAGAAGGAATTCGGCGTGACCAGCGACATCTGGTCCTGCCCGAGCTTCACGGAACTGCGCCGCGACGGCTTCGACGTCGAGCGCTGGAACCGCCTGCATCCGATGGACAAGAAGCCGCGCAAGGCGCACGTCACCGCCTGTCTCGAAGACCGCGCCGGTCCGGCCATCGCCGCGACCGACTACGTGCGCGAATACGCCGACCAGATCCGCGCCTTCATGCCGGACGGCAAGCGCTATACCGTGCTCGGCACCGACGGCTTCGGCCGCAGCGACACGCGCGCGCACCTGCGCGGCTTCTTCGAGGTCGACCGCTACTGGATCGCGCACGCCGCGATCGCCGCGCTGGCGGCCGAGGGCAAGATGAATCCCGAGGACGTCGCGCGCGCGATCAAGCTGTGGAAACTGGATCCGGAGAAGCCCAACCCGGCGACGGTCTGAGGTCGCCGCATTCGCCGGTACGTCTCCCGGTTGCGGGAACGTACCTGCATGCGACAGGGAGGACGAGAACGCTGCCGCCCACTTGGCGGCCTCGTCCTTCCGGCTGCGCTTCTTCGATCGGATAGACCTTCCCGGTGTGTCGCCGGCAGAGTGAAACGCGACGTTCGGGCATCGAATCATGCCTTCCCCAAGGTGACCGCATCGGTGTCACCGGCCAACGTGTCGGGCCAACGCCCTCGCACGACGCAACTGCCCGTCAGGGCGAGGCCCAGGATGTGTGTTCCGAGTGACAAAACGGCAGGATTGCCGTTTTGCACAGCGAAGCGGCCCGTAGGGCGAGGCCCGGGATGTGTGTTCCGAGTGACAAAACGGCAGGATTGCCGTTTTGCACAGCGAAGCTGCCCGTAGGGCGAGGCACAGGATGTGCCGAGTGAACATCCGCCGAACCATTCCCCGGGTTTGATTGACGCGCCGCACAAGCGCTTCGATCATGCGCGGATGCCCTTGATCCGCCTCTTCACCTTCCTGTTCCTCGCGTCCTTCGGGGCCTCGTGTTTCGCGCAGGCGCCGGACGCCGCGAAGTTCTTCGACGACGCGCGGCAGCAGACCGCCGATATCCGAAAGCAGCTGAACGCCGACGACGTCGAGGATGCCAAGCTCCTGGAATTCCGCGATGCCGCTAGTTCCCTGGGGGCGCAGTCGGAGGCACTGATCGCCGATCGCACGCCGAAGCTGGCCGCGCTGCAGGCGCGCCTGGCGGAACTCGGTCCCGAGCCGGCCAAGGGAACCAGCGAGGCAGCCGACATCGCGGCGCAGCGCACGGACCTCACCAAGCAGGCCGCTGCGCTGGATGCGGAGATCAAGCGGGCGAAGCTGGCCGCGCTGGACAGCCAGCAGCTCGCCGGCGAAGTCGCCGATGCGCGCCGAACGAATTTCCAGGCGCGGCTCTCGCAGCGCACCGCGTCGCCGCTGACACCGGCCTTCTGGAGCGACATCGTCGGCGCTCTCGCGCGCGACGGCGCACGCCTGGGGGCGCTGCGCGACGGTCTGCGCGCGGCGCTCGCCGACAGCTTCGCCGCAGACAACCGCCTCTACGCCTTCGCCGGGCTGATGTGCGGCGTCCTGCTGATCGTGCTCGGCCGCTGGTGGGCGGTGCGCGCGCTGATGCGCCTGACGGCCGACCGCGTGCCGCAGGGTCGGTTGCGCCGGTCCGCTTTCGCCTTCGCGATCGTCCTGGCGACGACCCTGTTCGCCGGCTTCGGCGTGCAGGCGATGGTGCTCGGATTCGACTGGCACGGCGCGTTCAGCGGCGCGGAGAAGGCGTTCGCCAACGCGGTGGTCGGTGCGGTATTCCTCGGCAGCTTCGTGGCGGGACTCGGCTACGGCCTGCTGTCGCCGGCGCGGCCGTCCTGGCGCCTGCCGTCGATTCCCGACGCGATCGCCGAGCGCCTGCGCCTCGCGCCGGCGCTGTTCGGCATCGCGGCCGCGGCCAGCCTCCTGCTGAACCGGCTCCCGGTCGTGGCCGGGTCGAGCCTCTCGGTGACGATCGCGGCGAGTTTCCTCGCGTCGATCCTGCATGGCGTCCTGTTCGTGTGGGCGTTGGCGCGCTGCGGCGTGGTGCGTCCGCGCGAACAGGACGACGAGCCCGCCGAGCCGCGCCCGGTATGGCTCGGTGTCGGGCTGGCGGTCTACTGGCTCGGCGCCTTCCTCATCCTAGCGTCCTCGCTGCTCGGCTTCGTCGCGCTCGCCAACCTGCTGGCGCGGCAGATGATGTGGCTGCTGATCGTCGTGTCGGCGCTGTACCTGCTGGTCCGCCTCGTCGAGGATCTGTTCGCGACCGCCTTGTCCTCGCGCGCGAGCTGGGCGCAGCGCACGCTCGGCCTCGAGCCGCGCACCCTGGACCAGTTCTCGGTGCTGCTGTCCGGCGCGTTCCGCGTCGTGGTGTTCCTGTTCGCTCTGTTGATCGCGTTCGTGCCGTTCACCGAACCGACCGACCTGATCCAGCGCGGCAGCCGCCTCGGCGGCAGCCTCAAGCTCGGCCAGATGGAAATCGCGCCGTCGGCCGTGCTCGGCGCGATGCTCGTGTTCGCGATCGGCTGGTTCGCCGTGCGCACCCTGCAGCGCTGGCTCGGCGAGCGCCTGCTGCCGACGACGCGCATGGAACCGGGCATGCGCAATTCCGTCACGACGCTGCTCGGCTACGTCGGCGTCTTCGTCGTGTTCGCCTTCTCGCTGTCCGCGCTCGGCCTGTCGCTCGAACGCATCGCCTGGGTGGCGAGCGCGCTGTCCGTCGGCATCGGCTTCGGCCTGCAGGCGATCGTGCAGAACTTCGTCTCCGGCCTGATCCTGCTGGCCGAGCGTCCGGTCAAGGTCGGTGACCTCGTGGTCCTGGGCGACACCGAGGGCGACATCCGCCGCATCAACGTGCGCGCGACCGAGATCCAGCTCGCCGACCGCTCGACGGTGATCGTGCCGAACTCGGAGCTCATCACCAAGAGCGTGCGCAACGTGACGCTGGCGAACGCCGAGGGCCGCGTGCAGTTCCGCCTGCCCCTGCCGCTGGACACCGACGCGCAGCGCGTGCGCGACATCCTGTTCACGGCGATCCGCGCGCACCCGGGCGTCTACGAGAAACCGGCGCCGTCGGTGCTGATCGAGGGCATCCAGAACGGCGCCATCGTCTTCGTCGCGACGGCCTACATCGCCAGCCCGCGCCAGTCCGGTTCGGTGCGCAGCGATCTCCTCTTCGACGTGCTGGCGCGCCTGCGGACGGATGGCGTCGCCTTGTCGACGCCGTACGACGTCAAGCTGCGTCCCGTCCCGGAAACGACGCCCATGGGCTGACGCCGGTCGGTGCCGGTTGCGGTATCGGCCGCGGCTGAAAGCCGTGGCGGCCGGCGCCGGTCTTCTATCGCAGGAACCGTCGAGAGGAGATCGCCATGTTGCGCCGTCTGGCCCTGCTGCTCCTGCTGCTGATCCCGGCCGCGTTCGCGATGGGCGAGGATTCCACGCCGCCACCGGATGCCACGATGCCCGCCACGGAAACGCTGACGCTCGGCGGCGGCTGCTTCTGGTGCGTCGAGGCGGTTTACGCGGAAATCCGTGGCGTGATTCGCGTCGAATCGGGGTATTCGGGCGGCACGTTGCCGCATCCGACCTACGAACAGGTCTCGAGCGGACGCACCGGCCACGCCGAAGTCGTGCAGATCACCTTCGATCCGCGCGTGGTCAGCCGCGACACGCTGCTGCGTGCGTTCTTCACCATCCACGATCCGACCACGCCGGACCGGCAGGGCAACGACGTCGGTCCGCAGTACCGTTCGATCGCGTTCTATCGCGACGAAGCGCAGAAGGCGGCGATCGAGCGCGCGATCCGGGAGACGACGGACAGCCACGAATGGAACGGCGCCGTCGTCACCCAGGTCGAGCCGTTCAAGGCGTTCTACAAGGCCGAGAACTACCACCAGGAATACTTCAAGCTGCACGGCGAGCAGCCGTACTGCCAGCTCGTCATCGCGCCGAAGATCGCCAAGTTCCGCAAGCGCTTCCACGACCTGTTGAAGAGTTGAGCGGTACGGCCCGGACACTTTCAGCGGTATGTCCGGCGAACGCGTTCTTCCGCACCGTCGTGTCCGCGCGGGCGGGCAATCATTGCCACTCCAGCGGGAAGGCTCCGTGCATGGACGTGCGCGGAGGCTCAGCCATCGGAAGCGGCACGCGGTCCCCGAAACAGGATGGATGCCCGCTTGCGCGGGCATGGCGTCGGAGGAGGCTGGACGAGGCGGAACGGACAGGCGACGCCGTGCGGAATCCCAAGGCGCCGCCGCCAGGGCCTACACGCGCCCGACCACGGGAATCGACGCGCCGGTGACGGCGCTGGCGCGATCGGACAGCAGGAAGACGATGACGTCGGCGATCTGCTCGGGCCGGACCCAGCGGTCGAACTCCGCCTTCGGCATGTCGGCGCGGTTCGGCGGCGTGTCGATGATGCTCGGCAGGATCGCGTTGACGGTGATGAAGCGGTCCTTGAGCTCGTCCGCCAGCGCCTCGGTCAGGCGCGCGATGCCGGCCTTCGAGGCCGTGTAGGCGCCCATGCCGGCCCCGGCCTTCGCGGCCGCGTTCGCGCCGATGTTGACGATGCGGCCGGCGGGATTCTTCGACAGGTACGGTATGGCGGCCTTGCTCGCCGCCACCGCGCTGCGCAGGTTCACCGCATAGAGCAGGTCCCAGGTGTCGAGGCTGCCTTCGGTGACGGTTTCCCAGCGGAACGTGCCGGCGATGTTGACCAGCGCGTCGAGCCCTCCGAGCGCCGTCGCCGCTGCGCCCAGCGCTGCGTCCGCGACGTCGGCACCACCGAGGTCGACGCCGCCGAGCAGGTACGCCCCGCCGAGATCGCTGCTGGCGTGCGGCTTCTCGGCGCGGTCGATCGCGGCGACGCGGGCACCCGCGGCGTGCAGGGCCTTCACGGCGGCGACGCCGAGCGTGCCGAAGGCACCGGTGACGGCGACGCGCCGGCCTGCGAGTTCCGTGGACATGTCGATGCTCCTCGTCAGTTCGTTGCGCGGATGATGCCACGCTGGACGAGGTACCCGATGATGGCGTCCGCCGCGCGCTCGGGATCGGACTGCATCGTGTCGACGTGCAGTTCCGGCGCCTCCGGCGCTTCATAGGGCGAGTCGATGCCGGTGAAGTTCTTCAGTTCGCCCTTGCGCGCCTTCCGGTACAGGCCCTTCGGGTCGCGCTGCTCGACCACGGCGAGCGGCGTGTCGACGAAGATCTCGACGAATTCGCCGTCCTCGACCATGCCGCGCGCGAGTTCGCGCTCGGAGCGGAACGGCGAGATGAACGCGGTCAGCACGATCAGCCCGGCGTCGACCATGAGCCGCGCGACCTCGCCGATGCGGCGGATGTTCTCGACGCGGTCGGCCGCGGTGAAGCCGAGGTCCTTGCTGAGGCCGTGGCGCACGTTGTCGCCGTCGAGCAGGTAGGTGCGCGCGCCGAGCGCATGCAGGCGCCGCTCGACGATGTTCGCGATGGTCGACTTGCCGCTGCCGGACAGTCCGGTGAACCACAGCACGCCCGGCCTGTGGCCGTTCATGCGCACGCGTGCCGTCTTGTCGACCTCGAGTGCCTGCCAGTGGATGTTCTGCGAGCGGCGCAGCGCGAAATGCAGCATGCCGGCGCCGACGGTCTGGTTGCTCAGGCGGTCGACGACGATGAAGCCGCCCATGTCGCGGTTCTGCGCGTAGGGATCGAACGCGACCGCGCGATCCAGCGTCAGCACGCAGACACCGGTCTCGTTGAGCTGCAGCGTCTTGGCGGCGAGATGCTCCAGCGTGTTGACGTCGACGAGGTATTTCGGCGCCGCGATCGACGCGCCGACCGTGGCGGCGCCGAGCTTGACGAGGTAGGAGCGTCCCGGCAGCAGCGGCTCCTCGCCCATCCAGACGACGTGCGCCTCGAACTGGTCGGCGAGGCCGGCCGGGTCGCCGGCGGCGCAGATCACGTCGCCGCGGCTGACGTCGATCTCGTCGGCCAGCGTCAGCGTGACCGACTGGCCGCTGACGGCCTCGGGCAGGTCGCCGTCCAGCGTCACGATGCGCCCGACCGTCGAGGTGCGTCCCGACGGCAGCACGCGCACGGCGTCGCCGGGACGCACGTGTCCGCCCACCAGCCGTCCCGAGAAACCGCGGAACGCGTGATCGGGCCGGTTCACCCATTGCACCGGCAGGCGCAGCGGACCGTGTTCCGCCGGGCTGTCGATCTCGACCTGTTCCAGGTGCTGCAGCAGGCTCGGGCCGTGGTACCACGGGGTGTTCGCGCTCGGCGCGGTCATGTTGTCGCCGCGCAGCGCGGACAGCGGGATCGCGACGATGTTGGCGATGCCGAGCTGCGCGGCGAACTCGCGGTACGCGCGCTCGATGCCGGCGAAGACGCCGTGCGACCAGTCCACGAGATCGAGCTTGTTGACCGCGAGCACGACCCGGCGGATGCCGACCAGCGAGGCGAGGAAGGTGTGGCGGCGCGTCTGCGTCAGCAGGCCCTTGCGCGCGTCGACGAGGATCACGGCGAGGTCGGCGGTCGAGGCGCCCGTCACCATGTTGCGCGTGTACTGCTCGTGGCCGGGCGTGTCGGCGACGATGAACTTGCGCTTACCGGTGGCGAAGAAGCGGTAGGCGACGTCGATCGTGATGCCCTGCTCGCGCTCGGCCGAAAGGCCGTCCACGAGCAGCGCGAAGTCGAGCGCGTCGCCCTGCGTGCCGTAGCGCCTCGAATCGGCGTCGAGCGCGCCGAGCTGGTCGTCGAGCAGCGACTTGGATTCGTACAGCAGCCGGCCGATCAGCGTGCTCTTGCCGTCGTCGACGCTGCCGCAGGTGATGAAGCGCAGCAGGCTCTTGTTGCGGTGCAGTTCGAGATAGCACTCGATGTCGCTTTCGATCAGGGCGGTCTGCGCGTCCATCAGAAATAGCCTTCCGTCTTCTTCTTCTCCATCGAGCCGCTGACGTCGCGGTCGATCAGGCGGCCCTGCCGCTCGGTCGTGCGCGCGAGCAGCATCTCCTGGATGATCTTCGGCAGCGTGTCCGCGTGCGATTCGATCGCGCCGGTCAGCGGATAGCAGCCGAGCGTGCGGAAGCGCACGCTGCGCAGCCTCGGCGTCTCGCCGTCGCGCAGCGGGAAGCGTTCGTCGTCGACCATCAGCAGCAGGCCGTCGCGCTCGACCACCGGGCGCTCGGCCGCGAAGTAGAGGTCGACGATCGGGATGCTCTCCTGGCGGATGTACTGCCACACGTCGAGCTCGGTCCAGTTCGACAGCGGGAACACGCGCAGGCTCTCGCCGGGGCCGTGGCGCGTGTTGTACAGGCGCCAGAGTTCGGGGCGCTGGTTCTTCGGATCCCAGCGATGCTGCGCGGTGCGGAACGAGAACACGCGTTCCTTCGCGCGCGACTTCTCCTCGTCGCGGCGGGCGCCGCCGAAGGCGAGATCGAAGCCGTACCGGTCGAGCGCCTGCTTGAGCCCCTGCGTCTTCCACACGTCGGTGTGCGTCGCCGAGCCGTGCTCGAACGGATTGATCCCGAGGCGCTCGGCCTCGGGATTGCGGTACACCAGCAGCTCCATGCCGGACTCGCGCGCCATGCGCTCGCGCAGGGCGTACATCGCGCGGAACTTCCACGTCGTGTCCACGTGCAGCAGCGGGAACGGCGGGCGCGACGGAAAAAACGCCTTGCGCGCCAGGTGCAGCATCACCGCGCTGTCCTTGCCGATCGAGTACAGCATCACCGGCCGCTCGGCCTCGGCGACCGCCTCGCGCAGGATGTCGATGCTTTCGGCTTCGAGGCGTTGCAGGTGGTTCAGTGCAGTCATGCGGATTCGGGTTCGCGAGCGGGGACAGCACGCCGCGAGCGCGGCTGTACGCGGCAGATTACGATAGCGTGTCGGCGCCGTGCGTGCTCGCCGCGCCGCTGCATACGCGCATGCCGCAATCGCATATGGGCCAGGCCGCAGGAGTGGGTCGACGCCCTCGTTCGCGACGACGTACCATCACCGACTTCCGCGTGGAGCTGCCGTCCACGGATACGTACCGCTTCGGCCGCCGGTCGCGGCAGGGCCGGCGAACGAGTGGGAGGCTGCGGTTGACCAGGTCCTGCGATGCATAGGGTCGTCTATCGGTTCGGTCGATTCGAGCTGGATTCGAAGTTTCGCGAACTCCGCGGCGGCGGCGAGAAGGTCGCCATCGCGCCGAAGTCGCTCGAATGTCTGCTCTACCTGATCGGACACCGCGATCGCGCGGTCGGGCGCGACGAGCTGATTTCCGCGGTCTGGGGACGGCTCGACGTCAGCGACCACCTGCTCGGGCAGACCTTGCGAGGCGCACGCCTCGCGCTCGGCGACACCGGCGCCGAGCGGACCACGATCGCGACCGTGCCACGCTTCGGCTATCGCTGGCTGGCGGCCGTGGAAGAGGTGACGCTGGATCTGCCGGTGCCGGAGCGCACCGCAGCCGGGGACGCAGCCGGGGACGCAGGCGCCGCGGCAGCGCCGCCGGCCGCG
>DBMH01000075.1 GCA_002297645.1 Rhodanobacteraceae bacterium UBA703 | reverse complement strand
CAGCGGCGTTGCTCGCTGCCGCGCAGGCCAGCGACGGCGATGCCGCCTTCCTGTTCACGACCGACGAAGAAGCCAACGACGCGCGCTGCATCGCCGCTTTCCTGCGCGAGGCGCCGAAGTACGACGCCGTCGTCGTCGCCGAACCGACGCGTGGCGAAGCCGTGCTCGCGCACCGCGGCATCAGCTCGGTGCTGATGCGTTTCCAGGGCCGCGCCGGCCATGCGTCCGGCGAGCAGAAAGGCAGCGACAGCGCACTGCACCAGGCGGTGCGCTGGAGCGGGCGTGCGCTCGATCATGTCGATTCGCTCGCGCATGCGCGCTTCGGCGGCCTCACCGGCCTGCGCTTCAACATCGGCCGCATCGACGGCGGCATCAAGGCGAACATGATCGCGCCGGCGGCGGAACTGCGCTACGGCTTCCGGCCGCTGCCGTCGATGGACATCGACGACCTGCACGCGACGTTCCGCGGATTCGCCGAGGTCGAACCCGCCGAGGTCGTCGAGACCTTCCGCGGCCCGTCGCTGCCGTCCGGCGACGTGGCGCACGCCGAAGCGCGCCGTCTCGCCGCGCGCGACGTGGCCGATGCGCTCGACCTGCCGATCGGCAACGCGGTCGACTTCTGGACCGAAGCGTCGCTGTTCTCGCAGGCGGGTCACACCGCGCTCGTCTACGGTCCCGGAGACATCGCGCAGGCGCACACCGCCGACGAATGGGTCGCGCTCGAACAACTGCAACAGTACGCCGAAAGCATCCGCCGGATTCTCCGGAGCGGTCTCTCCTGATCCTTGCCCATGAACGCCGAAACACATCTCCAGATCCGCCAGACCATCCTGCGCCTGCTCTCGAGCATGGCGAGCGCGCGTGAGATCGACCAGTACCTCAAGCGTTTCTCGCAGCTCGACGCCAAGCGCTTCGCCGTCGTCAAGGTCGGCGGGGCCGTGCTGCGCGACGACCTCGAGGCGCTCACGTCCTCGCTCGCGTTCCTGCAGCAGGTCGGCCTGACGCCGATCGTCGTGCACGGCGCGGGCCCGCAGCTCGACGAGGAATTGGCCGCGGCCGGCATCGCCAAGCAGACCGTCAACGGCCTGCGCGTGACGTCGCCGGAAACGCTGGCGATCGTGCGCCGCGTGTTCCAGACGCAGAACCTGAACCTCGTCGAGGCGCTGCAGGAAGTCGACGCGCGCGCGACCTCGGTACTTTCGGGCGTGTTCGAGGCCGAATTCATCGACCCGTCGACGCTGGGCCTCGTCGGGCGCGTCTCGCGCGTGAACCTCGCGCCGATCGAAGCCTCCCTGCGCGCGGGCTCGATCCCGGTCATCGCCTCGCTCGGCGAAACCGGGGGCGGACAGATCGTCAACATCAACGCCGACTTCGCCGCGAACGAACTCGTCCGGGTGCTGAAGCCGTACAAGATCATCTTCCTGACCGGCACCGGCGGCTTGCTCGACGAGAGCGGCACGATCATCGACTCGATCAATCTCAGTACCGAGTACGAACACCTGATCGCGCAGCCGTGGATCAACGGCGGCATGCGCGTGAAGATCGAGCAGATCAAGGCGCTGCTCGACCATCTGCCGTTGTCTTCGTCGGTGTCGATCACCCGGCCCGACGAGCTGGCGAAGGAATTGTTCACGCACAAGGGATCGGGAACGCTGGTGCGTCGCGGCGAGCGCGTGCACGTGCACGAGGGCTGGGCCGGCGTGGACCTGGAGCGCCTGCGCGCGCTGATCGAGGCGAGCTTCGGGCGCCGGCTGGTGTCGGACTACTTCGAGCGCACGCAGCCGTACAAGGTGTACTTGAGCGAGAACTACCGTGCCGCCCTGATCCTCACCCGCGAGGAAGGGCATACCTATCTCGACAAGTTCGCCGTCGCCGACGACGCCCAGGGCGAGGGACTCGGCCGTGCCGCGTGGCAGGTCATGCGCGCGGAGAATCCGCAGCTGTTCTGGCGTTCGCGCCACGGCAACGCGATCAATCCGTTCTACTACGCCGAATCCGACGGGTGCTACAAGGAGCCGCGCTGGAAGGTGTTCTGGTATGGCATCCACGATTTCGCGGACATCGAGCGCTGCGTCGCGCACTGCCGCACGCGCGTGCCGACGTTGGCGGACTGAATGAAGGTGCGATTCGGAGTCGAACGGACGACCGCGAACGCGGAAGTCCATTCGGGCAGATTGAAGTGACGATCGTCGGAAGGAAGTCCATGAACGACAGAAGAACCCTCGGCATCGTCGGTGCGCGCGGACATACCGGAGCGGAGCTGATCCGTCTCGTCGCGAGGCACCCGCATCTCGAACTCGCCTTCGTGTCCTCGCGCGAACTCGACGGCCAGCGCGTGCACGACCATGTCGCCGAGTACGTCGGCGACTTGCGCTACGAGAATCTGTCCCACGAGGCGGTTGCCGGGAAGGGCGCCGACGCCGTCGTGCTCGCGCTGCCGAACGGCAAGGCCGGCGAGATCGTCGCGGCGATCGACGCGGTGAAGCCGGACACGCTGGTCGTCGACCTGTCGGCCGACTTCCGCTTCGACGATGCGTGGTACTACGGCCTGCCGGAACTCACGCGGCGGCGCTACGCCGGACAGAAGCGCATCAGCAATCCCGGTTGCTACGCGACGGCGATGCAGCTTGCGATCGCGCCGCTGAAGGATCGCCTCGCCGCGCCGCCGGCCTGCTTCGGCGTGTCCGGCTATTCCGGCGCCGGCACCACGCCGTCGGACAAGAACGATCCGGACAAGCTGCGCGACAACCTGATGCCGTACTCGCTCGTGGACCACGTGCACGAGCGCGAGGTCACGCGCCGGCTGGGCCTGCCGGTCGAATTCATGCCGCACGTCGCGCCGCATTTCCGCGGCATCACGATGACCGTGAACCTGTGGCTGCAGCAGGCAATGAAGCGGGACGACGTGCTCGCCCTGTATCGCGAGGCCTACGCGGACGAGCCGCTCGTGCGCGTCGTCGACGAGGCGCCCTGGGTCAGCGCGATCGCCGGCAGGCATCACGTCGAGATCGGCGGCTTCACGGTCGCACCGGGAGGCAAGCGCGTCGTGGTCGTCGCGACGCTCGACAACCTGCTCAAGGGCGCGGCGACGCAGGCAATGCAGAATCTCAACCTCGCGCTGGGCTTCGACGAACTGGCGTCGATCGAGCGACCGTGATGCGCCTCGTGCGCGTCACCCGTCGTCGTTCGCCGTCCATTTCGCCGAGGATTCCACCATGCGCCTGTCGCGCTATTTCCTGCCCACGTTGAAGGACAACCCCGCCGAGGCGCAGATCGTTTCGCACCGCCTGATGCTGCGCGCCGGCCTGATCCGCCAGGAGGCGGCCGGCATCTATGCCTGGCTGCCGCTCGGCCTGCGCGTGCTGAAGCGGATCGAGCGCATCGTGCGCGAGGAGATGGATCGCGCCGGCGCGGTCGAGATCCTGATGCCGACGCTGCAGCTCGCCGATCTCTGGCGCGAGAGCGGCCGCTACGAAGCCTATGGTCCCGAGATGCTGCGCCTCCGCGACCGCCACGAACGGGAACTGCTGTACGGGCCGACCAACGAGGAAATGGTCACGGAGATCGTGCGCGCGGGCGTCGCCTCGTGGCGCGACCTGCCGCGCAACCTCTACCAGATCCAGTGGAAATTCCGCGACGAGCAGCGCCCGCGCTTCGGCGTCATGCGCGGACGCGAGTTCCTGATGAAGGACGGTTACTCGTTCGACCTCGACGAGGACGCCGCACGCCGTTCGTACCGGCGCATGTTCGTGGCCTACCTGCGCACGTTCGCGCGCATGGGCATACGAGCGATCCCGATGCGTGCCGAGACCGGCCCGATCGGCGGCGACCTGTCGCACGAGTTCATCGTGCTCGCCGCTACCGGCGAGTCGGACGTCTATTGCGATCGTCGCGTGCTCGACCTGGCGATTCCCGCCGCGGACGTCGACTACGACGGCGACCTCGAACCGATCCTCCGCGCCTGGACGTCGCTGTACGCGGCGACGTCCGACGTGCACGACGCGGCGCGATACGAGGCGGAGGTTCCCGAGGCGGATCGCCTGCGCACGCGCGGTATCGAGGTCGGGCAGGTGTTCTACTTCGGCACCAGGTATTCCGAACCGATGCGCGCCGTCGTGACGCTGCCGGACGGTTCCGCGCGCCGGTTGCACGGCGGTTCGTACGGGATCGGCGTGTCGCGACTCGTCGGCGCGATCGTCGAAGCGAGCCACGACGAAGCCGGCATCGTCTGGCCGGCCGCGGTGGCCCCGTTCGACGTCGGCATCGTCGATGCGAAAGCCGGTGATGCGGCGACGGCGACGGCGTGCGCGGAGATCGCCGCACGCCTGGAGGCGAACGGCCTCGAGGTGCTGCTCGACGACACGGATGCGCGCGCCGGTGCCAAGTTCGCGAACATGGATCTGATCGGCCTGCCGTGGCAGGTCGTGGTCGGTCCGCGCGGCCTGGCGGCGGGCACCGTCGAACTCAAGCACCGGGCGAGCGGCGAGCGTCGGGAGCTTCCGCTGGACGAGGTCGTCGCGACGCTCGTGGAGGCGGTGGGCCGATGAGCGGCGTGGTGCACGAGTTCGGCGGCACCCGCGTACTCGTCTGCGCCGGCGACGGCCAGTCGCTGGCTGCCGCGGCGGATGCCGGGACCTTCCTCGGCGACGCCTGGGCGACCAATGCGGACTGGATCGCGGTACCGCTGGCGAGGCTCGGACCGGAATTCCTGGTCCTGCGCAGCGGCGTTGCCGGCGCCGTCGTCCAGACCTTCGTCAACTACCGCGTCGGCTTCGCCGTCGTCGGGGACCTGTCGCCGCGGCTTGCCGCGAGCGAATCCCTGCGCGATTTCGTGCGCGAGGCGAACCGCGGCAGGACGACCTGGTTCGTCGCCGATCTCGCCGAACTCGAACGTCGACTCGCCGCACCCGCCACCGCGGCGGAATCTTCCTTACCAAGCTCCGGAACGATCTCCTCATGACCGACCTGCTGTGGCAAAAATCCGGTGTCCGCACCGACGAACGCATCATGCGTTTCCTCGCCGGCGACGACGTGGTCCTCGATCGCGAGTTCTTCCTGCACGACATCGACGCGAGCAAGGCGCACGTCGGCGGCCTCGCCAACATCGGCATCGTGACGACGGACGAACGCGATGCGATCGCGCGCGAGCTCGACGTCCTGGCCGACGACTTCCGTGCCGGCCGCTTCGTGCTCGACGAGCGCTACGAGGACGGACATTCGGCGATCGAGGCGAGGTTGACCGAACGGCTCGGCGATGCCGGCCGCAAGGTGCATACCGGCCGCAGTCGCAACGACCAGATCCTCGTCGCGACGCGTTTGTGGCTGAAGGCGAAGCTGGGTGAATTGTTCGACATCTGTCGTGCCGTCGCCGGCGTCTGCCTCGATCGCGCGTCGCGCGAAGCGCTGCCGCTTCCTGGCTATACACACCTGCAGCGTGCCGTGGTGTCGTCGACCGCGTTGTGGTTCGCCGGCTTCGCCGAAGCGTTCGTCGACGATGCGCGCCGTGCGAAGGACACGCTGGCGTGGATCGACGCGAATCCGCTCGGCACCGCCGCCGGCTACGGCGTGAACCTGCCGCTCGACCGCGCGCACACGACGCAGGCGCTCGGCTTCGGCCGGCTGCAGGCGAACCCGATCTATGCGCAGTTGTCGCGCGGGAAGTTCGAAATCGGCGCGCTCGACGCGCTCGGTACGGCGCTGCTCGACCTGCGCCGTCTCGCCTGGGACCTGTCGCTGTTCACGACCGCCGAATACGGCTTCGTGCAATTGCCGGCCGAATACACGACCGGCAGCTCGATCATGCCGAACAAGCGCAATCCGGACGTGGTCGAGCTGATGCGCGCGAGCTACGCCAGCGTCGCCGCCGCGCGCAGCGAGATCGAGCACCTGCTGTCGTTGCCGTCCGGCTACCAGCGCGACCTGCAGTTCTCCAAGGGAGCGATCTTCCACGGCTTCCATCGCGGTCTCGATGCGCTGGCGCTGCTGCCGGACCTGCTCGCGCGCCTGGAATGGAATGCGCCGGTGATGCGCGCGGCGATCGAGCCGTCGATGTACGCGACCGACGTCGCGATCGAGCAGGCCGTCGCCGGCGTGCCGTTCCGCGAGGCGTATCGCAAGGCCGCGGATTCCGCCACGAGCGCGGGGGAGGGCAGGACGCCGGATTCGAGCCTCGCCGCGCGCGTGTCGCCCGGCGCGGCGGCGGACCTGCGACTCGACGAACTGCGCGCGCGGCTGGACGCACTGTCGGGCGCATAGAACTGCTTCGTCGCTCCCGCGGCAGCCGGAATCCATCGGCTGCCGGTTCCGGGAACACGGTGGATGGGCGGCCCTGCGACTGTTGAAACGCGCTTCCGGTTCTCGCCGGAGCGACGAGAGGAGGCACGATGACGCGAAGCTTCACCGAACAGGCCCTGTCACCCTGGCGCCGCGCGGTCCTGAAGGTCGGCAGCAGCCTGCTGACCGGCGCGGATGGCGACTTGTCCGATCGCAACGCACGCGGTCTCGCCGCCTTCATCGCAGCATCGCGTGCGGCGGGTCGGGAGGTCGTACTGGTGTCCTCGGGGGCGGTTTCGGCGGGACGCTCGCGCGTGCCGGAGGACCTCCGCAAGATCGGTGGGCTCGTCCTGCGGCAGGCGCTGGCGGCACTCGGGCAGACACGCATGATCGGCCTGTGGCAGTCGCTGCTCGATGCTCCGGTGGCGCAGGTTCTGCTGAGCCACGACGACCTGCGCAACCGCCGCCGCTATCTCAATGCGCGCAACACGCTGCTGGAGCTGTTGCGCCTGCGGACCGTGCCGGTGATCAACGAGAACGACACGGTCGCCGTCGAGGAGCTGAAGCTCGGCGACAACGACAACCTCGCGGCGATCGTCGCGGCCCTGGTGGACGCCGATCTGCTGTTGATCGCGAGCGACGTCGACGGGCTCTACACGGCGCATCCGGGGCTCGATCCGTCGGCGCAGCCGATCGACCGCGTCGCGGCGATCACGCCGGATGTCTTGGCGATGGCCGGCGGCGCCGGCAGCGCGGTCGGCACCGGCGGCATGCGCACCAAGCTCGAAGCCGCGACCAAGGCCGCGAAGGCCGGCATCGCGACCGTGCTGTTCAACGGCACGGCAGGCGACATCGGCGCGAT
>DBMH01000222.1:233-4289 GCA_002297645.1 Rhodanobacteraceae bacterium UBA703 | reverse complement strand
ATCGTCGCGCATGGTTCGCGACGATCGGCGGGTCGAGCATCAAACCTGCTTGCGCGTCGCCGTGCGATACAGCAGCCATGCGATTGCCGCCAGTACCGCCAGGCCGAACCACTGGCTGAACTGCAGCGAGGCGGGTAGGGCGAGCACGTCGGCGCGCTCGCTGACGACGATCGGGATCGCGATCGCGATGCCCATCAGGGCTTCACCGGTGATCAGACCCGCGGCGAACAGCGTGCCCGGGCGGTGGATACGATCGCGCGCGTCCTCGTCCTTCGGATCGATGCCGTGGCGGCGTTCGACGAAGTGCGCGAGCAGACCGCCCAGGAAGATCGGCACCATCAGTTCGAGCGGCAGGTAGATGCCGATCGCTGCGGCGAGCACCGGTACGCGGAAGCTGGACTTCCTCGCCTTGAGCCATTCGTCGAACGCGATGACCAGGGCGCCGACTACCGCGCCGATGCCGATCATCGTCCACGGCAGGTGGCCGCCGAACATGCCCTTCGCGACGGACGCCATCAGCGTCGCCTGGGGCGCGGACAGCGGATTCGGATGTTCGGCCGTCGGGGCGCCGATACCGTAGGCGGCAGCGAGCAGGTTCAGCACAGGCGCCATGATCAGTGCACAGGAGAATGCGCCGATCGCCAGCATCAGCTGCTGCTTCCACGGCGTTGCGCCGACGAGGTAGCCGGCCTTGAGATCCTGCAGGTTGTCGCCGCCGACCGCCGCCGCGCAGCACACGACCGCACCGATCATGATCGCCGCGACGGCACCGATCTGCGAGTCGCGGCCGAGCAGCACGACCAGCACCATCGAGGCGAACAGGATCGTCGCGATCGTGATGCCGGACACCGGGTTGTTCGACGAGCCGACGAGGCCGGCAAGATAGGCCGACACCGACACGAACAGGAAGCCGGCGACGATCATGATGATCGTCATCGGAATGCTGACCCCCCAGCTGTCGACGATGGCCTGGTAGAGCAGGGCGAGCGGAGCGACGAAAGCCGCGAGCGCGACCAGCATCCATTTCATCGGGAGGTCGCGCTCGGTTTCGGCGATGACGCCGCTATTGCCCTTGCGAGCCGCGGCGAAGCCGCTGCGGATGCCCGAGGCGAGCGACTTGCGCAGCGAGAACAGCGTCCACACGCCGCCGATCAGCATGCAGCCGACGCCGAGGTAGCGGATCTGCGAACTCCAGATCGCGAAGGCGGTGTCGACCGCGCCGGCGCCGGCCAGCTGTTTCGCCAGCTCGACGTTGCCCTCGAGGAAGAACGCGTTGTAGATCGGGATCGCGATGTGCCAGGACAGGATGCTGCCCGAGAGGACGACGATGCCGACATTGAGGCCGACGATGTAGCCGACGCCGAGCAGCGCCGGCGAGAGGTTCGTGCCGAGATAGGCGATGGCCTTGCCAATGAAGGTGCCGCCGGCGGCGGTATCCGGGATCATGCGCAGGCCGCTGGCCGCGGCGAGCTTCACCACGGCGCCGATCGCGCCGGAAATGCCGAGGATCTTCAGTCCCGGGCCGGGGTTCTCGCCGGCCTTCAGCACCTCGGCGGCGGCTTTCCCTTCCGGAAACGGCAGCGGATCCTCGACGATCATGGAGCGGCGCAGGGGGACCGAGAAGAGGACGCCGAGGAGGCCGCCGAGTCCGGCGATCGCGAGCACCCACGAGTAGCGGAAGTCCTGCCAGTAGCCGAGGATGATCAGCGCCGGGATCGTGAAGATGACGCCGGCGGCGATCGACGAGCCGGCGGACGCGCCGGTCTGCACGATGTTGTTCTCGAGGATCGTGCCGCCGCCGAGCAGGCGCAGTACACCCATCGAGACGACGGCCGCCGGAATCGCGGTGGCGATGGTCAATCCGGCGAACAGCCCGAGATAGGCGTTCGCGGCGGCGAGGATCATCGCCAGGATCATCGAGAGGATCACGGCGCGCACCGTGAGCTGCGCGACGGGCTTCGCCGCGACGGATTCGGACATGGCAGGACACCCCTTGCTGGTTGGAACGCGGCGCGGAAACGGCCGCAGAACCGTATGAAAACACATGGCCTCGCGGGCGTCACGCCGCGTCAGCGGGGCGCTCGGTCCGGATCGGCCGCGCGATGCGGAATAATGGCGTTTCCCCGCAGCGGAGACCGCCGACGATGATCCACCCGATCCTGAAGATGGGCGATCCGCGCCTGCTGCGCGTGGCCAAGCCGGTCGAGCGTTTCGGCACGCCGGAACTGCAGGAGCTCATCGCGGACCTGTTCGAAACCATGCACGCCGCCAACGGCGTCGGCCTCGCGGCACCGCAGATCGGCGTGGACCTGCAGCTCGTGATCTTCGGTTTCGACCGCAACGAACGCTATCCGGACGCGCCGGCCGTGCCTCGCACGATCCTGCTGAATCCGACGATCACGCCGCTGTCGGCGGCNNTGCCGGGCCTGCGCGGCGTGGTGGAGCGCTGGTCGTCGATCCGCTACACCGGCGTCGATCCGGACGGTGCGCCGATCGACCGCGTGGCCGAGGGCTTCCACGCGCGCGTCGTGCAGCACGAGTGCGACCACCTGATCGGCAAGCTGTACCCGATGCGCATCACGGATTTCTCGCGCTTCGGCTACGCCGATGTGCTGTTTCCGGGGCTCGAGGTGACAGACGAGTAAGGCGTTCCCTGCAGGGAGGGAAGGGGGCAAGAGCCGGGCCGTCCTCGGCATGGATCCGCTCTCGAAGCGATCGTTGCCCGTGTCTGCCCCGCATATGCAGAGGTCCGGTCGGCAACCTCAGGCGCCGAGCGGCCGTCGGCAACGATTGACTTCTTCGCGCAGCGCCGATGCCGCGTTGCGCGCGGCATCGGCGTAATCCTCGCCGTTGCTCGCGTAGAGGATCGCGCGCGACGAACTGATCATCAGGCCGGTGCCATCGGCCGTCCGGCCATTCTTCACGACGGCTTCGACATCACCGCCCTGCGCACCGATGCCGGGGACCAGCAACGGCAGGTCCCCGGCGCGGCGGCGGACGTCGGCCAGTTCTTCCGGCCAGGTTGCGCCGACGACGAGGGCACAGTTCCCGTTGGTGTTCCAGTCGCGCGCGACGATCTCGGCGACGTGCTGGTACAGCTTGCGATCGCCATCGTCCCGATCGGACACGACGAGTTCCTGCAGGTCGCGCGAACCCGGATTCGACGTGCGACAGAGGAGGATTACGCCCTTGTCGGCGCGGTCCAGGAAGGGCTGCACCGAATCGCGGCCGAGATACGGATTCACCGTCACCGCGTCGGCGCCGTAGCGGTCGAAGGCTTCGGTCGCGTAGTGCTGCGCGGTCGAGCCGATGTCGCCGCGCTTGGCATCGAGGATCACCGGCACGCCGGGATGCTCGCCATGGATGTGCGCGATCAGGCGTTCGAGCGACGCTTCGGCGCCATGCGCGGCGAAATGCGCGATCTGCGGCTTGAAGGCGCAGACGAGGTCCGCGGTCGCGTCGACGATCGCGCGGGAGAACGCGAAGATCGCGTCGGGGGTGTCGCGCACGTGCGCGGGGAACTTCGAAGGTTCCGGGTCCAGGCCGACGCAGACCAGAGAGTCGTTGCGCTCCCAGGCTGTCCGCAGCGATTGCATGAACGTCATGACGAATCCTCCTTCGCCGTTACCCCGGCGAGACGCGTTTCAACAGCCGGACGGCAGGCCGGGCCGGAATCCCTCTTGTCCGCGCAGTGGCGGAACCCAGGTGGATCCCGGCTTTCGCCGGGATTACGGACGTGCCGGCTCTGGAAGCTTCACGATGGCCGAAGGCCGAATGTCCCGGCTTCAGACCAGCTTCTTGTAGCGCAGGCGATGCGGCTGCGCCGCTTCGTCGCCGAGGCGGCGCTTCTTGTCTTCCTCGTACTCGCGGTAGTTGCCCTGGAAGAACTCGACGTGCGAATCGCCTTCGAACGCGAGNNNNCGTGTTGCCCGGGAATTCGAGCAAGGCGTCTTCGAGCGCACGCAGCGTTTCGATGTCGAGGTCGTTCGACGGTTCGTCGAGCAGCAGAACGTTGCCGCCCTGCAGCAGCGTCTTGGCCAGGTGCAGGCGGCCGCG
>DBMH01000222.1:0-221 GCA_002297645.1 Rhodanobacteraceae bacterium UBA703 | reverse complement strand
AAGTTGAAGCGGCCGATGTAGGCGCGCGACTGGATCTCGATGCCGTTGATGGTGAGGATGTCGGCGCCGCCCGAGACTTCCTGGAACACGTTGTGGTTGCCCTCGAGCTTGTCGCGGCTCTGGTCCACGTAGGCGATGTTGACGGTGGGGCCCTTGACGATCTCGCCCTTGTCCGGTGTTTCCTGGCCCGTGATCATCTTGAACAGCGTCGACTTGCCGGC
>DBMH01000136.1:13753-17262 GCA_002297645.1 Rhodanobacteraceae bacterium UBA703 | reverse complement strand
CATCCGTTTTCCGGAACGGTCTTCCTGACCGCCCGGAAGGCACCGCCGTCGCGTCGTGCGACGGCGGTGCCGGGTTCCATCAGTTGGCCAGGGCCTGCTGCATGCGTGCGAGGCGACCGCGGACGGAGCCGTCGATGACGACGTCCCCGGCATCGATCACCAGCCCGCCGAGCACGCTCTCGTCGATCGACTGCTCGATCTCGATGTCGCGGCCGAAGCGGCGCTTCAGGGCATCCTTCAGCTTCGCGGTCTCGGTCGCGTCGATCGGGGTGGCCGACCGCAGGTTGACCTTCAGCACACGCTCCGCCTCGTGCTTGAGCTCCTCGAACAACGCGCCGATCTCCGGCAGCACCGGAAGGCGACGGTTGTCCGCCAGCACGCGCACGAAGTTGGAGAACGCCGAATCGGCGGCCTCGCCCTCGGGCGTGACGAGCGCGGCCAAGTCCTTCGCGGCCACGCGCGGATCGCCGAACAGGGCGACGACGCGCGGATCGACCGCGACCTGCGCGGCAAAGGCGAGCTTGCCCGCCCATTCGCCCAGCGTGCCGCTCGAACGTGCCAGCTCGAACGCGGCGCGTGCGTAGGGGCGTGCCAATGTCAGTGCGCTGGACATGTCAGATCTCGGCGGCGAGCTGGTCGATCAGGGTCTTGTGCGCGTTCGCGTCGATCTCGCGCCGGAGGATCTTCTCGGCACCGGCNNCCTGCGCTTCGATGTCGGCGGCGGCGATGGCCTTCTGCTTCGTCGCTTCGACGATGGCGTCCTGGCGTGCCTTGTCGACGATCTGGCCCGCCTGGTGGTTGGCCTTCTCGACGATGGCGGCCGCTTCGGCACGGGCCTTCTTGATCTCCTCGGCCACGCGCGCGTCGGCGTCGGCGAGCTCCTTGCGCGCCTGCTCCGCCTGCGACAGGCCTTCGGCGATTTTCTTCTGGCGTTCTTCGATCGCCGCATTCAGCGGCGGCCAGATGAACTTCATCGTGAACCAGACGAGGATCGCGAAGGAGAGCATCTGGCCGAAGAAGGTCATGTTGAGATTCATGACGGGTCCTCGACGTGATTCATGGACGGGCCGCGCCGTCGAACGGTGCGGCCCGATGGTCCTTCCGCGATCAGGAGCGCAGCGCGTTCAGCAGCGGATTCGAGACGCCGAAGAACAGCGCGATGGCGAGACCGATGATGAACGCCGCGTCGATCAGGCCGGCGAGCAGGAACATGCGGCCCTGCAGGACCGGGATCAGTTCCGGCTGGCGCGCGGCGGACTCGAGGAACTTCGAGCCCATGATGGCGATGCCGAGACAGGCACCGAGGGCGCCGAGGCCGATGATGATGCCGATGGCGATGGCGGTCAGGCCCTGCACGTGCGAGATGAGTTCCATGGTTTTCTCCAGCTATGAGTCAGAAGTGGAAGGAAGGGGTTCGGGGACGACGTGGATCAGTGGCTTTCACGCACACCGGCGATGTAGACGACGGTGAGGATCATGAAGATGAAGGCCTGCAGCAGGATGATCAGGATGTGGAAGATCGCCCAGGCGGCATTGGCGAGCACGCCCGGCACGAAGGTGACCCAGCCCGCCATCAGGCCGGCGATCAGCATGAAGACCAGTTCGCCGCCGTACATGTTGCCGAACAGTCGCATCGCCAGCGAGATCGGCTTGACCAGCCACTCGATGATGTTCATCGCCAGGTTGACCGGCGCCAGCACGACGGCCATGAAGCCGTGCGCGTGGAACGGCGCGGTGACGAGCTCCTTGCCGAAGCCGAGGCCGCCCTTCGCGGCCACCGCATGGCCGATCAGGATGAAGAACACCGCCGTGGACAGGCCCAGCGTCGTGTTGAGGTCGGCCGTCGGGACGAGGCGGAAATACGTGTGGTGGGCGGCTTCCGGACCGGCGGTGTACATGATCGCGGCGGACGAGATGTCCAGCGGCAGCAGGTCCATCGCGTTCATGAAGACGACCCACATGAAGATCGTCAGCGCCAGCGGCGCGACCGATTTCGCGGCGTCGCCGTGCAGCGTGTCCTTCACCTGGTCGTCGATGAAGTTGACGATCATCTCGACGAAGGCCTGGCCCTTGCCCGGCACGCCGGACGTGGCCTTGCGCGCGAACAGCCAGAACCAGAACACGAACAGGAGGCCGAGCCCGAGGCCGACGATCCAGGAGTCGAAGTGGAAACTGCCGCCGAACAGCTGTCCCTGATTGTGGGTCAGGTGGTGCTGGATGTATTCGGTGAGACCGCCGCCGGAACTGGTTGATTCACTCACGAAACAGTACCTATTGCTTGATCGAATGGGCCAGCACCAAGGCCAGCATGGCCACCACAACCCCGCTCAGCAGGGGCAATCCGGGCATCTTCAGCACCGCCAGCGCGAGGATCAGCGCGACGGCGACCAGCAGCCACTTGAGCACCAATCCCGCCAGCAGTCTTCCGAGTGCCACGCCGGCGGGGGAGACTTCGCCGCGCAAGGCAACCGCCGCGGAGAGCAAGCCCCCCACGATGACGATTCCGCCGCCGACCACCACCGCCAGCGCGTGGTTCCCCCCTTGCGCGAGGAAGGCCACTGCCACTACAAGTGTGGCGGCGGCCTGCCAGGCGACCGCACGCGTTGCCGCGCGCCGGCCGTGAGCGAGGGAATTGCGCACCGAACGTTCCCGCAGACGCGACACGAGGACCGGCGCTGTTCCTGTGCCGGTTTGTCCGTGTCTCAAAAGGCTTACGATTCTATCAGGCTGCGCAGCGCCTGCAAATCCGCGCGAGGGCGGGAAGGCGCTCCTGGTGCGACGGAAGCGGTGGCGGCATATTGCCGCAGGGACGTCACGCGCCTGGGGGCTCGGTGTTGCGGAGCGAGGGGTTGTGACGGTTCGAACTCCAATCATGTCGAGTCGCCTCCGTCGGGATGGCGAAGTTGCCGTGTCGGAGCAAGGTCCTCCGGGGCGTTGAGGGAATAGGGCTGGAAGGGGGCTGCTGGGGAGAGAGCGTCGTCGATGGTGCCTTCTGCCGTCCTCCTCCGCTGTTTGGGGAAAATTGGGTTGTTCGTGCCGCGGCAGTCGGGGAAGGGCGGCTGATAGCTGTCGAGTCAGTGTTGCTTGGCAACTTGCCATTTCCCGCGGGTGGGGCACCACGCGGGGCAAGTCGTTCCATTTCGTGGATCGGTCCGTTCCATACAGGGGAAGAGCATGAATCAGCCCGTTGCACCGCGCCGAGCGCGGCAGCTGCACGCTTTTTCGTTCGTCCGGAAGAGGGTTCCTCGTTCGATCGCCGCGCTGGCGCTAGCCCTTGCGGCGATGCCGGCGGCCTGGGCGCAGCAGGCGACCGGCGGTGCTGCCGGTGCGTGGCCGGAGGGTGTCCCCGGCGGCACGGGAGGCGATGCCGGGATGGATGGCGGCAACGGCTCCGCTTCCGGCACGGGAATCGCCGGCGTCGGCGGCGCGGCGGGAAGTGCGCAGGCTCCCGATGGCGTTCCCGGCAGCCGCGGCAGTCGCGGCGACACCAGCGGTGCGGCAGGCGGCGG
>DBMH01000136.1:0-13739 GCA_002297645.1 Rhodanobacteraceae bacterium UBA703 | reverse complement strand
CGGGCGGCAACGGCGGCAACGGCGCCACTTCTGTCGGCATGGCCGCTGGCGGCGGCGGTGGCGGCGGTGGCGGCGACGGAGTGCGGATCGGCGGTATCGAGCCGGTTTCCGTCGCGGCGAGCGTCATCGGCGGCAACGGTGGTGGCTCCAGCGATGGGAATACGTGGTGCGTCAGCATGCATTGCGGCGGCGGAGGAGGAGGCGGCGCTGGTGTGGTGCGGCTTTCGCCGGGTGGGCTCTCCGTGGTGGCCGATGTCGCCGGTGGCGACGGCGGATTCGACTCTTCCGGCGGCGGCGGCGGAGGCGGTGGAGCCGGCGTCGTGCTCGAGCAGGGCGGTGCGCTGACCATCGACGGTGGGGCGGCGGTCGTCGGCGGCGAAGGAGGATACGGTGGTGACGGTGCGCCCGGCGATAGCGGCAGTGGCGTGCGCCTCAACGCCGCGGGCACGGTCCGCGTCGCGAACGGCACGGTCGAAGGGGGATCGGGGCTCGGGGCCAGTACGGGCGGCGCGGCGATCTCGGTCGCCGCCGGCAGCCACATCGACAATGCCGGCGTTCTGCAAGGCGGAGCGGGCGGTGGCTCCCAGGTCGCGGGAGCGCCGTTCACGGCGGGCGGTACGGGCAGCGGCGGCGCACCCGGCTTCGTGCCGAACACGCCGCGGGAAGGCCGGGGTGGTGCCGGCGTACTCGGTGCCGCGGAGGGTGGCGTCACCGTCATCAATGCCGGTGTGATTCGCGGCGGCATGGGGTATGGCGGACAGGCCAATGCCGTTTCGCTGTTCGGCGACGGCAACCGCGTGGAGTTGCGCGCCGGCGCGAGCTTCACCGGCAACGTCGAGGCGGCGGATGGCGCGGGCAATGTGCTGGCGCTGGGCGGGGCGATCGATGCCTTGTTCGACGCGTCGCAGATCGGCACGACGTATCGAGGATTCACCGCCTTCGAGAAAGCCGGCCCCGCCTACTGGATCGTGACGGGCGCCAGTACCTTCGATGGCCCGACCACGATCAGGAAAGGCGCATTAAGCGCGGCCGGCTCGATCGCGAGCTCGGCGGTGACGGTGGAGTTGGGTGCGGCCCTGGTTTCCAGTGGTGGCGCCGTGGGCGAGACGCGGATCCGGAGCGGCGGCCGCTTGATCGGTGCGCAGGATCTGACCTTGTCCCTGGCTGCGCTCGAGCTGTCCGCCGGCGCCAGCCTGAATGTCGTCCTCGATGCGCCCGGCAACACCGTGCCCCTGTTCGCGGTGGCGGGAAACCTCGCTCTTGGCGGCGCGCTTCACCTCGTCGACGGCGGCGGCTTCGGTTCGGGCACGTATCGCCTGATCGACTACAGCGGCGACCTGTCCGGCACGCTGGGCGTCGGCAGCGTGCCGTCGGGGTTCCTCCCGCAGCAGATGCGCATCGACAGCTGCACGCCGGGGCAGATCAACCTGATCGTCGCGCCGGTCGGCCAGGGGCAGGCGACGATTCGCATGCCGGAAACCTGCGTGCTGGATGGGATTTTCGCGAACGGCTTCGACGGCGGCTGAAGCGGAAACGGCGAAAAAAAAAGGCCGGACAAAGTCCGGCCTCGAACAGGCGCAGCCGCGGGGGAGGGGGTGCGGCCGCGCGCTTGACGCTGGGAGAGCGAAAACGCGGAATCAGCGGGCGCCGGTCGCCTTCTTGGCGGCGTTGACCTGCTTGGTGATCGTCTCGTTGGTGGTCTCGATCGAGCCCTTCGCGAGCGCGCCGATCGCCTCGGAGGTCTTCAGCGAGACGCCGAGGACTTCCTGCGTGTTGGCGTAGAGCTTCTCGGCGCTTTCCTTGGCGAGCTGCACGCCTTTCGGCCAGAACGCCTTGGCGGCTTCGAAATCGCGAACCTCGGCGGCTTCCGACCAGAAGTCGACGGACGCCTTGACGCGCTCTTCGAAGGCGCGCAGATTCAGTTCCGTGATGCGCTCGAAGCCGGCCAGGGCCAGGCCCTGCGCCTTCACGAAGGTATCGGCATAGCTCTTGCCCAGAGCGAGGGACTGCGAGTTGATCTGCTCGAACATGGTGTTGCCTCGATAGGGATTCGGATGTGGCAGGCATCCTAGCACTCCATTTGTTGCGTTGCAACAAGATCGCTTCGATTCCGTTCGCTGCTCCGGAGGACATGGCTAAAATCCGAGCAAGATCAGTGTTCTGGATATTTTCCGGCTACCCGGGGCGATGAGGGCGCCGCGTCCGGTTTCCCCCGGCCATGCGGCATCTGCACATGAAGGACTCTAGTCGTCGGACGGTCCGGCGTAGCGGCAGGCCGAGGTGCAGGTCTCGTGCACCGAGATGGACGAGAGCAGCGGAAGCGAGGGCTTCAGGCGCTCCCAGATCCAACGTGCGAGGACCTCGCTGGTCGGATTCTCCAGGCCGGGAATCTCGTTGAGATAGCGGTGGTCGAGCTGGTCGAACACCGGCGCGAACGCGCTCTTGATGTCGGCGAAGTCCATGACCCAGCCGAGGTGCGGGTCGAGCGGACCGCTCACCTGGACCTCGACGCGGAAGGAATGGCCATGCAGGCGCGCGCACTTGTGTCCTTCCGGGACGTTGGGCAGGCGGTGGGCGGCTTCGATGTGGAACGTCTTGGAAATTTCCATGTGCGGAGTTTCTCATGGTGAAAGTGCCTCCGCTCGATTCCCGCCTCGCCCGCCGCGTCCCGGGGGAGCGCAGGCGACCATGCCGTTTGTCACGTGACGCGACCGCGGCGGTCCGACACCATCCGGCTTCCGCGCACTCGATGCCGCGACCAGACACAAGCTTTCGGAGGGAGAATGGACAGACGCGATTTCCTGAAGATCACCGGCGTCGGCCTCGGCGGCCTCGTCATCCCCGCGTTCTACGGACACGCGATCGCCGCGGAGGAACTGCTCTCCCGGATCGACGGCGCGACCAAGAAGAAGCTCGCCGACGTCGCCTTGAACGCGGCCAGGGCTGGTGGCGCGACGTACTGCGACGTGCGCATCGGGCGCTACCTGCGCCAGTTCGTCGTCACGCGCGAGGACAAGGTACAGAACGTCGTCAACACCGAGTCGACCGGCATCGGCGTGCGCGTCATCGCCAAGGGCGCCTGGGGCTTCGCCGCGACCAACGACCTGTCCAGCGATGCCGTCGCGAAGGCGACCGCACAGGCGATCGCTATCGCGAAGGCGAATGCACGCCTTCTCACCGCGCCGGTTCAGCTCGCGCCGGTGAAGGGCGTCGGCGAGGTCTCGTGGAAGACGCCGATCGTCAAGAACGCGATGGAAGTGCCGATCAAGGACAAGGTCGATCTGCTGCTCGGCGTCAATGCCGACGCGATCAAGGCCGGCGCCAGCTTCGTCAATTCGACGCTCTTCCTCGTCAATGAGCAGAAGTACTTCGCGTCGACCGACGGTTCGTACATCGACCAGGACGTGCACCGCATCTGGGCGCCGATGACCGTGACCGCGATCGACAAGGACACCGGCAAGTTCCGTTCGCGCCAGGGCCTGTCCTCGCCGCGTGGCATGGGCTTCGAGTACCTCGACGCCAAGCCGGCCGACAAGGTCGAGCTGCCCGGCGGTGCGGTCGTCTACCGCGACTCCTACGACATGCGTGCCGACGCGATCGCGGCCGCGAAGCAGGTCAAGGAGAAGCTCGCCGCGAAGTCGGTCAAGCCGGGCAAGTATGACCTCGTGCTCGATCCCTCGCACACCTGGCTGACGATCCACGAATCGGTCGGCCATCCGCTCGAGCTCGACCGCGTGCTCGGCTACGAGGCGAACTACGCCGGCACCAGCTTCGCCACGCTGGACAAGTGGAAGGAGAAGTTCCAGTACGGCAGCGACAAGGTCACGATCTTCGCCGACAAGACGCAGCCGGGTTCGCTCGGTGCGGTCGGCTTCGACGACGAAGGCGTCAAGACGCAGAAGTGGGACCTCATCAAGGACGGCAAGCTCGTCAATTACCAGGTCATCCGCGACCAGGCGCACATCCTCGGGCTCGACGCGTCGCAGGGTTGCTGCTACGCCGACTCTTGGTCCAGCGTGCAGTTCCAGCGCATGGCCAACGTCTCGCTCGCGCCGGGCAAGGCCAAGCTGTCCCCGGCCGAGATGATCAAGGACGTCGAGAATGGCGTCTACATCATCGGCGACGGTTCGTTCTCGATCGACCAGCAGCGCTACAACGCCCAGTTCGGCGGCCAGCTCTTCTACGAGATCAAGGACGGCAAGATCACCGGTCAGATCGAGGACGTCGCGTACCAGATCCGCACGCCGGAATTCTGGAACGCCTGCGCCGCCGTCTGCGACGAGAGCGACTACCGCCTCGGCGGCTCGTTCTTCGACGGCAAGGGACAGCCGGGCCAGGTGTCGGCCGTGTCGCACGGTTCGGCGACGGCGCGTTTCAACGGCATCAACGTCATCAACACCGCGCGCAGCCTCGGCTGAAAGATACGGAGACCCTCATGACCATTTTCAGCGAAGAACAGGCCAAGGCGATCCTCGACAAGGCGATCAAGTTCTCGAAGGCCGACGAATGCACCGCGACCCTCGCGGGATCGAGCGGCGGCAACGTGCGCTACGCGCTCAACTCGGTTTCGACGGCCGGCCACGTGGACGACGCCAGCCTCGCCGTCGAAGTCGCGTTCGGCAAGCGCGTCGGCACGGCCACGATCAACGCGTTCGACGACAAGTCGATCGAGGCCGTCGTGCGCCGCGCGGAGGAGCTGGCCAGGCTCGCGCCGGAAAACCCCGAGTTCGTGCCGGCGATCGAGAAGCAGGCTTACAAGGCCAGCAGCACCTTCGATGCGAAGACCGCCGCGATCACGCCGGAATACCGTGCCCAGGTCGCCGCCGACTGCATCGAACCCTGCCGCAAGGACAAGCTCGTCACGGCCGGCTTCTTCAGCGACGGACAGAACTTCATCGCCATCGCCAACAGCAAGGGCAACTTCGGCTACCAGAAATCGGCCGCGCTGGACTTCACCTGCACCGTGCGCACCGAGGACGGCAAGGGTTCCGGCTGGGTGGCGCGCAATCTCCAGGACGTGTCGAAGTTCGACGCGAAGAGCGAGATCAAGACGGCCATCCAGAAGGCCAAGGGATCGGTCGACGCCAAGGCGCTGGAGCCGGGCAAGTACACCGTCATCATGGAACCGGCCGCGACCGCCGGCCTCATCAGCTTCATGATGTTCGGCTTCGACGCGCGCAGCGCCGATGAGGGCCGCAGCTTCCTGTCGAAGAAGGGCGGCGGCAACAAGCTCGGCGAGAAGATGTTCGACGAGCGCGTGACGATCTATTCCGACCCGTGGGACGAGCACGCCGCCGTGCTGCCGTGGGACCAGGGCGGCCTCGCGCGCGAGAAGACGCCGATCATCACCAAGGGCAAGATCGACTACCTGCATTACTCGCGCTACTGGGCGCAGAAGCAGGGCAAGAAGGCCGTGGGGCAGCCGGGCAACCTGATCATGGTCGGCGGCGACAAGTCGACGATGGACCTCGTGAAGTCGACCAAGAAGGGTATCCTGGTCACGCGCACCTGGTACATCCGCATGGTCGATCCGCAGACCGTGCTGCTGACCGGCCTGACCCGCGACGGCACGTTCTACGTCGAGAACGGCGAGATCAAGTATCCGATCAAGAACTTCCGCTTCAACGAGTCGCCGGCGATCATGCTCAACAACATCGAGGAGATCGGCAGGCCGGTGCGCGTCGGCGACGACGAGTCGCCGTTCGTGATGATGATCCCGCCGATGAAGATCCGCGACTTCACGTTCTCGTCGCTGTCGGACGCGGTGTAAAGCCGTGATTCGGGATTGGTGATTGGTGATTCGGCAAAGCATTGATGGCCTGCGCACCGGCTTGCTTTCCGAACACCACTCGCAAATCACCAATCCCGACTTTCCCATGACCCGTTCGGAATTCCTTCGCTTGATGATGGCCGGTGCTGCCGGGCTTGCTCTGGCGCCGCTTGCGCGCGCGCAGGGCGTGCCTGGGAGTCGCCCATCGCCGGGCACCGGTCAGGGGGCATACGACTTCTGGTTCACGCGCCTGATGTACGAGTCGGGTGACTGGGACGTCGACGCGCGCATGCCGTCGAACCTCGTCGACGCACTGATCCAGTACACCACGCTGCGCGTCGATCCGAAGGAGCACGTGCTGCCGCTGGCCGACCCGCGCATGCTCGCCGCACCGTTCTGCTATCTCGCCGGGCACAAGCTCGTCGAGTTCAATCCGGACGAGCGGCGCAACTTCGAGCGCTACGTCAGGAACGGAGGCTTCGTTCTCGTCGACGACTGCAATCACGACATCGACGGCCTGTTCGCCAAATCCTTCGAGCGCGAGATGGCCGCGATCTTCGGCGACGAGGCATTGAAGAAGCTGCCGAAGACGCATCCGGTCTTCGATGCGTTCTTCAAGTTCGACGGGCCGCCCAACACCGCGTTCGAGCTCAACGGCTGGGGCGACGATCTCGTGCACGAGTACCTCGAGGGCATCGAGATCGGCGGCCGCCTCGGCGTGCTCTACAGCAACAAGGACTACGGTTGCGAGTGGGACTACGACTGGCGCAACAAGCGCTTCCTGGCCGAGGACAACACGAAGTTCGCGGTCAATGTGGTGATCTACGCGCTGACGGCGTGAGCCCCGTCGGCAGTGAACGTATTCTCGAGGGAGCGGCTCCGATCACGGCGCTATAGCGCTGCGATCGACTCCCACCCGCCTTGGGGCCGTTGCCACCGCGCCATACGGCGGATGGATGATCGGGGTCAGTCCTCGAGGCCATTCGCGAAGATGAGATCGCCCCATCGCACGGACTGGGGCGTCGCGTAGTAGTTCGGCAGGCCATGGCCGAGAACGCCGTCTCCATTGCTGCCCCAGCAGGCCACTTTGCCGTTGGTCCTCAATGCGCAGCTGTGGTAGGTCCCCTGCGCGATGGATCGGGCATCGGACAAGCCGATGACCTCGACCGGATAGGGGGTGGTCCGTTGGGTTCCGTTGCCGAGCGGACCGCTGCCCCAGCAGGCCGCGGTGCCATCCCATCTCGTCACGCAGGTCCGATGCGGGCCACGGGAGAGGGTCGAGGCGTTCGTCAATCCAATGACGGGCAGCGGAAGTGGGTTGGGAATGAGGGGGAAACCGTAGTACGGCGGGTCATCGATTGTTCCATTCCCGAGCTGGGCGGAGTCATTGCGTCCCCAGCAATCCACTGTCCCGTCGCTCTTCAGCGCGCAGGTGTGAACCCATCCTGTTGCGAGGGCCGAAATGTTCGAGAGTCCACTGACCGCAACGGGCGAGTCGCTGTTGACCGTGGTGCCGTCACCGAGTTGTCCCCACGCATTCTGTCCCCAACAGGCCGGCATTCCGTCCATTCCCAACATACACGCGAGACTCAAGCCCATTGTCACCATGGAAACGCCCGACAATCCGCCGATCGGGACTGGTGCGGAGCTGGCACCACTCCGGCCAGGAGCCTGTCCCCAGCAAGCGACCGTACCGTCCTGCTTCACCACGCAAGTTGTATCCCGGTCGGCAGCGATCGCAACACCTCCGGTCAAGCCGACTACTGCGCTCGGCAAGGGGTGGGGGGTCTGATCATCCGTGCTGGTCCCGAACATTTCGGCGCCGTTGCCGAGTTGGCCGTGGAAGTTGTATCCCCAGCAAGCCGCGGTGCCATCGATTTTCAGCGCGCAGGTGTGCTTCTCGCCGGCTGCGACCGCCCTTGCATTCGTCAAGCTGCTCACCATGACCGGCGTATAAGCAGCATTCGTGCTGCCGTTGCCGAGCTGGCCGCTGTCGTTCTTGCCCCAGCAAGCGACCGTGCCATTGGTCCGGAGGGCGCAGGCATGTCGGTCGCCGGCCGCAATAGCCGAAGCCTCGGACAGAGAGTTGATCGTGTTGGGTATCGTCCTTGACGACGGCGAGCCGGCGCCCAGCTGGCCCCAGAAATTCGCTCCCCAGCAGACAGGAGCTCCTCCGCCTCGCTTCAGGACGCAGGTGTGGCCGGAACCTGCGGCAATCGACGTGGCCTTCGACAGACCGGCTACGGTGACAGGTGGATAGATGCCGCCGTATTCGCCGGCGGACCCGTTGCCGATTTGGCCTGCGGTGTTGTCGCCCCAGCATGCTACGGTGCCATCGTGTTTCATCACGCACGCGTGGAGCGCGCCTACGGCAATGGCCTTCACCGTCGCCCCATCCATACCATCGATGCTGCGAGGTGTTCTGGGCACGACGCCACCGCCCCAGCAGAGGACAGGGCCGGTGCCCATCAGCGAGCAGATGCGAATCCCGTTGGAGGAGAGTGCCGTAGCCCCGGCCACTCCGCTTATGGTGATCGGCGTAGTGCTACTGTTGGCATAAAACTCGCCGAGTTGTCCGTAGTAGTTGTCGCCCCAGCACGCAACGCCCCCGTCGTGCTTCAAGGCGCACGTGTTCCAATCTGCGGCGACCAGTGCCGATGCATTCGCAAGATTGCTGACGGCTACGGGCACATGGCGCTCGACATATGTGGTGTCGCCAAGCTGGCCCTGCCCATTGTACCCCCAGCATGCCGTCGATCCGTCACTCCTGATCGCGCAGTTGTGCCATCCACCGGCGGCGATCGCGATGACATCGGACAGCCCGCTCACCGCAACCGGCGTCGAACTGTCGATTTCGCTGTCGTTGCCGAGTTGGCCCATGAAGTTGGCGCCCCAGCAGGCCACGGAGCCGTCACTTTTCAGCGCGCAGTTGTGTGCGTAGCCGGCAGTGATCGAAATGACACCGGAGAGGCCGTCGACCGGGACGGGATCGGCGCTCTCGAGCGCGCTGCGGGCACCCAGCTGGCCATATCGAGCGGAGCCCCAGCACGCCACCTTGCCCTCGACATCGAGCGCGCAGGTATGCGCGTCTCCAGCCGCCACCTGCACGACCTCTGCATCTCTTGCGGCTTGCGCGCAGTTCGCCAAGGCAAGACAAAACAGGCCGAACCGCCATGGCCTGCAGGTGCGAACGAGAAGCGCGAGCAGCGTGCGATGGGTGATCATCCTTTGAGTTCCCCTTGGTCCGACTTCACATGGATCGACCGGGCGGCCGCACGAGTCATATGCAGCTCGTACCGGAATCCGGCTCCGTCTTGCCGAGTCCTCTCGTTACCGATCGGCTCGTCCGGGTTCGAGGCCGCCCTTTTACCCGACCTTCGACTATAGCAGTCTGCTCTGCACTCTCTTAGTGGAGCGTATCGAGGGGATTCGGAGAACAAGCGACACACTGGCCGGATGCGCGAATGTCGGTGTGCTCCGAACGATGCGAAACCCAGGAGAGGCAGGCCCCGTTTCCGGTATCGCAATCCGTCGCGCATGGAATGCGCGCGATTCCGGAACTTACAGCAACGGCGACATCAACCGTGCGAACGCTTCCGGAATGCGCGCGCGGAGCAGCGGCAGCTTCTTGCGCGTCTGCACCTGCGGCGCCGAGTCGAGCTCGTGCAGGAAGAGGTCGTTCATCTGGCGCGCCAGCTCGCGATCGTCGAACAGCACCGCCACTTCGAAATTCAGGCGGAAGCTGCGGTTGTCGAAGTTCGCCGTGCCGATGGTGACGAGGTTGTCGTCGACCAGCAGCGCCTTGGTGTGCAGCATGCGCGGGCCGTATTCGTAGATCTTCACGCCCGCCTGCAGCAACTCGTCGAAGTAGGAGCGCGCCGCGAGCGTGACCAGCAGCGAGTCGCTGCGCCGGGGCACCATCACGCGCACGTCCACGCCCGAGAGCGCTGCGGACGTCAGCGCCATCAGCGCGGCCTGGCTCGGCACGAAATACGGGGTCATCAGCCAGGCGCGTTCGTGTGCGGCATGGATCGCGCTGACGTGGACGCGATGGATCGGCTCCCAGCCGTTGTCCGGGCCGGCCGTCACGACCTGTGCCGAAATGGCGCCGTGCGCCGTGGCCGGCGGCTTTACGGTCCCGGCCGCTTCGAGGAAGGCGTCGTCGCCGGTCGCATAGGCCCAGTCCTCCACGAACGCCTGCTGCAATTCGCGCACGACCGCACCTTCGAGGCGAAGGTGCAGGTCGCGATAGGCGTCCGCACGCCGCGAATCGTCCTCGGCGTCGGTGATGTTGATGCCGCCGGTGTAGCCGATGTGGTGGTCGATCACGACGATCTTGCGGTGCGTGCGCAGGTTCGCCCACGACATCTTCAGGGGCGCCGCCAGCCGCGCCGGATGGAACCACGCGACCTGGCCGCCGGCGTCCTGCAACTGGCGCAGGAAGCGGCCGGCGCGGACGCTGCCGATCGCGTCGACGAGCAGGCGCACGGTGACGCCGGCCCGCGCGCGTTCGATCAGCGCCTCGCGCAGTGCGGCGCCGATGTGGTCGGGCTCGTAGATGTAGTACTCGAGATGGATCTGTTCCCGGGCCGTGCGCACTTCAGCGAGCAGCGAGTGGTATTTCCTTGAGCCGTCGATCAGCAGCTCGACCGAACGGGCCGTGGTCATCGGCAGGCCGGTGATGCGCTGCGCGAGACGCGACAGCTCGGCGGCGTCGCGCGTCTCGAATTCGTCCGGCCGCATCGTGCGGCCGAGATAGCGGGCGCGCTTGATGCGGTGACGCCGGATGCGTCGCGGGCCGAGGAAGTAGTAGACGACGAGTCCGACGATCGGAAACGCGGCGAGGCCGAAGATCCAGCTCAGCGTCGCGGCGGGATCGCGTTTCTCCAGGATGATCGTCGCGCTGAGCACGACGATGTACGCGAGCCATGCCCATGCCACGAGGGAATGCCAGGATACGTCCGCCACCATGGGATCTCCGCGCGCCGCCCGATCGTCCGCCCAGAGCATAGGTGACGCGTAGCGGGCAGGCGAGCGGGTGCGCCGGGGTGACATCCTGCACGTGTCGTGCGCCGGCCACCGCCGCGACAATGCCATGTTCGCGAACGGAGGTCCGAGAATGCCCGATACCGCCCCCCTGTCCGAAGCGGCGCTGCGCGCGCAGCTCGACCGCCTGGCCGCGCTGCGCGAGGCGATCGGCCGCGCGATCGTCGGCCAGCGCGACGTCGTGGAGCAGTTGCTGATCGGCCTGCTCGCGGGCGGCCACTGCCTGCTCGAAGGCGTGCCCGGCCTCGGCAAGACGCTGCTCGTGCGCTCGCTCGGCCAGGCGCTCGCGCTCGATTTCCGGCGCATCCAGTTCACGCCCGACCTGACGCCGAGCGACGTCGTCGGCACCGAGATCCTCGAGGAGGACCACGGCACCGGCAAGCGCTACTTCAAGTTCCAGCAGGGGCCCGTGTTCACCAACCTGCTGCTCGCGGACGAACTGAACCGCACGCCGCCGAAGACGCAGTCCGCGCTGCTCGAGGCGATGCAGGAGCGCACGATCAGCTACGCCGGCACCACGCATGCGCTGCCGAAGCCGTTCTTCGTGCTGGCGACGCAGAACCCGCTCGAGCAGGCCGGTACCTACCCGCTGCCGGAAGCGCAGCTCGACCGCTTCCTGCTGCACGTCCGCGTCGACTATCCGGACGAAGCCGAAGAGCGCGCGATCCTGGCGCAGACCACGGGACAGGCGGACGCCGTGGTTCCCGTGGTGATGGGCGGCGAGGAGCTGCTCGCACTGCAGCGGCTGACGCGCGAGGTGCACGTGGGCGACGACCTGCTCACGTGGATCACGCGTCTCGTGCGCGCGACGCGCCCGCAGGCGCAGGCGATCGCGGCGGTGCGCGACTGGGTGCGCTGGGGCGCCGGACCGCGCGCGGGCCAGTCGCTGGTGCTGGCGGCCAAGGCGCGTGCGCTGATCCACGGACGTCTCGCCGCGACGCGCGAGGACGTGACGGCACTCGCGGCGCCGGTGCTGCGCCATCGCCTGCTGCTGTCGTTCGCCGCCGAAGCGGATCAGCGCAGCACCGACGACGTCGTCGCCGCACTGCTGGCGTCGATCCCGTTTCCCGCCTGATCGACACCGGTCGGGACGGACGACGAAGGAGCCACGATGAGCGGCCATGCGATCGGCGGCGTGAGGAACCTGCTGCGGCTGGAGGGCCTGTGCGTGCTCGCCGTGGCCCTGTACGCCTATGGTCACGCCGGCTACGGCTGGGGCCTGTTCGCGATGTGTTTCTTCCTGCCGGACCTGTCCTTCGCCGGCTATCTCGGCGGTGCACGTCTGGGGGCCGCGACCTACAACGCCGCGCATTCGTACCTCGGAGCAATCGCCTGCCTCGCGATCGGGATGCACTTCGCCGTGCCGGCTGTCGTCGGTGCCGGCCTGGTCTGGATCGCGCACATCGGCTTCGACCGCGCACTCGGCTACGGCCTGAAGTACGCGAGCGGCTTCCATCACACCCATCTCGGCCGCATCGGTCGCGGTCCTGCGGCGTGAGTACGCCGTCTTGACGATGCCGATCCTGGTTCCGCCCGAACTGCGCGCGCGCCTGCGCGGCCTGCGCCTCGTCGCGCGCAGCGCCGCTGGCGAGGGACTGGGCCAGCACACCAGCCGCAGTCGCGGTGCCGGACTCGAGTTCGCGCAGTACCGCGGCTACGAACCCGGCGACGAATTGCGCCGCATCGACTGGAAGCTCTATGCGCGTTCGGACCGTTACTTCGTTCGCGAGGCCGAGCGCGACAGTCCGCTGGTCGCATGGGCCGTCGTCGATGCGAGCGCGTCGATGCGGCAGCGCGACGCGGCACGCCCCGAATACTCGAAGCTCGATGCGGCGAGGACGCTGGCGGCCTGCGTGTTCGAACTCGCGCTGCGCCAGGGAGACCGTTTCGGGCTGCTCGCGTTGGGGGGCGCGGCGCCGTGCTTCGTGCCGGCCTCCGGCGGTTCGCGCCAGCGCGACCGCTGCGCGCTCGAACTGACACGCCTCGCGCCGGCTTCCGGTGGCGTGGAAGCGGCGGTCCTGCGGCCGCTGTGGGAGCGCATCCAGCCCCCGGCAGTCGTCGTGCTGCTGTCAGACTTCTTCGACGACGCGCTGTCCGCGATGGCCCTGCGCCTGGCCGCCGCGCGCCGCGAAGTGTTGACCGTGCAACTGCTCACGGCGGAGGAGCGCGACTTCCCGTTTCGTGGCGGCCACCGCTTCGTCGATCCGGAAAGCGGTGTCGAGCGCCGCGTCGAGGCGGGCTCGGTGCGCAAGGACTACCTCGAGCGCTTCGGCGCCGCGCGCGCGGACCTCGCGCATCGTTTCGCGGCGGCCGGTATCCGGCACGTCGAGCACGTGCTCGACCGGCCGCTCGACGAGCCGCTGCGTGCCCTGTTCGGCGCCGGTGGCTCCACGTTGCCGCCCACGCGCGGCGAGGACATGCCGGCATGAGCATCGGCCTGTTGGCTCCGCTCGGCCTCACGGCGCTGGCGGCACTCGTGTTGCCGCTGCTGATCCACCTGGTCCGGCGGCTGGAACTGACCACGACCGAATTCGCCGCCCTGCGCTGGATCGCCGAGCGCACGCGCCCGCAGCGCCGCCTGCGTTTCGAGCGGCCGTGGCTGTTGTTGCTGCGCCTCGCACTGATCACGCTCTTCGCCTTGCTGCTGGCGCGTCCGGTCGTCGACGCCGCCGCGCCGTCGCTGCGATCGTGGATCGTCGTCGCGCCCGGTGTCGCGCTGGCCGACGCGCGTACCGCCGCGGAAGGAGCCGACGGCGAGTGGCATTGGCTCGCGCCGGGCTTCCCGCGCAGGGAGGAGGCGCCCGCGCCGACCGGCGGGGCGTTCGCGAGCCTGTTGCGCGAGCTGGACACGGAGTTGCCCGCCGCGGCGACGCTGACCGTGGTGGTACCCGAGGACCTGGCGGGCCTCGACGGCGAACGTCCG
>DBMH01000199.1 GCA_002297645.1 Rhodanobacteraceae bacterium UBA703 | reverse complement strand
GGGCGCGAAGTCCCTCGTCGTCGCCGGCGGCGTCGGCGCGAACCGGCGCCTGCGTGCGCAGCTCGCCGAAGCCGGCGCGCGCGAAGGCTTCCGCACCTATTTCCCGCGGCCGGAGTTCTGCACCGACAACGGCGCGATGATCGCGCTGGCGGGGTCCCTTCGCCTCGCCGCGGGCCAGCACGAGACGACGGCGATCCAGGTGCAGCCGCGCTGGGCGCTGGAGAGCCTCGCTCCGGTCTGAGCCGGCTGCAGGCCGGCGTGTCGCGGCAGCGGGCGCCGGATCCCGTCCCGGTGCATCACCCGGGTGAATCTACGGTCCGGCTTCGTGTGTCGCCTGCGGATGCGCGTGCACGAACGCGAGCACGTCGTCGAGCACCGGCGGTGCGCCCCGATGCGGCGACAGTGCGAAAAGCACTTGCCCATGGTCCACCTCCGGATACAGCCGGAGTTCGGCCTCGTCTCCGTGCGCGCGCAGTGCCTGGGCGAAAAGGCGGCTGTTCGCCGGATCGACCTCGTCGTCGTCGCGGCCGTGCAGGAGCAGCATCGGCGGCTCGGCGCCACGGATCGCATTCAGCGGCATCGCTTCCTGCCGGCCGTCGTCGCGGCCGAACACGGCGAGCATGTCGTCGTCGTCCGAGTCCGCCGGCAGGAACAGGTAGACGCCGGCCAGGCCGATACACCCGGCCAGATCGCGCGGGACCAGGCCGACGTCGCCGAGCCAGCGCGGGTCGGTCGCCAGCAGCGCGGCGATGTGGCCGCCGGCCGAGTGGCCCATGACGAACACGCCGTCCGGATCGCCGCCGAGTTCGGTCGCATGCGCACGCGTCCACGCGACCGCGCGTGCGGCGTCGCTCATGAAGCCGTCGGGTGCGACGTCGGGCACCTTGCGGTAGTCGGGAATGACCGCGACGAGGCCGCGTTCGGCCAGCGCGTCGCCGACGAACCGGTACCAGCCGCGCTCGCCGTGCGTCCAGTCGCCGCCGTAGAAGAACACCACGATCGGCGCGTGCGCGGCCCGGGCCGGTACGTAGGCGTCGAGCGCGAGCCCGTTCGCGGAGTCGAACACGATGTCGTGCCGCCATCCGACGCCCGGCGGCGCGCGCGACGTATTCAGGGCGGCGAACTGCACGGCCTGGCAGGCCGCCAGCAGCGGCAGCGCCAGGACGAGCAGCCAGCCTGCGGGGCCCGGAGTCCGTGCTGGTGTCGATGCGCGCATGCGCCGAGTATGCCTGCGCGCAAGACTGTCGCCGCGGCGGGAAAGCAGGGATGATCACTTCGATTCCCGATTCCCGATTCCCGCCCATGGACCGCGTTTTCATCGAAGACCTGCGCATCGACACCGTCATCGGCATCTACGACTGGGAGCGCACGATCAAGCAGACGATCGCGCTCGACATCGAGATGGCGTTCGACAACACCCGGCCCGCCGCGACCGACCGCATCGAGGACACGCTCGACTACAAATCCGTCTCCAAGCGCCTGATCGCATTCGTCGGCGAATCGCGCTTCGAGCTGGTCGAGACGCTGGCCGAGCGCTGCGCCGCGATCATCCGCGACGAATTCGGCGTGACCTGGCTGCGCCTCAAGCTGTCCAAGCTCGGTGCCGTGACCGGCTCCCGCGCGGTCGGCGTGATCATCGAGCGCGGCGAGCGGACGCCGTGAGCCCGGTGCAGCGCGCCTGGCTCAGTCTCGGCTCGAACCTCGAGCCGGAGCGCCACCTGCGCGCCGCGCTGGCCGAGCTGCGCGCGCGCTTCGGCGAGGTGCGCGTCTCGCCGGCCTATCGTTTCGCTGCGGTCGGTTTCGACGGACCGGACTTCGTCAACCTCGCCGCCGGCATCGACAGCGATCTCGATCCGCTGTCGCTGAACGACTGGCTGCACGCGCTCGAGGACCGTCACGGTCGCCGCCGCGACGTGCCGCGTTTCTCCAGCCGGACGCTCGACGTCGACATCGTGCTGTTCGGCGATCTCGTGCTGAGCGGGCCCGGGCATCTGGAAATTCCGCGCAAGGAGCTGGCCCACGCCTTCGTGCTGCAGCCGCTGGCCGACATCGCGCCGGACGTGCGCGAGCCGCACAGCGGGCGGACGTTGCGCGAGCTGTGGCTCGCGTCCGGCCTCGCCGGTGGCGAGCCGATCGCCGCCGGCGGCTTGTCGCCGTCGCCACCGGCCTGACCGACGGCTGGCGCCGTACGTGCGTCGGTGATGGAATAGCGCGCTCGACCATCGACGGGGGAAAGGCATGGGACGGTTGGCGCAGAGTTGGGCCCTGGTGAAGGCCAGCGCGGCGGTGTTGCGTTCGGACCGCAAGCTGCTGGTGTTTCCGCTGCTGTCCGGCGCGTGCACCTTGCTCGTCGTGGCGAGCTTCCTCGTTCCGCTGGCGCTCGGCGGCGCGCTCGCGCGCCTGGACGACGGCGCTCCGCCGCCCTGGGCCTGGCCGCTCGCGTTCGTGTTCTACCTGAGCCAGTACTTCGTCATCTTCTTCTTCAACGCCGCGCTCGTCGGCGCCGCGCGCATCCGCCTCGACGGCGGCACGCCGACGGTGGCCGACGGGTTGCGCCTCGCCGCTTCGCGATGGCAGGACATCCTCGGCTACGCGGCGATCGCGGCGACGGTCGGCCTGGTCCTGCGCATGATCGAGGAGCGCGCGGGCTTCATCGGGCGCTGGATCGTCGGCCTGATCGGCGTCGCCTGGACCGTTGCCACGTTCCTTGCGGTGCCGGTACTGGTGAACGAGCGTCTCGGGCCGGTCGACGCGGTCAAGCGCAGCGCCGGGCTGCTGAGGCGGACCTGGGGCGAGAACCTCATCGGCAACATCGGCATCGGCCTCGTGTTCGGCCTTCTGTTCGTGGCCTGGGCGATGCTCGGCGTCGGCCTGTTCACGGTGCTGGCGACGGAGCGGTCGCTGCTCGCGATGGCTTTCGCCGGCGTGGTGTTCGTCCTGGGCATGCTGCTGATCGGCGTGGTGCAGAGCGCCTTGCAGGGCGTCTACGCCGCCGCGCTGCATCGCTACGCCGAGACCGGCTCGGCCGGCAGCGGTTTCGACGGAGCGCTGGTCGAGGCCGCCTTCAAGCCCCGGTCCTGACGCGCTGCAGGAGCCGGTCGCACCCCCTGCACGGTGCGGCCGATACCGGCGGGACGCTTGTCCATCTGGAGAATCCCTAGGTTACGTCACGCTTCCGAGCGTGATAAAGATCACGCTCGTCGCGCCAGGGGAGCATCGCGCGCCGGTCGGAGGAGCCTTCGTGTCCCGTCTTCTCGAACACCTGTTCGCTGCCGTGCCTGCGGTGGCGCTGTTTCCTCGTCGCAACGGATCCCGTTCCGGCGAGATCCGGCGCAACGACGCCGTGGCCGGTCCCGACGTGCCGGTACGCTTCCGGCCGCGTTTGATCGCGCAACTGCTGCAGGACCACGAAACGCTGCGCGCGCTGGTGCGCAAGCTGATCGGCGTCTGCTGCGGCAACGACGAGGACGCCTGCGTCAACAGCCTGCGCGAAGTGGCGGCGGCGTTCCGCCATGCCAGTCTCGTCAAGGCCACGCAACTGTATCCGTACCTGCGCTGGGGACTGGAGAAGGACCGCTTCGCCGCGCGGCAGCTCGCCGCCGTGCATGTCGAGGTGATGCGGTCCGTCGGCCGCGTCGAGACGATGTTCGAGGAATACCTCGGCGGCCCCTGGCTCGGCGAACAGCGCCAGCGCTTCGTCAACGACGTGGTCAAGGTCGCCAACCTGATTTCCGTCGCGCTCAAGCACGAGGAGGCCGGCGTGTTCCCGCTCTACCTGCCGCCGGGGCAGTACCGCCACGTGCGCGGCGCCGTGGCCTGACGCCGCCGCCGGGGCACGCCCCCTCAGGTCAGGCTGCGGCCGCCGTCCACACGCAGGATCTCGCCGGTCACGAACGCGGCATCGCGCAGCAGCCACAGCACCGCCGAGGCGACGTCCTCGGGCGTCCCCATGCGCCGCAGCGGCGTTCGCGCGACCAGCGCTTCCCGTTCGTCCAGCGGCTTGCCGGCCTCCGGCCACAGCACCGCGCCGGGAGCGACGCCGTTCACGCGCACGTCGGGCGCGAGTTCGAGTGCCAGGGAGCGCGTCGCCATCGCCAGCGCCGCCTTGGCCATGCCATAGACGCTGTGGTGCACGAGCGGACGCTCGGCGTAGATGTCGATCAGGTTCACGATCGCGCCGCGCCGCGCGGCGAGGTGCGGCGCGGCCGCCTGGGCGAGGAACAGCGGCGCGCGCGCATTCGCGGCGAACAGCTCGTCCCACTGCGCCGGCGTGATCGTGCCGAGCGGCGTCGGATGGAAGGCCGACGCGTTGTTGACCAGCCCGTCCAGCCGCCCGAAGCGCCGGACCACCGCATCGACCAGGCCGGGCAG
>DBMH01000200.1 GCA_002297645.1 Rhodanobacteraceae bacterium UBA703 | reverse complement strand
CTGGTCGACGACGTCATGACCACCGGGGCGACCTTGCGCGAATGCGCGCGGATGCTGCGCCGCGCGGGTGTGACACGAGTCGATGTGTGGGCGCTGGCGCGCGCGCCGGCGAAACGCTGATGCGTCAAGCGCGCACGAGGCGCTGGCGCGCCGCGATCCCTGCCATGCGCTCGAAATCGCGGTCCAGATGCCGCAGCAATTCTTCGAGTTCGATGCATCGGCGCGAAAGCACTCGATAGGCTTTCGACGGGTACGTTCGTACGGCCTTGCCACGGCTCCCGGGACGGGGCCCCCAGTGGATCGCCGATGCCCATGCCTATCCACAGCGAGTCCGGTCCACGCCCGGACTCGCTTCCGTCGGATCAATAATTTGCCTCGTCGGTCCGCGTGCGATCCCTCCATGGATCGCAACGGGCGGCTGCTTGTCCCGGCCGCTGGTCGAACAGCCCGCTAGTCGAAACCGTCGGCGAAGAGGCGGTCCGACACCCCGACGTTGAGCGTCACCGGAACGGCGGTCATGCTTCGGAACGGCGTGTTGCTGTCGACGCACAACTTGGCGTGGTGCTCGCCGGGAGCGAGGCGGCTGGCGTCAAAGGCGATGCTCACGCTGCTGCTATCCCCGGGTTGCAGCGTGCCGCCGCCGGTGCGGAAGGATAGCCACGGCACATCTCCGGGCGTGAGGCAGGGACCTCCCGGAAGAGTGATCGAAAGCCCGCGCAGGAACGTGGTGCCGTCGCCCGTCATGCCGAGAGAAGTGGCGCTGCCCGTTTCGAGATCGACCGTGTACATCGAACTCGGCAGGTCGCCGTCCGGCCAGGTCGCGTAGTACAGCACGCCCGTGGTCTGGTCGAAATCCATGCTCTGTCCCGGCCAGTAGCCCACCGCAAGGCCGCTCGGGCCGAGCGGGCGGACGTGCCCGGTCACCTTGTCGATGCGGTAGAACGTGTCGTCGATCATGTTGAGGCCGATCATCGCGCCATCCGGCGCAATCGCGATGTCGGCCAGATTGGTTCCGTAGACCGGATCGATGGAGTCGATCTGTGCGACCCAGGTCGATTTGCCGGTGGCCGGGTCGATCGTGAACAGGTCGCTGCGGCAGAGCGGGTCGGTGCCGCAGGACGCGAACGGGTAGTTGTTGCCCGGACCGGCATTGGTCGCGATGCCGTACAGCGTGTGCGTCGTCGCATCCCATTTCACGCCGGCCCACGACAGCAGCTCGCTCGTCTGCGGAACGTAGGGCATCGTGCCGGCTCCCGCGAGATTGGTGGTATGGCCGGTACTCGTGTCGAGCATGCCGAAGCTGCCCAGGAAGCAACCGTCGTTGTTGCAGGAATCGTTGGCCATCAGGTAGACGCGGCTGAAGTCGTTGTCGATCACCGTGGCGACCTGGACGGGATCCAGATACACATCCCAGGAGACGAAGGTGAGCGCCTCCGGCGCGGCGGCATCCAGCGACATGAGACGCGAACTGGGGCCGGTGTAGGCGAGCGCATAGGCCGGCACCGCGCCCGAAGCCCGTGGCGACGGTGATGCTTCGGCTGCGGAGCGTGTGCGCGGCGCTGCCAGAGCGGCACGGCGTGCGTCGTCCTTGCGGCCGGTGGACCAACTGGCGGCGGCGGCGCGCGCTTCCGCCGTCTGCGCGGTCGGCGGGTAGGCCGTGTCGATGACGAACCCGCTGCGTGCCGGAGCCTGACCCAGGCTCCAGACCAGCGGCGCATTGCCGCTGTTGCCGATCTCCAGCACCGCCGCCGCGGTAGTGCCGGCGGCCACGTCGACGCCCAGCGAGCCGGGGCTCACCTGGGCTTGCGGCGCTTCCACCCGCACGTGGCCCTGTGCCGTCGCCGTGGCGACGAACGCGCTGGCCGTCGGCGTGAAGCGCACTGCCTTGCCGCTGGTCAGCCTAGGTTGAGCGTCGGAGTACACTAGCGCCTGATCCGGAGCGGCTGTCGGCCTGAACGATCTCTCCCGTCGCAGCAACGCCTGCGCAAATTGGCCCCGCGCTGTCGCCGTGCCCGTATCCATCGAACGGTACTGGAACGTGATCGCGCCGCCGGCCTCCTCGATGACGGCCTGGAACGCCATCGGCACGCCGGGATCGTTGTCGTAGGGCAGCGTCACGTTCGACCACTCGACCACGGCGCGCCGGTTCGGCGCGGTGCCGAGCGTGGCGTAGTAGATGTCGCCGCCGACGTAGGGATAGGTGACTCCGAAGATGCCGGACTGGGCCGGAGCGATGACCATGGTGTTCGAATAGTCGATGCACGGCTGGCCCGAATTGAAGTTCATCCAGCCGTTCTTGTTGACGCACAGCCGGCCGTCGGTCGGCAGCCCGTAGAAATCAAACGAGAACGGGAGTTCGACCTGCGCCTCGCCGTACGGCACGTGCATGTCGATCGGCAACCGCGTCGCCGCCGCCGACCCGGCCAGCTCGATCCAGTCGAAGGCCGCGGTGTCATCGAAGGTATAGCGTGGCGGCGCCTGCTCCAGTGCGTTCCAGCGCGCCTCGATGTCGAGCGAGCGCGTGACCAGGATCGGCGCGGCGATGGTGGGCGCCACCCCGTAGTCGGCCAGCGGCGCATGGTTGGGATAGTCGTGCCAGTAGGACGCACCGCTCCCCGTGCTGGCGAGGTAGTGCCAGGGCAGCGTGCGCCCGCTGTTGTTCTTCAGTGTGTAGCACGGATAGACGTAGTCGCCGACCTTGGCCGTGATCGCGCTCTGGGTGCCGCAGGCGACGCCGTACTGTGCCGGCATCAGCGTGTAGGTCAGCGACGTACCTGCCTCGCTGCGCGGCGCGAAGCCGGCGTCGACCAGGCAATCGGCCATGATCGGCGCGGTGGCGTAGGTGATGCCGTTGAGCGTGCCGCCGCAGCCGGAAACCTGTGCGTTGTAGCCGAACTGCGGCACCACGCTGACGACGGCAGTGCTGCCGTAGGGCACCACTTGCACGGCAGGCGTGACGCTGCCGTTCGCGCCCGCGGTGGCGGTGACCGTGTAGGTCTGGATGGTGAACGCGGCTTCCACGCTGCAATCGGCCTGTACCGGCGCCGTCGTATAGACGTTGCCGGCGAGGTCGCCACCGCAGGTGCCACCGACATGATCGATGGCGTAGCCGGTATCCGACGTCAGCTGGAAGGCGGCGCGCCCACCCGGCATGACGCCCTGCGGCGACGACGGCGTGATCTGGCCGCCGCTGCCCGTACTCGGGGTCACGACGAAGTTGGCGGCGGCCGTGAACGCCACCTGCAGCGTGCAGTCGCGCTCGATCGCGACGACGGTATAGACGCTGCCGGCCAACGTGCCACTGCAACTGCCGCCGACCGACAGGATGCGTTGCCCGGCATCGGGGGTGATCGTGAAGGCCAGGGTCGAGCCGGCGTCGACGAACTGCGGTGCGGCCGGGGCGATGTGGCCGCCGGTGCCCGCCGACGGCGTGACCTTGGCGACGACCTGGCGCACGGCCTCGTTGACCGAGCCGCTGAAGCCCGTGTAGCCGCCGCCGCTGAGAACCTGGCCGCGCGCACGCAGCCAGAGGCTGGTGTTTGTCGGCAGGTTCGGCGCGACGAGATTCCAGGTGCCCGGGTTCCAGGCGCCGTCGCCGAGCGGACTCCAGGCGCTGCCGTCGGTCGAGGACTCGAACGTGACGCGCCCGAACTCGGCACCCGCGCCGCCGCGCTGCCAGCGCAGCGTGCCGTGGTCGGCGCCGAAGCCGAGCTGCTGCATGGCGCCATCCGGGATCAGCAGGCGCGCGACGCCTGGCCGGGCGACCTGCTGCGCGCCGACGCTGCCGAACGAACCACCGACCAGCACGCGGCCGTCGGCCTGCGCCGCCAGCGTGTAGACCTGGTCGTTCGGATTTCCGCTGCCATCGCCGTCGAAGCTGGCGTCGGCGGAACCATCGGCATTCAGGCGCGCGATATGGGTGCGGGGACCGCCGCCGATGTCGATGAAGGCGCCGGCGACGAGCACACGGCCGTCGGGCTGTACGACGATCGAGTTGACGAAGCCGGTCGGCTGCGGATCGAAGCTCGTATCCCAGGTGTCCGCGGCGCTGAGCCGGCGGAAGCTGCTGTAGCCGGCAACCAGGGTGGTTCCGTCGGGGTGCGCCACGATGGCAAACCCTTCGGCGTCGTCCAGCCCGCTGGCGGCAGTGAGGTCGGTGTCGAGGCTGCCGTCGGTGTTCAGCCGCACTGCTGCCGCCGTCGTGTTGCAGGCCGCATCCGCCGGCGCGCAGAAATTGCCGGCGAGCAGGATCCTGCCGTCGGGGCGCAGCGCAATCGACGTCACGCCGCTCAAGAACGACAGGTAGGTATCGGAAATCGGGCTGCTGAAACCAGCATCGAGCGTGCCGTCGGCGTTCAGGCGCGCGATGGCCGCGATCGAGGTGCCGCCGACCGCGCTGAACGTTCCGCCGATCAGGATCTTGCCGTCCGGCTGCACCGCGAACGCCTTGACGCGGGCGTTCGCCTGCGCCGGGACGAAACCAGCATCGAGCGTGCCGTCTGCATTCAGGCGCGCGAACGGCCCGGTGGCCCGGCCGTTGACCGTGGACGCATACCCGCTGATCAGGACCTTGCCGTCGAACTGCACCAGGATGGACGAGACATCGCCATCGGTGAGCGCCGGTGTGAACGACGCGTCGCGCGAGCCGTCGGCATTCAGGCGCAGTACGCCTTGCACGATGACACCGCCGCTGTCGACGAAATACCCGCCGGCCAGCACCCTCCCGTCCGCTTGGAGCGCGAGCGTGCCGACACGCGAACCCGCCTGCCAGGCAGGCGGCGTGAAGCTCGCGTCCAGGGTGCCGGCGGCCAGCGCGGCGAGCGGCGTACCCGCGGCCGGCAGCGCCATCGCGCCAAGGACGAGGCCGCGCTGGGCGGCGCGGCACAACCTGCCCGCGATGGACGCCGGCGCGCGTTCATTCGCTCCCGCTCCACACTGCGCGATACCGGCCGGATGCGGGCTACCGGGCCCGTCATTTGATGATGCTTTCACTCTGTTCCCCTCTCCTGCTGGCTGGGATCACCTTGCGCCAGCGCATGGCTGGACACGGGGTGCCGCGGCGCACGACGAAGCGTGCGTGCGGCATCCACGATCCCACGGCGAGAGCGGGCCGGCGTGACGGGGCGTGTCAGGCGAGGTTTACGGACGATTGATTCCCAGGTGAATCCGTGGGTTATCGCGCCGGATCCGTGATTTGCACGGGAACCACGTCCCTATCGACCTCACGCTCTCCGGCCAGTTGCCGCGCCTGTTCGCGTGCTCGCTCGGCCGCAGCGACGTCGCCGCCCGCGCGATACGTGCGCGCCAGCAGGAGCGCACTGTCGAAGTCGCGGTCCGCCCACGGAAGAACGCGCCCGGCGATCGCTCTGGCTTCGGCGGAACGCTGCCTGGCCAACAGCCAGCGCACGTAGGCGTCGACGACCAGCACCGTGGTCGACGGCACGCCCCGCGCCTCCGCGAGCGCCCCGGCTTCGCGGAAGGCGCGTTCGGCGTCGGCGGGGCGGCCCTCGTGGTCCGCCCATTCGGCCACGGCGACGAGAGGGATGGGCGAATCGCCACCCTCCGTCGCTGGCAAGCCGGTGCCCGGATGCGGCGCCGGTGCCGGATGGCCGCTGGCGATTGCGGCACGCTGTCCCAGCAGCAAGGTGCGGATGTCCTCCTCATCGCGCATTTGCGCCGGCGGCAGCGCCGCCCAGGCGCGGGCCAAGGCGGCAAGGGTTTGCGTCGCATCACCTTTCGTCCAGGCCAGTTCGGCCTCCGCCTGATGGAACGCCAAGTCAAGCGCGGCATCCGGCGGCGACTTCTCGCTGCCTGCGCTGCGCAGCAGCGCATCCGCCTCGGCTTGGCGGCCGGTTCGGACCAGAGCCATCGCGCGCACCCCAGCCATCGCACGCACGCGTGTCGGATCGCCGATGTGTCCATGCAGGTTCCACAGGCGTTCACTGGACGCGAGCGCGTCCGGCCAACGCAGGAGTTCGACCTGCACCGTCACCAGCAGCGCCAGATCGGCGGCGAAGCTTTCCACCGTGCCGAAAGACTCATGCACCGTGGCCGCCCGCTCCAGATAGGGCACGGCCTCGGCCGGTCGATGGCGATAGAACTCGAGCACGCCGAAATGATTGTCCAGGCGCGCCAGGCCGAGCCGGTCCCCGGCAGCGCTGAGGATGGGGCCGGCTTCGCTGAGGTCCGCAACGGCCTCGCCAAAGCGCCGCAAGCAAGCGCGCGCGGCGCCGCGTGCGGACAATGCAGCTCCGACATCGAGACCGGTACGCCGACTGCCAACCGCTGCGACGGCATCGTCGAAACGGTGCTCGGCCTCGACACAGTCGTTGCGGGTCAGGCCGATGAAGCCGAGCGAACTCAGGATCTCGGCCCGCAACGATGGATGCGACGCCGTGGCGGGGGCATCGAGCAATGCAACGAGCATGGATTGCGCCAGATCGAGCTTTCCTGCGCGCAACTCCACCCGCGCAAGCAGGATCTGCCGGCGCGGGTCCGCACGAGCGGGTTCCGGTACATCCGACAGGATTGCGCGTGCCGCATCGAGTTGCTCGGCCAGCAATGCGGCCTGGGCGCGGGGCAAGATCTCTCGTAGCGAGTCGCCATCGTGTTCGTCCGCGAGCGGGCCAGCGACGGAATGCCCCATCGCCGCGAGCAACAGATCCGCCGCATGGCGCGCCGCCTCGGTTACGTCCGGCCGCTCGACTTCGGCCCTGCTGAACAAGCCATCGTCGCCTGCGCTGCTCAGTTCGACCTTCCAGCCGGCCGACGACCGGGTTGCCTTTCCCTCCACTAGGCGGGCAACCCCGAGGACGCGCCTCAGTGCCACGCGGTGTTCCGCGTCGATCGGCTCGCCGACGGCGTGCACGGCCGCCACGACGCTGTCGCTCGAAGGTACGGGCAAGCCGGCACCGCGCAGCCGGCCGGCGATCAGGTCCATGGCGCCAAGGCGCACCCAGCCGGCATCACCCGGAGCAACGACCTCCAAAGGCAGTACGACGATTGCGGCAGAAGGGAGGGTGCTGGCGGTGGGCGGAGCGCGGCGGTGCGCGAGCGCGAGATAGGTAGCCACGGCCACAATGGCAGACAGCAAGAGGACGGCGGGCCCGATGCGATGCCAGGCGCGCAAGCGTCGCGACGCGGGCGCCGCGACGTCGGCTGGCAGCGACGTCGACACGTCGGCCGCCGGCGCAAGCGCTTTGCCCGGCGAGGCTGCCACGGAGCCCGTACCCGACCGATCCAGTGCGGGGAGGCGATCGGCCTTCGCCTGCGGCGGCACCGGCTCGGCGGAATCCTCTTCCTGCGTCACCTGTACATCCGCCACCCATCGATAGCCGAAGTCCGGAACCGTGCGGATGACCTTTTGTTCGCCGGATGCGTCACCGACGGCCTGCCGAGCGCGCCGCACGAGATGGCTTACCTGAGCGTAAGGAACATCGACGCGCCCCCACAGCGCCGACATCAGTTCGTCGCGACCAATGGCGCGACCGCGGTGTTCGAGCAGATAAGCCAAGCAGTCGAATACCATGCGTTGTGCATTGACCAACTGCCCGTCCTTCCGCAGCTCGCGAGTCGCGGGGACGAGGTGGAAACCGTCAAAGTGATAGCCAGACTGTTTCATCCCGAAAGGTCGTGTTCCGCCAAGCCAGGTGTCTGGCCGCCGTCAGCGTATCGCCAGCGCCATCGCCAGGCCGATCCAGAGCAGGAAGCCGACCCAGTTGTTGTTGCGGAACGCGGCGAAGCAGGCCATGCGCTCGCGGGCGCGGATCAGCCATTGCTGCCAGCCGAGCAATCCGGCGGCGGCGGCGAGGCCGAGGAAGTAAGGCCAGCCGAGGTGCGCGCGCGTGCCGGCCAGCAGCATCGCGAGCAGGAAGGTCGCCATCAGCACGCCGAGGATCGCGCGGTCGGCGTCGCCGAACAGGATCGCGGTCGATTTCGAACCCGCGCGGATGTCGTCGTCGCGGTCGACCATCGCGTACTCGGTGTCGTAGATCACCGAGAACAGGATGTTGGCGAGGAACAGCAGCCAGCACAGCGGCGGCAGCGAATTCGTGACGGCCGCGAACGCCATCGGGATCGACCAGCCGAATGCGGCGCCGAGCACGACCTGGGCGAGGTGCGTGACGCGCTTGGTGAAAGGATAGATCGCGGCGAGCGCCGCGCCGACGAAGGACAGGCCGATGGTCAGCGGATTCGTGAACAGCACGAGCACGAAGGCGAACGCGAGCAGGCCGCCGAACAGGGTCAGGGCCTCCTTCTTCGATACGCGCCTGGCCGCCATCGGCCGTCCGGCGGTGCGCTCGACCTGCGCGTCGAGCCAGTCGTGGTCGGCGTAGTCGTTGATGACGCATCCGGCCGCGCGCATGACGAACACGCCGAGCGTGAAGATGACCAAGGCGCCCAGCGGAGGGAAGTCGCCGGCGGCGAACCACAGCGCCCACCACGTCGGCCACAGCAGCAGCAGGGCGCCGACCGGGCGATCCATGCGCATCAGCACGAGATAGTCGTGCACGCGCCCGCGATGCCGTGGCGGTACGCGTTCGAGCAGCCAGTCCAGCGCCTGCCCCGAGCGCTTCGAGGTATCGGCCGGCCGGGCCGGCGCCTTGCGCACGGGCGGCGCCGCGGACACCGGCTTGCGTGCGAACGACGGAACCCTGGCCGGCGCGTCCGTCTCCTCGCGTGCGCCGGATGCCGGTTCGGCAATGGGTATCGACGGAGCGGGAGCGGCTCGCGCGGCGGCGACAGGCCGCACGGCGCCGTCGGACGGGCTGGACGAGGGCGTCGTGCGCGAAGCGTCGCGCGGACGATCCAAGGGCGGCCGGGAAAGTGGAACGTCTTCCTTCCTCGTCCCCGCGCGATCCGTCGACGACGGTTCCGGCAGGCCGGGTGACGTTGCGACAGCGCGAATGTCCGTCTGCGGCGTGGCGGAGGAGGTCGTGACGGCCTTTCGCGCGCGCGGTGCGACGGATGGCGCGGACACTTCTGTTTCCGTTTCGGCGGCGCTGTGACGGATGGCGGTTTTCGGGCGCGGTTTCGGCGCTGCTTCCGCCGTGGCCTCCGTCCTCGGCGTCGCGCGCCGGCGCAGGGCTCCGGCAGGCGCGGCTTCCCCGCCCGCGGCCG
>DBMH01000240.1 GCA_002297645.1 Rhodanobacteraceae bacterium UBA703 | reverse complement strand
GTCGTTGATCGCGTCGAGGTAGTTCCAGAGGCGCAGCAGATGCGGCGTGCCGGATCCGGCGACGAAGGTCGTCAGCCGGCGATAGGCATATTCGGCAGCCACGGCGATGCCGCCCTGCACGGCTTCGTCGACTTCGATCGCGAAGAACAGGTGCTCGCCGTCGCTGCTCCAGCGCAGGTCGCCGTCGCGCCCGTGCCGCACCGGCGCGGCGCCGCGCCAGACTTCGAGGGGGGCGTCGCCGACCGGCTCCAGCCCGACGCGCAGCACGCGCGGATCGTCGGGCAGCGCGCAGGAGGCGCCGAAGCCGAGCACGGCAAGCACATCGGGCTGCCGCAGCAGCGCTTCCGCCGCGACGTGCTCGTAGCCGAACCGCAATGTCGTGGCAGGTTCGGTGTTCGGCATCGACAGGCGGGTCACGGGCGTGGCGGCATGGCGGAAGGCGGTACGGGGCGCGGATGATACACTGCCCGGCTGTCTTCCATCCCGCCAAGACCCCTGAGCCAATGGATACGAACCAGACCCCCGCCGAGCGCGAGCTCGCGCAACTCCTTACCGAAAGCCTGAACATCGACTGGGTCCAGCCCGAGAACATCGATCCCGAGGCGGCCCTGTTCGGCAGCGACCTCGGCCTCGATTCGATCGACGCGCTGGAACTCGCGCTGGCCGTGTCCAAGCGCTACGGCTTCCAGCTGCGCTCGGACAATCCCGACAACAAGCGCATCTTCGGCAGCCTGCGTGCGCTGTCGGCGCACATCGAACAACACCGCGCGCCCTAGGCGCGCAGGCGGGGAAACGGGCGCGCGGATGGGGCTCCGCGCGTACCGGCCACCCGGTCCGCATCGTGTCCGCAACGACTTCCTCTTCCGCCGTGCCCGCTGCGCCGCGTTCGCGGCTCGTCGCCGGCCTGCTGGTCGCATACGTGATGCTGCTGGTCGCGGCGATCGCGAGCGGCAGCACGGGGTGCGACCTGCTCGCCGCTTCCGTGCTGACGACGCTGCTGTTCCTGCCCGGCCTGCGCCGCCGCAGTACGGTGGCATGGGCCGCGTGGCTGTGCGCGCTCGGCGTGCTGGCTACCTTGGCCGCGCGCGGCCATGCGCGGGCGGCGCTCGACCTGATGCCGGTATTCGTCAACGCGGCATTGTGCCTGCTGTTCGCGCACACGCTGGCACGCGGGCGGGAGCCGTTGATCGCGCGCGTCATCGGCGTGCTCGAAGGCCGGGAGCGGCTCGTCCTGCCGGGCGTCGCCGCCTATGCACGCGGACTGACCTGGGCCTGGAGCCTGCTGTTCGGTGCGCAGATGCTGTGGCTCGCGGCGATCGTCGCCTGTGCCGTGCCCGACGGCGTGCTTCCCGCACTCGGCATGGCTCCGCCGTTCGAACTGCGCGGCGCGGGCTGGCGCTGGTACCTGCATTTCGGCAGCTATCTGTCCGTGCTGGTCCTGCTGGTCGGAGAGTACGCCTGGCGGCGTTGGCACCTGCGCCACATCCCGCACGCGCCGCTGCCGCTGTTCGTCGGTCGCCTCGCGCGACGCTGGCCGGCGCTGGTGCGCGGCTTCGCCGAAGGGGCGGACGAGGAACCGCGATGAACGAACACGCCGAACGCTTCCGCATCGACCCGCGGCATCCGAGCCTGCCCGGGCATTTCCCCGGGGCGCCCGTCGTGCCCGGCGTGGTCCTGCTCGACCGCGTCGCCGCGTCGATCGAGCGCGAAGGCGCCGGTCGCCTCGCGCGTCTGGGCGCGGTCAAGTTCGTCTCGCCCCTGCTGCCCGACCAGGAGGCCGAATTGCGCTGGACGCGCGACGGCGCGCGCGTGCGCTTCCGTATCCTGCGCGGAGACGCGACGATAGTGTCGGGCGACGGGGAACTCGCGTGACGCAGCATTGGAGCAAACGCAAGGAAGGCGGCGGCCATTTCGCGATCTGGCTGATCCGCACGATCGGGCTGAAGCTCGGCCGCCCGTTCGCGCGCCTCTGCCTGTACCCGATCACGCTGTACTTCTTCCTGCGCCGGCCGTACGAGCGGTGCGTGTCGTACGCGTTTCTCGAACGGGCGCTCGGCCGCCCGGCGAACGCATGGCAGGTCATGCGCCACATCCACCGCTTCGCCGGCACGCTCCTCGACCGCGTCTTCCTGCTCGCCGATCGTTTCAAGGCCTTCGACGTCAAGGTCGACGGCCTCGACCAGCTCACCGGGCGCCTGCAGCCCGATCGCGGCCTGCTGCTGCTGGGCGCGCACGTCGGCAGCTTCGAGGTGTTGCGCGTACTGGCGCAGCAGCCGGATGCGCCGCGCGTCTGCGTGGTGCTGGACACGCAGAAGACGCCGGCGCTGACCGAACTGCTGCACGCGTTGAATCCCGAGATCGCCAGGAACGTCATCGACGCCTCGCGGCCGAGCACCGACATCGTGCTCGCGATGAACGAGGCGCTGCAGTCCGGCGCGCTGGCGACCCTGCTGGCGGACCGCGCGCGCGAGCACGAGACGACCGTCGTCGTCGACTTCATGGGCGCGCCGGCGGCGTTCCCGACGGCACCGTTCCTGCTCGGGTCGCTGCTGAAGGTGCCGGTCGTGTTCTGCCTCGGCATGTACCGCGGCGGCAACCGCTACGATCTGTATTTCGAGGCCTTCGCCGACCGGCTCGACCTGCCACGCCGCATGCGCCAGGCCGAACTGCAGGCGGTCGTGCAGCGCTATGCCGCGCGCCTCGAGCACCACGTCCGGCAGGATCCCTACAACTGGTTCAACTGGCATGACTTCTGGAATCCCGACGCCACGCGTGGCGGCACTCCTGCTCGGGCTGGCGACGGCGTCGACGACACCGCCGTCACCCGCAGCGCCGCCTGATCCCGCATCCGCACCCGACGCCGCGACGCTCGTCGCCGGGCTGAAGCGGGACGTGCCGGCGCGCACCGCCTATACCGAGGTGCGCTGGTCCGGTCTGCTCGACCGCCCGCTGATCGTTCGCGGCGAACTCGAATACCTCGGTCCCGGCCGTCTCGGCAAGCGCGTCGACGAGCCTTACCGGGAACAGATGACCGTCGCCGACGGCAGCGCGACCGTGCAGCGCGGCACGCGCAAGCCGCGTTCGTTCGCGCTGGGCCAGGCGCCGGAACTCGAAGGCTTCCTGCGCGGCTTTTCCGCGCTGCTCGGCGGCGACGCCGAAGTCCTGCAGCGCGACTTCGCGCTGTCGGCGACGGGACGCGCGTCGAACTGGCAGCTGCAACTGAAGCCGCGCGACAGCCGCCTTGCGCGCCGCGTGCCGGCGATCGAGGTGGACGGTACGGGCAGCGAGCCGCGCTGCTTCCGCACGCACGAAGGCGACGGCGACCTCGCGATCCTGCTGGTCGATGCGCTGGCGACGGCGAAGCTGCCGACCCGCGTCGGCAAGGCCGAGGTCGATGCGCTGTGCCGCGGCGCGAAGACGCCATGATCCATCCGACGGGTGGCTCCGCGCGAATCGACGCGGCGGGATCGCGCCACGCGCTTGCGCGGTGCCGCCGGATGGATGCATCGGGCGTCTCGCGCGCTTCGACGTCGTGCCCGCGCCAACCGGTATCCGGTGCGCTCCCGCGGCACGCCGAACATCGCGCGGCGGAGGCGCGCTTCGTCGTCCCGGCGAGAGCCGGGGGGCGATTCTCCTCCGTGCGCAAGCGCGGAAGCCTGACTGCCCGCTGCGTTCGGTCCTGCGAAACCGCACTCCGGATGTCCTGCGTGCTGCGCGTTCGTCCGCCCTTGGTTGGAACGACGAGGTTGTCGAGTTCGGGGCATTGCGCGTTCCGGCACGATCCGGAAATGGATGTCCGCCTGTGCGGGCAGGACGTCGGAATCTTCGTTCGTCACGCCCCGGGACACGCGGCGTCCGCCTCTGCTCCGACGCCGCGAGGCCGGTGCTGAACCATGCGCCGATCCGGCCTTTCGATCCTCGTTCTCTGGCTGTTCGCCCTGGCCGTGCTCGCCGCGTACGCGATCGGCCACCTGCGCGTCACCACCGACCTGCGCAGCTTCATGCCGCCGCCGCGGACGCCGGACCAGGTGCTGCTGATGGAGCAGATCGGCGAAGGGCCGGGCTCGCGCCTGCTGCTGCTGTCGATCGGCGGAGCGCCCGAGGCGCAGCTCGCCGAACTCAGCCGCGGGCTGGTCGACGCCCTGCGCAAGGACGGCAGGCATTTCGAGCAGGCCTACAACGGCGCGTTCGATCCGTCCGCGCTCGACGACGCGCTGCTGCCGTACCGGTTCCTGTTGTCGCCGACGCTCGACACGCATCCGCTCGACGCGGACTGGCTCGCCGAACAGCTCGAACAGCGCGTGGCGGATCTGGCCTCGCCCGCCGCGGCCTTGCTGAAACCCGTTCTGCCGCGCGACCCCACGCTGGAAACGCTGGCGCTGGCCGAGCGCTGGTCACCGCCGAAAGCGCCCGAACTGCGCGACGGCGTGTGGTTCTCGTCCGACGGCGCGGCGCTGCTGCTCGCGCAGACACGCGGCGCCGGATTCGATCCGGCGGCCCAGGGCGCGGCGATCGACGCGCTGCAGGCCGCGTTCGACGCATTGCCCGGGCGCGGCGACGCCAAGCTGACGATCAGCGGCCCCGGCTGGTTCACCGTGCTCGTCAATGCGAAGACGCGCGCCGAAGCCGACCGCCTCGGCGCGATCAGCACGGTCGGGTTCGTACTGCTCCTGCTGCTCGCGTATCGCAGCGTCCCGGCCCTGCTGATGGGCGCGCTGCCGGTGCTCAGCGGCGGGATCGCCGGCATCGCCGCGCTCGCGCTCGGCTTCGGCGGCGCCCACGGCATCACGCTCGCGTTCGGCTTCACCCTGCTCGGCGTCGCGCAGGAGTATCCGATCCGCCTGCTCAGCCATCGCCGTGCCGGCGAGGACGCGCTCGCCAGCGCCCGCGCGCTGTGGCCCCTGCTGGCGACTGCGATCGTGTCCGCCGCGATCGCCTATCTCGCCTTCCTCGCCTCCGGCGTCGCCGGCCTGCAGCAGCTTGCCGTGTTCACGATCGCCGGCCTGCTCGTCGCCGGCTTCACGACGCGTTACCTGCTGCCGCGCGTGCTGCCGGCGCGTTTCCGCGACGTCGCGGAGTCGCGCCTGCTCGCGCGCGCGACGCGCTGGCTCGACCGCGTGCCGCGTCCGCGCTGGCTGCCGTGGCTGCTGCTCGTCGCCGGTCTCGCAGTCGCGGTGCGAGCGCCGGGGCCGCTGTGGGAGAACGATCTCGCCGCACTCACGCCGCTGCCGCAGGATCTGCTCCTGCGCGACGCGAAACTGCGCGGCGAACTCGGCGCGCCGGACGTGCGCTACCTGCTGGTGCTGCGCGCCGAAGACGCGGACGGCGTGCTGGCCCTCGGCGAAGCGCTCGAACCGCGCCTGGCGGAACTCGTCGCACGCGGCGCACTCGACGCCGCCGAGCTGCCGAGCCGCTACCTGCCCAGCCTCGCGACGCAGCGTGCACGCCAGTCGAAGCTGCCGGAGCGTGGCGCGCTCGAAGCCGCCCTCGCGGAGGCGCAGCGCGACCTGCCGTTCCGCGAAGGACTGTTCGCGCCCTTCCTGGACGACGTCGAGCGCGCGCGCGCCTTGCCGCCACTGACGGCCGAGCAGTTCTCGGCATCGCCGTTCGGCACGCGGCTCGCCTCGATGCTCGTGCGTCGCGACGACGGCTGGCTCGGGCTCGCGACCCTGTCCGGCGTGCGCGACGCCGACGCGCTCGCCGCGTTCGCGCAATCGACGCAGGGCCGCGCGCGCCTGCTCGATCTCAAGTCGGCGTCGGAATCGCTCGTCGCCGCCTACCGCGAACGCATCCTGCACGCGTTGGCGCTGGCGCTCGGCCTGCTCGCGCTGACCGTCGTCGTGGCGCTGCGCAGCCTGCGCCGCGCCTGGCACGTGCTCGCGCCGATGACGCTCGCGACCGTGCTCGTCTTCGTGGTCGAGCGTGCCGCGGGCATCTCGTTGTCGCTGTTCCACCTCGTCGCGCTGACGCTCGCGGCCGGCCTCGGCCTGCACTACGCGCTGTTCTTCGAGCGGCCGGTCGCCGACGCGGCCGAGGCGCGCCGTACGCTGCACGCGACCCTGGTCTGCGTGGTGTCGGCGCTGCTCGTGTTCGGGCTGCAGGCGCTGTCGTCGCTGCCGGTGCTGCGCGCGATCGGCCTCACCGTCGCGCTCGGCGTCGGCTTCCATTTCTGCCTGTCGATCCTGATGGCGCGGAGCGCGCGATGAACCTGCCGGCATGAGCATTCCACGAGACGACTGGTCGGCCTTGATTCCTCATGCCGGCGCGATGTGCCTGCTCGACGACGTCGTGGCGTGGGACGCCGGGTCCGTCCACCTGCGCACGGCATCGCATCGCCGCGACGACAACCCGTTGCGCAGCGACGGCCGCCTGCGCGCGCTGCACCTGTGCGAATACGGTGCCCAGGCGATGGCCGTGCACGGCGGGCTCGTCGCGCGGGCCTCGGGCGAGGTCGCGCGTCCGGGTTACCTCGTCTCGCTGCGCGAAGTCGAATTGCACGTCGAGCGCATCGACGATCTCGCGGGTACGCTCGACGTGCACGCCGAGCGCCTGCTCGGCGGGGACGGCAGCTGGCAGTATCGTTTCCGCGTCGAACATCGCGGCGAGACGCTGGCGACCGGACGCGCAGCGGTCATGCAGGCGCGCACCGGCTGAATCGTGCTCGACCTGAGTCCCGCTCGACGCGCCGGGAATCCCGCGCGACACTGCCGTTCGCCGAACGCAGGAGGGTGACGACGATGACGACGAGGCATCCACGCGGAAACCGCATGGCCGCACGTGTGGCGGCGACCATGCTGCTGGTCCTGCTGGGTGGCTGCGCCACCGCGCACGAACCCGCTCCGCCGCCGAAGCGGCCGATGCCGGACGCGGATCGCGATATCCATGGCTGCATCCCGTCCGCGGGCTATACCTGGTGCGCCGCCACGCGACGCTGCGAGCGGCCGTGGGAGCTGGCGCGCGAACGCGGCTTCGACAATACGGCCGAGGCGTTCGGCCGCTTCTGCGAGGCCGGCGCCACGGAGCCGGTGAAACCCGTCGCGAGCGGATAGCCGATCCTGTCGGCGCCACCGGGCCGTCGCCTGCGCCCATGACTTTCGCGCTTTGCGCGAGGCTGCCGTCGCCTCTACGCTCGGCGCTTTCCACCGCGCCGAGGCGTTCCATGTCCACGCTGTCCCGCACGATTTCCCTGGCTCTCCTCGCTGCCGCGCTGGGCGCGTGCGAGCGTTCCGCTCCACCGCAGGCCCCGGCGGCCGCGCCGGC
>DBMH01000281.1 GCA_002297645.1 Rhodanobacteraceae bacterium UBA703 | reverse complement strand
GAGGACGTCGGCGGCGCAATCCGGCCGGATCGGCATGCTCAGAGCTGTTGCAGCACGCCGGCGATCGTCGCCGTCATGAACGTCGCGATCGAGCCGCCGAGCACGGCGCGCAGCCCGAGGCGGGCGAGGTCGGCGCGGCGGTTCGGCGCGAGGCCGCCGATGCCGCCGATCTGGATCGCGATCGACGAGAAGTTGGCGAAGCCGCACAGCGCGTAGGTCGCGATCAGCTGGCTCTGCTGGCTGAGCTGCGAGAGGTGCTTGGACATGTCGACGTAGGCGACGAACTCGTTGATGACGACCTTCTGGCCGATGAAGCTGCCGACCAGCGGCGCGTCCGCCCACGGCACGCCGATCAGCCACGCCAGTGGCGCCAGCACCCAGCCGAACAGGGTCTGCAGCGAGAACTCGACCGGATGGCCGGCCTGCGCGCTGAGCCACGCATTGAAGGAGGAACCCGCACCGCCCCATTCGTGCGTGCCGAACCACTGGAACGGCGCGTTGAGCAGCGCGACGAGGGCGATGAACGCCAGCAGCATCGCGCCGACGTTGAGCGCGAGGCGCAGGCCGTCGGCGGCGCCGCTCGCCGCCGCGTCGATCACGTTGGCAGTGGTCTTCTCGACGTCGAGCTTGACCGTGCCGCGCGTCAGCGGCTCCTGCGTCTCGGGGACCAGGATCTTCGCCAGCATCATCGTCGCCGGCGCGGCCATGATGCTGGCGGTCAGGAGGTGCGTGGCGAAGAACACGCGCTGCGCCGGGTCCTCGCCGCCGAGCAGGCCGACGTAGGCCGCCATCACGGAACCGGCGATGTGGGCCATGCCGCCGATCATGACGGTCATCAGTTCCGACTGCGTCATGCGCTCGATGTACGGCTTGATCGTCAGAGGCGCCTCGGTCTGGCCGATGAAGACGCTGGCGCAGACGCTGGTCGTCTCCGCGCCGGACACGTTCATGACCTTGGTGATGACCCAGGCCATGCCCCTGACGATCTGCTGCATGAAGCCGATGTGGTACAGCACGCCGGTCAGCGCGGCGAAGAAGATGATCGTCGGCAGCACCTGCACGGCGAACACGAAGCCGAACTTGGACACGTCCATGAAGCTGCCGAAGATGAAGTCGGAGCCGACGCGGACGAAGTCGAGCAGCTTGACGAAACCGGTCGCGATGCCGTTGAACACCTCGCGCCCGAAGGGCAGCTTCAGCACGATCGTGGCGAACACGATCTGCAGCACCAGGCCGGTGGCGACGAGGCGCCAGTTCACCGCGCGCTTGTTGTTCGAGAACGCGAACGCGATCGCGATCAGCACCGCGATGCCGAACAACCCGAACGCGATATGGCCCAGCGCCTGCAACATGCGTGTTCTCCCCGAGCGCCTGTGCGCTGGTCAATCCTGCGAATGTAGGGCAGCCGCAAACGCGCGCGCAAGGCGCACGGGGACGCGTTTTCGCGACCTGTCACAATTCCTTTGACGCTATGCAGCAAATGTGCTCTAGTCGGGACCAGCGTTCCCCTCCCGGAATCCAATCCATGGATGGACGTATAGACGCCCATTCATGGACGGTCGTCGGCGCAGGTTTCGGCAGGGGTCATCCCCAGCTGAGGTGCGCACGATGGCGGAAATGCGGCACGAAACCCGGCCGGCCGGCGGCTTGTACGATCCGGCCTACGAGAAGGACAGTTGCGGCTTCGGCCTGATCGCGCAGATCGACGCGCGCGCCGGCACGACACTCGTCGACAAGGCCTTCCGGGCGCTCGAGCGCATGGCGCACCGCGGCGCAGTCGGTGCCGACGGGCTTTCCGGCGACGGTTGCGGCATCCTGCTGCACCGCCCGACCGCCTGGCTGCGCGCCCTGGCCGCCGACGCCGGCATCGTGCCCGCCGCCCGCTTCGCCGCCGGGCTGGTATTCCTCTCGCCCGACGCCGCGCGGCGCGAACCTTCGGTCGCCGAACTCGAATCGCGCCTGCGCGACGAGGGCCTCGCCGTCGCCGGCTGGCGCGAGGTGCCGCTGGACCTGTCGGTCTGCGGCGAGCTGGCGCGGACGTCGCTGCCGCGCATCGCGCAGATCTTCGTGGACGCGCCGGACGACCTCGACGAAGCCGGATTCGACCGCAAGCTGTACCGCGCGCGCCGCCTGGCGACGAACGCGCTGCCGGACGAGGAGCATTTCTACGTCGTCTCGCTGTCGGCCTCGATGATCGGCTACAAGGCGATGGTGCTGCCGGATCGCCTGCGCACGTTCTACCCCGACCTCGCCCGCGAGGATCTCGCCGCCTGTGCGGCCGTGTTCCACAACCGCTTCTCGACCAACACGACGCCGCAATGGCGGCTCGCGCAGCCGTTCCGCTATCTCGCGCACAACGGCGAGATCAACACGATCCGCGCGAACCGGAGCTGGATGTCGGCCCGCGCGAAGAAGCTCGTCTCGCCGGTCTTCGACTTCTCGACGCTCGGCGCGCTGGTGACGATGTCCGGCTCGGATTCGCAGAGCCTCGACAACGCGCTCGAACTGCTGCTGGTCGGCGGCGTCGCGCTGCCGACCGCGATGCGCATCCTGGTGCCGCCGGCGTGGTCCGCGCGCGAGGACGTCGACACCGACCTCGCGGCGTTCTACGAGTACTACGGCCTGCACACCGAACCGTGGGACGGCCCGGCCGGCCTCGTGCTGTGCGACGGCCGCTACGCCGTCTGCACGCTCGACCGCAACGGCCTGCGCCCGGCGCGCTGGGCGCTGTCGCGCGACCGCCACCTCGTCGTCGCGTCCGAAGCCGGCATCTGGGACTACGCCGACGCCGACCTCGTCGAGAAGGGCCGCCTCGGTCCGGGAGAGATGATCGCGGCCGACCTCGTCGAGCACCGGCTGCTCAAGAGCGCCGACGTCGACGCGATGAACCGCGGTCTCGCGCCGTTCAAGTCGTGGCTGCGCGAGGGCGTCACCTATCTCGAGTCCCATCTGATCGACCCCAGCCTCGCCGCCGAGCCGTTCCCGCCGGAACTCCTGGCGCGCTTCCAGAAGCTGTTCGGCCTGTCGCGCGAAGAGCGCGACACGATCCTGACGGCGTTGGCCGAAGACGGTGTCGAGGCGACCGGCTCGATGGGCGACGATACGCCGGTCGCGGCCATGTCCGGCCGCGCTCGCTCGCTGTACGACTATTTCCGCCAGGCCTTCGCCCAGGTCACGAATCCGCCGATCGATCCGCTGCGCGAGACGGCGGTGATGTCGCTGGTCACGCAGATCGGCCCGGAAGGCAACCTGTTCGAGCTGTCCCCGGCCAACGCGAGCCAGGTCATGCTGACCTCGCCGGTGCTGTCGCAGAGGAAGCTGCGCCAGATCCTCGCGCTGCCGCAGTTCGTGGACGCGCAGATCTTCGTCGACCTCTACTACGACGAAGGCGAGGGACTGGAGGCCGCACTGAAGCGGATCTGCGTCGAGGCGACGGCGGCCGTCCGCGACGGCGCGCGCATCGTGTTCCTGAGCGACCGCTATCCGCCCGAAAAGGCGGGGCCGCACGCCGGCAGGCTGCCGATCCACGCGCTGCTCGCGACCGGCGCGATCCACCAGGCGCTGGTCGCCGAGCAACTGCGCTGCGACTGCAACCTGCTGGTCGAGACGGGCACCGCGCGCGATGCGCACCACTTCGCCTGCCTGATCGGCTTCGGCGCAACCGCGGTGTATCCGTACCTCGCCTACCAGACCCTGTTCGACCTCGGCCGCAGCGGACGCATCCGCGACCACGACGGCGAGCCGCGCGAACTCGGCCGCACCTATCGCAAGGGCATCCGCAAGGGCCTGCTCAAGATCATCTCGAAGATGGGCATCTCGACGATCGCCGGCTACCGCGCCGCGCAGCTGTTCGAGATCGTCGGCCTCGACCGCACGATCACCGAGCTTTGCTTCGCCGGCGCGCCGGCGCGCATCGGCGGCACACGCTTCGAGGACCTGGAAGACGACCAGCGCGAGCGCGTCGCCGCCGCCTTCGACGACGGCGCACGCCTGTCGCCGGGTGGTCTGCTGAAGTACGTGCACGGCGGCGAATACCACGCCTACAACCCGGACGTCGTCGCCGCGCTGCAGTCCGCGGTGGCCAGCGGCGACCCCGGCGACTACCGTCGCTACGCCGATCTCGTCGACCGGCGCCCGCCATCGGCACTGCGCGACCTGCTCGAACTGCGCGGCGACGTCGCGGCGATCCCGCTCGACGAGGTCGAGCCGGTCGAGTCGATCCTGAAGCGCTTCGATTCCGCCGGCATGTCGCTCGGTGCGCTGTCGCCGGAGGCGCACGAGACCCTGGCGCAGGCGATGAACCGCCTCGGCGCGCGCTCCAATTCCGGCGAAGGCGGCGAGGATCCGGCGCGCTACGGCACCGACCGCATGTCGAAGATCAAGCAGGTCGCGTCCGCGCGCTTCGGCGTCACCCCGGAATACCTCGTCAACGCCGAAGTGCTGCAGATCAAGGTCGCGCAGGGCGCCAAACCCGGCGAGGGCGGCCAGCTGCCGGGCCACAAGGTCAACGACCTCATCGCGCGCCTGCGCTACGCGCGGCCCGGCATCGGCCTGATCTCGCCGCCGCCGCACCACGACATCTACTCGATCGAGGATCTCGCGCAACTGATCTTCGACCTGAAGGAAGTGAATCCCGATGCCCTGGTGTCGGTGAAGCTCGTCGCGCACGCGGGCGTCGGCACGATCGCAGCCGGCGTGGTGAAGGCCTACGCCGACCTCATCACCATCTCCGGCCACGACGGCGGCACCGGTGCGAGTCCGCTGACCTCGATCCACTACGCCGGCGTGCCGTGGGAGCTCGGCCTCGCCGAGGCGCACGAGACGCTGCGCCGCAACGGCCTGCGCGAACGCGTGCGCCTGCAGACCGACGGTGGCCTCAAGACCGGCCTCGACGTGGTCAAGGCGGCGATCCTCGGCGCCGAGAGTTTCGGCTTCGGCACCGCGCCGATGATCGCGATGGGCTGCAAGTTCCTGCGCATCTGCCATCTCAACACCTGCGCCACCGGTGTCGCGACCCAACTCGACGTCCTGCGCCGGAAGCACTTCGTCGGCACCGCCGAGCGCGTCATGCGCTACTTCCGCTTCGTCGCCGAAGACGTGCGGGTCCACCTGGCGCGGCTCGGCGTGCGCCGCCTCGAGGACCTCGTCGGCCGCGTCGACCTGGTACGCCAGCGCGACGATCTCGGCGGCAAGCACGCGCGCATCGACGTCGCCCCGCTGCTGAACGCGGCCGGCTTCGTCGACGGCGACGCGCAGGTCTGCTCCGGCGCGCGCAACGTGCCGCGCGATCCCGGCTCGCTCGCCGCGCGCATCGCCGAAGACACGCGCTTCGCGGTCGAGCACAAGCGCGGCGGCGAATTCCGCTACGCGGTGCGGAACACCGACCGCTCGCTCGGCGCGCGCCTGTCGGGCGAGGTCGCGCGCCGCCACGGCGATCGCGGCATGGAGGCACATCCGATCGTGCTGCGCCTGTCCGGCAGCGCCGGCCAGAGCCTCGGCGCGTGGAACGCCGGCGGCGTGCACATCGTGCTCGAAGGCGAGGCCAACGACGGTGTCGGCAAGGGCATGGCCGGCGGGCGCATCGTCGTGCATCCGCCGAAGGACGCCGGCTTCGTCGCGCGCGACGCGGTCATCCTCGGCAACACCTGCCTGTACGGCGCGACCGGCGGCGAACTCTACGCCGCCGGCTGCGCGGGCGAGCGCTTCGCGGTGCGCAATTCCGGCGCGCTCGCCGTCGTCGAGGGCAGCGGCGACCATACCTGCGAATACATGACCGGCGGCATCGTCGTCGTGCTCGGCCGCACCGGCATCAACTTCGGTGCCGGCATGACCGGCGGCTTCGCCTACGTGCTCGACACCGAGCGCGACTTCGTCGACCGCTACAACCACGAACTGATCGACATCCAGCGCATCTCGCCGGAGGGCATGGAGAACCACCTGCAGCACCTGTCCGGCCTGATCGCGGCGCACGTGCGCGCGACCGGCAGCGAGTGGGGGGCGCAGATCCAGTCGCATTTCCGCGACCTGCTGCAGAAGTTCTGGCTGGTCAAACCGAAGGCGGCCAGCGTGGAGTCGCTGATCGACGAACTGAGGCGCGCGGCATGAAGGAAAAGAATCCGGTCTTCGTCGAAATCCCTCGCGCGACGCCGCGCGAGGTGCCGGTCGCGCTGCGAGTGCTCGGCTGGGGCGAGATCTACGGCGACTTCGACGCCGGCCAGGGCGAGCAGCAGGCGGGCCGCTGCATCGATTGCGGCAACCCGTACTGCGAATGGCAGTGCCCGGTGCACAACTACGTGCCGAACTGGCTCAAGCTCGCCAGGGAAGGCCGCGTGTTCGAGGCCGCCGCGCTGATGCACGAGACCAACCCCTTGCCGGAGATCTGCGGCCGCGTCTGTCCGCAGGACCGCTTGTGCGAAGGCGCGTGCACGCTCAACGACGGCTTCGGCGCCGTCACGATCGGCGCGATCGAGAAGAACATCGTCGACGAAGCCTTCCGCCAGGGCTGGCGGCCGGATCTCGCCGGCGTGAAGCCGAGCGGCCGCCGCGTCGCCATCGTCGGTGCCGGCCCGGCCGGGCTCG
>DBMH01000332.1 GCA_002297645.1 Rhodanobacteraceae bacterium UBA703 | reverse complement strand
CGGCGCGCGCGCAGGCGCTCGGCGGGCAGCCGGCGAAAGCGGCCGTCGCCCTGGCGGAACTGCGCGAGCGCGCGCGGCGCATCGACGGCGAGGACTCCTCCGAGTACGCCAACACGACCTACCAGCTCGCCCTCGCGCAGCAGCTCGCCGGGAAAGCCGACGCCGCGCTGCCGAACGTCGGCGAGNNCATCGCCTGCTCGCCGCCATCGCCCTCGATCGCGGCGAGCTCGACATCGCCGATCGCGAGCTGGCCACCACGCTCGACATGCTGCAGACGACGGCCGCGCCCGGCAGCGACGTCGCGATCGTGCAGGCCGAGCAGGCGCGGCTGCGCCTGCGCCAGGGGCGCAGGGACGAAGCGCGCGAACTGCTCGCCACCGCGCTGCCGCGCCTGCGCGACGCCTTCCTGCCGACCCAGGTCGCGCTCGTCGATGCCGAGCGCACCGCCGCGCAGCTCGGAATGAACCGATGACGCCCGGCGAGCCGGCACCCGCTGCGCGGACCACCCTGCGGCACAGCCTCGTCGCGCACGATCTCGTGGGCGTCCGGCACGTGCGGCCGGCAGGCAAGTTCGAACCGTGAAAACGCCCCTGCTCGATCGCTATGCGGAAGACTTCGAGCGCCTGCGCGCCCTGCCGGCAGCCGAGCGCGACGCTGCCCTGGCGGCCCTGCCCATGAGCGAGGACGAACGCGCGACNNCGGCTGCTCGACGCCGATACCGATGCCGACGATCCGCTCGCGCGGGCGCTCGGTGCGGGCGCCGCGCGGCTCGCCGCTCCGCGCTCGGATCGCATCGGCCCGTATCGCCTGGTGCGCGAACTCGGCGCCGGCGGCATNNGGCACGGTGTTCCTCGCCGAGCGTGTCGACGGCGGCTTCGCGCAGCGCGTCGCGATCAAGCTGATCCGCGCCGGCCTCGACGGCCACGAGGTCGTGCGGCGCTTCCGCATGGAGCGGCAGATCCTCGCCGGGTTCGATCATCCCCACATCGCGCGCCTGATCGACGGCGGCGAAACCGAGGACGGCGTGCCGTACCTCGTCATGGACTACGTCGACGGCGTCGCGATCGACCGCCATTGCCGCGAGCGCGGGCTGGACGTCCGCGCGCGGCTGGGCCTGTTCTGCGACGTCTGCGCGGCCGTGCAGTTCGCCCACCAGCGCCTGGTCGTGCACCGCGACCTGAAGCCGAGCAACATCCTGGTCGACGCGAACGGCAGCGTGAAGCTGCTCGATTTCGGCATCGCGCGCCTGATCGACGCCGGCGCCGACGCGGGCGAATCCGCCACGGTCAACGCCTTCACGCCCGAGTACGCCAGCCCCGAGCAGGTCAAGGGCGCGCCGATCACCACCGCCAGCGACGTGTATTCGCTCGGCGTCCTGCTCTATCGCATGCTGACCGGGTTCAGCCCGTACAAGGCGGACAAGACGCATCTGGCCGACCTCGTGCAGGAAATCGTGTCGCGCGAACCGGAGCGGCCGAGCGCCAGCGTCACCTCGCGCACGGCCGCGAACGCCACGGGCGTGCCGCGACCGCTCGATCTGCGCCGCCTGCAACGGGAACTGCGCGGCGACCTCGACAACATCGTACTGATGGCGCTGCGCAAGGAGCCGGAGCGGCGCTACGCCAGCGTCGAGCAGTTCGCCGACGACGTGCGCCGCCACCTCGCCCATCGTCCCGTGCGCGCACGCGGCGGCGCGTTCGCCTACCGCGCGCGCAAGTTCCTCGTGCGCAACCGGGTTGCTGTCGGCCTCGGGGCGTTCGCCGTCGCGGCCCTGCTCTCGACCTCGGCCTACGCGCTCCACCAGGCCCACTCGGCGCGCGCGCAGGCGGCGCGCGCCGAGAAGCACTTCGCCGGCGTGCGCACCCTGGCGAACCTGTTCATGGGGGACGTCTACGAGGAGATCGCCAACGTACCGGGCACGGCGGCGGCGCAGCAGGTCCTGCTCGACACGAGCCTGGACTACCTCGAGAACCTCGCCGCCGAAGCCGGTCGCGACCGCGGCTTGCTGATCGAGGTGGCCACGAGCTACATCAAGCTCGCCCGCATGCAGGAGCGCACGGTCGCGCCACCCGAGCAGCGCGAAGCGACCGCCAGGCTGGCGATCGGCGTGCTCGATCGGACCGAGGCGCTCGGCGGGCGCGACGTCCATTCGCGCCAGCGCCTCCTGTCCGCCTACTCGCTGCTCGCGGAAAGCGAAGTGGCACAGCAGAAATTCGACGACGCGCGCACGCACTTCGAAGCCGCCGCCGGTCTCGCGCGCGAAGGCGTGAACGACGACGAGCCGGTCGCCCTGACGCACTCGCGCGCGCAGATGCTGCGCACGTTCGCCGAAGCGCACGACGTCGGAACGTCCGCCGACCAGCGCGTCGCGATGCTGGGCGAGGCGAAGGTCCTGTACGCCGCCGTGCGCCGGCGCGTGGAGGCTGGCCCGCTGCACGACGAGGCCGATAACTCCTACTCGGTGAACCTGCAATCGCTCGCGCAGGCGCTGCTGGGCCAGACCACCAATCCGCAGCGCCGGCAGCAGGCCCTCGACGCTTTGCGCGAGGCGCAGGCCATCCTCGTGGACCTGCTCGGACGCCGGCCGGACGACCTGCGCGCGCTGGTCAATCTCGTCGTCGGCCACACCGTCGCCGCCAACATCGCGGCGAAGAGCGGCGACTTCACCACGGCCCGCGCGGACTTCGCCAAGGCGCGCGAATACGACGCGCGCATGCTCGCCCTCGATCCCGACCAGCAGCGCACCGGCCTCAACCGCATCAGCGCACGCCTGTACGAAGTCGAAGCGGAGGCGCGCGCGCAGACGTCGCCGCCTGCGCAGCTGGCACAGCTGGACGAGATCGAACGGATGATGCGCCGCCTGCCGGAAGAGGTCGCCCGACAGCCCGAAGGTATCGGCCTGGGTGCGTGGCTGGACGGCCTGCGGGCCGAGTTCGACCTGCGACGCAGCACCGAAACCGACGTCCCCGCCACCCAGCGGCGAGCGCTGGTGCAGAAGGCTGCCGCCCTGTTCGCCGACGCCAACGCACGCCTGGCGAAGGTGCCGGGCGTGATCGAGAAAGACTCCCTCGTCCTGCTGCAGGACGGCGCCGAGCGCGCGCGTGCCGCGGCGGCGACGCTGCCGGCCCGCTGACACTCTGCCGGCGAAGCAGGCTGGCGCGATCCGATTCGTGAAATGACGACTTCCCCACGCCCCGATCCATTGCAGCGCCTCGCCGACGAACAGGCGCGCCGCGCCCAGGCGCAACTGCTGCGGCGCGTGCGGACGACCGAACCGGGCGAAGGTGCCGCCATCGTCGTCGATGGCCGTCGCCTGACCAGCTTCGCCAGCAACGACTATCTCGGCCTCAGCCGGCATCCGGCCCTGGTCGAGGCCCTGATCCGCGCCGCGCGCTCGGATGGCGTCGGTGCCGGCGCGGCGCACCTGCTCGGCGGCCATCGCGACGAACATGCGCGTCTCGAGGAAGCGCTCGCGCGCTGGACCGGACGCGAACGCGCGCTGCTGTTCTCGACCGGGTACATGGCGAACATCGGCGCGATCGCCGGCCTCGTAGGCGCCGGCGACCTCTGCGTGGAGGACAAGCTCAACCACGCGAGCCTGATCGACGGAGCACGGCTCGCCGGCTGCGCGCTGAAGCGCTACGTGCACGCCGACGCCGGCAGTGCCGCACGCCAGCTCGGCACGCATCCCGAAGCCGCCGCGCTGCTCGCGACCGACGGCGTGTTCAGCATGGACGGCGACGTCGCGCCGCTCCGCGATCTCGCCACGCTGTGCCGCGCGCAGGGCGCGACGCTGATGGTCGACGACGCGCACGGTCTCGGCGTGCTCGGTGCCGAGGGCGCCGGCAGCGTCGCGGAGGCGGCGCTGGCGCAGGACGACGTGCCCGTCCTGATGGGCACGCTGGGCAAGGCGCTCGGCACCTTCGGCGCTTTCGTCGCCGGCAGCGCCGCCTTGATCGACGGTCTCGTGCAGACTGCGCGCAGTTTCATCTACACGACGGCGATGCCGCCCGCGCTGGCCGCGGCGACGTGCACCGCGATCGACATCGCCCGTTTCGAGGGCTGGCGGCGCGATCGCCTCGTCCGCCTGATCGCGCATTTCCGCCACGGTGCGGACAGCCGCGGCATCGCGCTGATGGATTCGCGTACAGCGATCCAGCCGGTGCCGCTCCGCGACAGCGCCGCCGCGCTCGCCGTGTCGGCGCGGCTCGCCGACGCAGGTTTCCACGTGCCGGCGGTACGGCCGCCGACCGTGCCGCGCGGACAGTCGCGCCTGCGGTTGACCCTGTCGGTCTCGCACACGGAAAGCGACGTCGAACGTCTGCTCGATGCGCTCGCCGTCGCTCTCGAGCGCGAATCCCACTCCTCTCCCAACCGCCTCCCCGAAGGCGAGGACTAGAAGCGACGCACATGCACATCGATGTTCAGGGCAACGGACCGGATCTGGTCCTGATCCACGGCTGGGCCATGCACGGCGGCGTCTTCGCCCCGCTGCTGGAGCGCCTGGCACCGCGTTTTCGCGTGCACCTCGTCGACCTGCCCGGTCACGGCCGCAGCCGCGACGAGACGGATTTCGACGCGGCCGATTGCGCGCGGCGCATCGCCGCCGCGACGCCGCGCGCGCTGTGGGTCGGCTGGTCGCTGGGCGGCACGGTCGCCCTGCGCGCGGCGCTCGACACGGCCACACGCGCGCGCGGACTCGCGCTGATCGCGTCGAG
>DBMH01000134.1 GCA_002297645.1 Rhodanobacteraceae bacterium UBA703 | reverse complement strand
CTTGCGCTCCGCGTCCGGATTGCGGTCCGGGCGCAGCCGGCTCGGCGCCTGCGGCAGCACGGCGAGCAAGGCCGCCTCGGCGCGCGAGAGCGTCGAGGCCGGCTTGCCGAGGTAGGCCCACGACGCCGCCTCGACGCCTTCGATCGTGCCGCCGAACGGGGCGCGTTCGAGATAGAGCGCGAGGATCTGGTCCTTCGACAGGTGCGCCTCGAGCTGCAGCGCGCGCAGGATCTGGCGCAGCTTGCCGGCGGCACTGTGCGGCGTGCCGTCGAGGATGCGCGCCACCTGCATCGTCAGCGTCGAGCCGCCGGAAACGAGGCGCCGGTGCAGGATCCATTGGCCGAAGGCACGCGCGATCGCGAACGGGTTCACGCCGGGATGGCGGCGGAACCAGCGGTCCTCGTAGGTCAGCAGCGCCTCGACGTAGAGCGGCGAGACCTCGTCGATGCGCACGGGATAGCGCCACACGCCGTCGCGGTCGGGGAAGGCGCGCAGCGGCGAACCGTCGCGGGCGAGCACCACCGTGCTGCCGCCGTTCGCGTCGGGCAGCGGCAACGGGAACAGGCGGTCGAACAGGAAGGCGAGGGAGAACAGCAGCAGCGCGGCGGCGGCGCTGCGCCGGAGCCAGCGGAGGGCCGTGGATCGGTTCATCGTCGAAGCGCGCAGCGGGATGGAGGAATGCCAGCGCCATCGCGCCCTCCCCGGTGCGGGGAGGGCGCGGCGGGGACTACGGCTCCACGACCCTGACCGACTCCGGCACGCTCTTGCCGATGCCGCGGACCTCGGGCTTGTACATGTCCTCGACCAGCGGCGGCGGCACGCGGAACGTGCCCGGCGAAACGGCGCGGACGAGGTAGAACACCTGGGCGCGCTGGCCCTTGTCGAGCTTCAGCGCGGCGACGTAGCGGTCGTCGCGGAATTCCTCGTGGCGCACGTCGGCGGCCTGCGCGCGGTCGGTGATGGTGATGCCGTCGACCACGACGTCGGCCCACTGCTTGGCGTCGGTCAGGTTGAAGTTCTCGATCTCCAGGCCGCCCGGCAGCAAGTCGACCAGCAGCGCGTCCGGCATCGCCTCGCGCGCCTCCAGCTTGAGGCCGACGATCAGGCTGTCGCCTTCCTTCAGCGGCGCCGGTTCCCACGGCTTGCCGTCGAGCGTGTACCAGCGGCGCTGGATCGAGACATGGTGGTCGTCGGCCGCGGGCGCGGTCTTCGGAACGCCGGCGACGTCGGTGCTGACGTAGAGCGGCAGATCGCCCTGCGGCGTGAGGCGTACGCCCGAGGCGACCTCGGCGCCGCCGAACGTGCGGCTCCACAGGCGCTCCGGGCTGATCTCGCTGGACGCGCCGCCGATGGCGAGCGTGCCGGAAACGACCTTGTCGCCGTCGTCGATCAGCGTCTTGCCGAGCCGTCCGATCGCGATCTGCTCCTGCGTGCTGAGGTACAGCGTGCGCCAGCCGTAGCGGCGCGCGGCGTCCTCGCCCTGGCGCTGCCGGTTGGTCAGCGAGCGCGCGAGGTCGAACACGCGCGCGTCGTAGCCGGGCTTCGACAATCCGTGGCGGTGCGCGAGGGTGACCATCTGCGCGGTGTCGCGCAGGTCCGAGCCGTAGTCGCCGAGATACCACGGACGCTCGACCTGCTTGGCGAACGCCTCCTCGATCGCCTTCTCCGCACGCGGCGCGTCGCCCATCAGCTTCAGCGCGACGCCGAGGTGGACGAGCGGCAGGGCGGTGATCGACTTGCCGCGATCGTTGTCGAACAGCGCGCGCAAGGTACCGAGCGGCGCGCGGTTGACGCGCGCGAGCACGTAGCCGGAATAGGCCTGGTCGGCGAAGCGCAGGTGGTCGCTGTGCTCGTAGCCGTAGTACGGATGGCCGCCGGAGAGCAGGTCGTCGTTGAGGCGCTTGAGCGATTTCTGCAGAAGATCCTCGGGCACGAGGAAGCCTTCGTCGCGTGCGTCCTCGAGGAAGTCGACCACGTAAGGCGTCAGGTATTCGTTGACGTAGCTGTCGCCGCCCCACATCGAGAAGTGGCCGTTCGGCGTCTGCATCGAGGCGATGCGGCCGATGGCGCCGTCGACGCGCGCCTTGCGCTGGTCGGCCGGCAGGCCGTCGACGTGCAGGTTCGCGGCGGTCTTCTCGTCGAGGATCAGCGCGCCGAAGCCCTTGCTGGTGGTCTGTTCGACGCAGCCGTACGGGTACTTCAGGAGGTCCTTCAGCGCGGCCGCGAACGGCAGCGGGGGCAGGGCCGACACGGTCAGGCGCGCGTTCACGGAATCCGCGAGCAGGCCGTCGGTGGCCTCGCCGCCGAGCGCGATCGGCTCGAGCTGGTCGAGCGAACGTGCGGACGAGCGCAGCACCGCCGGCCACGCCGGACGCACGACCATCTCGAAGTGGCGGTCGATCTTGATGTCGCCGCCGCTGGCGACGACGTTGATCTTGCCGACGCCGTAGCCGTCGAGCGCGGTCAGCGGGAAGTTCAGCGTGGTCTTGGCGCCGTCGGCGAGCTTGACCTTGCGGTCGCCCTGCGCGACCGAGAGCGGCTTGTCCGTGGCCACCTTGACGTCGAATTCGCGCTCGGCGCCGGAGAAGTTCTGCAGGTCCAGCGTGATCGCGCTCTGGTCGCCCGGCGCGAGCACGCGCGGCGTCGAGATTTCCGCCACCAGCGGTGCGCGCACGATGGTCTCGGCGTCGGTGCCGCCGTAGCGGTCCTCGCCGAACACCAGCGCGGTGACGCGCACGGTGCCGTTGAAGTCGGGCACTTTCAGCGCGACCTGGGCCTCGCCCTTGGCGTCGAGCACGACGGCGCCGGAGAACAGGTCCACCGTCAGCACCTTCGCCGTCGGCCGGCGTGCCTGCGGCAACGCGTCGAGCGCCATGTCGCCGCCGTAGCGCAGCTTGGCGGTGTTGCCGTCGAAGCTCTCGATGACGCGGCCGTACAGGTCGTAGGCGTTCACGCCGAGCGCGCGCTGCGCGAAGAACCACGCATTCGCGTCGGGGCGCGGGAAGCGCGTGATGTTGAGGATGCCGACGTCGACGGCGGAGATGGTCACGTACGCCTTCTTGCCGGCGAGCGCGGGCGCCTTCACCGTGACGGGAAGATCGGTCTCCGGCTTCATCAGCTTCGGTGCGTCGAGCGACACCTCGATCTTGCGGTCGCCGCGGTCCATCGGCACCCAGGCCTCGCCGACGGCGCGCGCGGGCGTGATCTTCTCCGCGGCCGAACCGCCGCGGAAGACGATCGCGGTGACGTAGACGTCGTGGCGCTCCCAGTCCTCGGTGACGGGGATGTCGAACGTCGCGCCGGGGCGCGCGTCGATGTTCTTCGTGTAGAGCAGGTGGTCGGACTCGACGATCAGCAGGCCGGCGCCGGCCTGCGGCGGCGTCACCGTGACCTTCATCGTGTCGCCGGCGCGGTAGCTCGGCTTGTCCAGCGCGAGCTTGATCTTGTCCGGCCGCGCCTCGCTGCCGCGGTTGTCGTCGTTCCAGCTCCAGCCGGCGAAGAACGGCAGGCGCGTGACCAGGCCGGTGGACGGATCGAGCACCTCGACGCGGTAGTTGCCCCATTCGACGGGCACGTCGAACTTCAGCGCCTTGCCGGCCTCGACGTCCAGCTCGCGCGATTCGGTGTTCTCGTAGCGGTCGGTGTAGTCGAAGTGCCAGCCGGTGGCTCGGTCGAAGGTCCAGCGGTAGTCGCGCTGTTCCCGCACCAGGGTCATCTTGAGTTTCTGGCCGGCGAGGAGTTCGCCCGCCGCGTTGCTGCGGATGACCTCGAAGCCGACGCGCGCGCGCGCGTCCGAGCCGTCCTTGAGGTCGAACAGCGGCCGGACGCCGACCAGGGCGTCGGCCGGCCACACCGTGCGCTTGAGGCTGCGCGTGACCGTGCGACCGCCGGTTTCGTGGACGCTGCCCGACAGGATCACGGCGACCGGCGCGGCCGGCTTGGCCGCCTCGGCGATCTCGATGTCCTGCTCGAGATGGCCGCGCTCGTCGAGCTCGGTGTCGATCACGTCCTTGGCTTCCTTGGGCAGCTCGATGGCCGGGTCGCCGAAGTAGAAGTCCTTGTGCGATTCGACCGGATGCTGGTCGGCGGCGAGCGTCAGGCGCGCGGTGAAGCGGTTGCCCGCGGCCGGCGCGCCGTACAGGTAGTCGCCCTGGACCTCGAGCTTGAGCGGGTCGCCGGGCTTGAGCGTGTCCTGCTTCGTGGCGAGGTCGAGCTTGAGGCGTTCGGGCAGGAATTCCTCGATGCGGAAGGTGATGCCCTGCGCCGCGTCCGTCTCCTTCGGGTCGGTGCGGAATTCGACCTGCCAGCGGCCGGTCGGCGCGTCGGCCGGGATCTCGCGCTGCCACTCGAAGTAGTTCAGCTCCTTCGGATCGAGCCGGGCCTGCGCGTACATGCGGCCGTCCGGCTGCTTCAGCGTCACGAACAGCGGCTGCGGCTTGATCGGGTTGCCGTCGAAGTCGCGCAGCAGCGCCGACAGGCGGATCGTCTCGCCGGGGCGGTAGAGGTCGCGGCCGGACCACGCGAACACGTCGAACCAGGTCTGCTTGCGGCCGGCGACGGCGAAGTCGGACAGGTCCAGCGCCGGCTGGTTGAACGGCAGCAGGGACACGTCCTTGCCGGAGCGGGCGACCAGCACGTGGTCGGCGGCCAGGTCCCAGGCGAGTTGCGCGTTGCCGTCGGCGTCGGTGCGGCCGGTCACCACCGATTCGCCCTTGGCATCGAGGATCGTCAGTTCGACACCGGCGGCGGCCGCGCCGGATTTCAGCGAGGCGGCGTGCACGAACAGCGCGTCCTCGTAGGCGCGCGTGTGCAGGCCGATGTCGCTGACGAAGAAGAAGCTCGTCTCGTATTCCTCGGCGAAGCTGCCCGCGCGCTTCATGACGGCGAAGTACAGGCCGGGCTGGGACAGCTCGGTGATGTTCTGGATCGGCAGGTAGTTCAGCGTGCGCTCGTTCTCCTTGCCGGTCAGCGTGAAGCGGTTGGCGTAGACCGAATCGGCGATCTGCGCGACCGGCCTGCCGTCGCGATACCAGTAGCTCGCGTCGAGCTCGTAGCCGCTGCGCTTGCCGTTCTTCTGGTACGCGGCGAAGAAGTTGGATACCTCCTTGTCGCGCACGCGCAGGAACTCGACGTCGACCTCCTTCACGTTGATCGACACCACCGGCAGGCCGCGCGTCTCGCGCGCGGGCAGCACGCTGCCCTGCGAGGCGAAGCCGATCGCCGGCTGCATCGGGCCGGTGTAGACCTCGAGCGACTTCTCGGCCCCGAGCGTCTTGCCGTCGGTCGCGGCGATTTCCCCCTTCATCCGCACGCTGTAGCTGCGGTCCGCCTGCACGTAGGGGAAGCGCAGGGTCTTGCCGTCCTCGTCGAGCGCCCAGCTGCCTTGCACGTTGGCACCCTTGTCGTCGGTGACCGCGATCAGCGTGTCGAACGCCTGCGTGCCGACGACCGGCTGGGTGAATTCCAGCGACAGCGCGAGCTGGCCCTGGTACTGCTCGGGATGCGCCGAGGCGAGCGCGAAGCCCTGTGGCGTTTCGGATTTCTTGGCAGGTTCCGCCGCGACGGGCTTCTTGCCCTGCACGTCGGGTACGCCGGTGTTCTGGCGGTTGCAGGCGGTCAGGTGGACGGACAGGGCTACGAGCAGGGCAAAGCCGGCTTGCCGCAGCAGGCGGGTGGGCGAACGCAACTCCATTGTGGACTCCCCGGGGACGAGTGGCGCGCAGTATAACCGCGCGCTTGTGGCGGCCTGCGGGCGGATTGGGGCGCACCGGAGTGGTCGCCGCGGCGGCCGCGGGCGCTCAGTGCAGGAACAGCTTCTCGGTCAGGCGCGTCAGCGGCGTTTCCAGCAGGCGCAGCGCGCGCGTCGGCAGGCCGATCGGTTTCAGCAGCATCCTGACCGTCATGTCGGCCGGCAGGTTGCGGCGCAGCAGGTCGCGTGCGTGCATCGTCGCGCGCCGGCATTCCGCCGCGTCGTCTGCGCGGTCGGGGTGACGTGTCGCGAAGACGTGGCGCAGGGCGATGTCGCTGTCTTCGTCGCGGATCTCCAGTACGCGCCGGAGGACGGCGCGGAACACGGGCCAGCGGCCGATGCCGTCGCGTTCGCGGTAGCGCGTGAAGTGCTGGTAGAAGTAGCCATAGTGGCGCACCTCGTCCTTGCGGATGTGGTCGGTCAAGGTGCGCAGGACCGGTTCCCCGGCGATCGCGTTGAGCGCGCGGTACAGGCTCGCGGTTCCCGTCTCGACCACGCAGCGTGCGGCCAGCTCCAGTCCGCGGCTGCGCTCCAGCTGCGACGAGGTGCAGACCGCGCCGTATTCCTTCCAGAAGGCGTGGAATCCGGCGTCCCAGTCGAACTCCGGCCAGACCCGGCGTACGTAGGCCGCGAGGGCGCGGCCGTGCTGCAGTTCTTCCTGCTCCCAGTGGTCCGCCAGCCAGTCCTGCAGCTCCGCGTCGCCGTCGAAGTGCTCGACGAGGTTGCGTGTGTAGAGGTCCGAGCCGCTCTCCACGAAGGAGGAACTGGCGAGCAGCAGGAACAGGTCCTCGTTGTCGCGGACGCGGTCGATCTCGATGCGATCGAAGCCGATGCTGTCGAGCGTCCAGGGCAGGGCATGCGCTTGGTTCATCGACGTTCCCGGTCTGTCAGCTGAAACGTCCGGCACGGATGCCGGTCCCGTCTTCGCCGTCATGGATGTCGGCCGCGAACGTCGGGAGGTCCGGCTCGGACACCGTTCACCGGGTTCCTGGACGCCATGCATGACGGCTCGAAATATGACCGATTCGCGACAGAAAACCTACACCCCGGGGCGGGGGGCATTCAGCTCCGCCGCAGCCAATCGAGGCGCGCCTCGCCGCCGTCGTCGGTGGTGAGCAGGTACTTGGCAGTCGGCAGCCAGGCCTCGATCGACTGGTCGAACTGCCACGGCGTGTTGACCATCGCCATGCCGCAGCCGTTGAGGCGCAGCGGCGAATGGTCGGGGTGGATCAGCAGTTCGGCCACCAGCACGTCGCCTGGCGCGTTGCGCAGCCAGCGATGGAACGGCACGATGGTTTCGCGCTTCTTGATCGGATACCAGATCGCGTAGATCGCGTTCGGCCAGCGCCGGAACGCCTCCTCCAGCGCCTTCTGGATCGCCGTGTACTCGCCACCCTGCGCCTCGAACGGCGGATCGACCAGGACCAGGCCGCGCTTCTGCGGTGGCGGCAGCAGCGCCTTCAGCGCCGCGTAGCCGTCGCGCTGGTGCACCGCCATGCGCGGGTCGCCGCGCAGCGCGGTCCGCAGGGCGGCCGCTTCCTCCGGCTGCAATTCGCACAGGATGGCGCGATCCTGCTCGCGCAGCAGCGGGCGCGCGAGCAGTGGAGAGCCGGGGTAGGCGACCAGCTCGCCGTCGCCGTCCTCGGCACCGCCGGCGCGTACGCGCTCGACGTAGTCGCGCAGGGCCGCCGGCAGATCGTCGGCGGCGAGAAGGCGGTCTATGCCTTCGTCGGATTCGCCCGTGCGGGTGGCTTCGTCGCCGCGCAGGTCGTACAGGCCGCGGCCGGCGTGCGTGTCGACGTAGCAGAACGCGCCCGGTTTGGCGCGCAGCGCCTCGAGCAGGCCGATCAGGATCGTGTGCTTGAAGACGTCGGCGAAGTTGCCGGCGTGGAAGGCGTGGCGGTAGTTCATGGGGCGCGCAGCTTGCGGCCGATCGGGCGCCGCGTAAATAGGCCGCGCGCCGGCGGCGTGGCTCCGGACCGATGACGCGCCCCCGGTCGACCCGCTACGCTGCCGCTTTTCCCGGGGGAGTGGTGACGATGCGGGTCGTACTGAAGTGGTCGTTCCGGCTGGTGCTGTTCCTGGTGGTCGTCATCGGCCTCGCGTTCGTCCATGTCTGGTACTTCAAGCCGTACCGCATCGACTGGTTCTACGGTCGCATCTTCGCGCAGTTCGCTCTGCAGAGCCCCGAGATGCTGAGCGGCATGCGCATCCTGCCGGGGTGGGCGGACTTCTACAGCCGCAAGCTGGACGACGCTTCGCCCGCGCACGAGGAAGCGATGGCGCGCCTCGTGAAGGACGGCGTCGAGACCCTGCATCGCTACGACCGCGACGCGATGGACGAGCAGGGACGGCTGTCCTACGACGTGCTCGACTATTTCCTGTCGATCCAGGTCGAGGGCGATCGCTTCCGCGACCACGATTTCCCGGTCAACCAGATGTTCGGCGTCCAGTCGAGCCTGCCGAACTTCATGGCGCAGACGCACCAGGTCAAGAACGCAGCCGAGGCGGATGCCTACGTGGCGCGGCTGGACCTGTTCCCGACCAAGTTCGCGCAGGTGGTCGAAAGCCTGAAGCGGCGCGAGGCGAAAGGCGTCGTCCCGCCGAAGTTCACCGTCGACGGCGTGCTCGAGCAGATGAACGGCTTCATCGGCGTGCCGGCGAAGCAGAACATGCTGTACGCGACCTTCAAGGAGAAACTCGACGCGATCGCGGCGGATGCGATGCCGCAGGCGAAGCGCGACGAGCTGCTGGCGAAGGTGGAGGACTCGATCGAGCATCGCGTCTATCCGGCCTATCGGTCGCTGATCGACTACTTCACTGTCCTGCAGCCGAAGGCGCAGAAGAACGAGGGCGCCTGGAGCCTGCCCGACGGCGACGCCTACTACGCCTGGTGCGTGCGCATGCACACCACCACGGACATGGCGCCGGAGCAGGTGCATGCGCTCGGCCTTGCCGAGGTAGAGCGCATCGCGGGCGAGATGGACGCGATCCTGCGCGACAAGGGGCTGGAAGACGGCTCGATCGGCACGCGGGTGCAGCAGCTCGCGCACGCACCCGATGCGACGTATCCGAACACGCCGGACGGCAAGGCCGCGATGCTGAAGCAGTACCAGGCCATCCTCGACGACGTGAACGCGAATCTCGGCGGTGCCTTCGACGTGCGTCCGAAACTCGGCGTCGAGGTGAAGGCGGTGCCGGAATTTTCCGAGAAGACCGCCCCGGGCGCCTACTACGAGCCCGGCGCGTTCGACGGTTCGCGCCCCGGCGTGTTCTACGCCAACATGCGCGATACCACCGAGACGCCGAAGTTCACGATGCGCACGCTGGCGTACCACGAGGGCATTCCGGGCCACCACTTCCAGATCGCGATCGCGCAGGAGCTCACGGGCGTGCCGTTCTTCCGCCGCGTGCTGCCGTTCACCGCGTACTCCGAAGGCTGGGCGCTGTACGCCGAGCGCCTCGCCTGGGAGCTCGGATTCCAGAAGGATCCGCTCGACAATCTCGGCCGGCTGCGCGACGAGATGATGCGCGCCGTGCGGCTCGTCGTCGATTCCGGCATCCACTACAAGCACTGGACGCGCGAACAGGCCATCGCCTACATGATGGACAACACCGGCATGGCCGAATCCGACGTGACCGCGGAGATCGAGCGCTACTTCGTCGCGCCGGGCCAGGCGCTGGCGTACAAGGCCGGCATGCTGAAGATCCTCGCCCTGCGCGAGAAGGCGAAGCAGGCGCTGGGGCCGGACTTCAAGCTGAGCGAGTTCCACGACCAGGTGCTCACGCACGGCGCCTTGCCGCTGGCCTTGCTGGAGCGCGTGGTTGCCGACTGGACGAAGTCGCGCACCGGCGGCTGAGACCGAAGGGCGGGCGGCCGAACGAGGGGCATTCCGGGCAGCTCTCGCGAGGCGGCTTTCCACCTCCGGCCGTCGAGGAATTCGGCAGGCCGGTCGTCCTGCCGGAGCGCATGACACGCGTCATGCGCGATCGCTGACGCCGGCCCCTGATCGTGCCGGCGGCGTTGGGCGACGATGCTCCCGCACCATCGGGGTGCGGGAGGAAACGCCATGAACGTCTCGATTCCGGCTCTTTCGCCGTCGCTGCAGTCCACGCTCGAGAAGTACCTGCCGGCCGTGCTCGCGATCGGCGTCGTCTGGCTCCTGGCGCGCGGGTTCAAGAAGCTGTTCTGGAACCTGTTCGGCCTGTACTGGGCCTTCCACGCGTTGCATCTGTCGCGCCTGTTCTGATCGGGGCGCAATGCCCGGGCATCGTTGCTACCATGCCGGTTTTCCTCGGTCGGACCATCGCCATGTCGCAGCAGGACACCATCGCCCTGATCACGAATTACTACGCCGCCTTCAACCGCGGCGACTGGGAGGGCATGCTCGCCCATCTCACCGACGACGTGGTCCACGACCTCAATCAGGGCGCGCGCGAGAGCGGCCGCGAAGCGTTCCGCGCGTTCCTCGCGCGCATGGACCGCAGCTATTCCGAGCGGCTGGAGGACATCGTCGTGTCGACTGCGCCGGACGGCGCGCGTGCGGCGGCGGAGTACGTCGTGCACGGCACCTACAAGGCCGACGACGAAGGCCTGCCGCCGGCGAAGGGACAGAAGTACGTGTTGCCCGGCGGCGCGTTCTTCGACATCCGTGGCGGTCGCATCGCGCGCGTGACGAACTACTACAACCTGCAGGACTGGATCGCCCAGGTCGGCGGCTGAGTTCCCGGCTGAAATCTTGCCCGCGCCGGCACGGTCGGGTTCCTGCGAATATCCCCAAGTCATGCCCGCGAGCGCGGGCATTCACGCCATGCAGCGCTTGGGACAATCGGCCCCGGCTGTCGCGCGGCGCTTGCCGCTCGACCCGCCGGAGCGGTGTCACGACGCATCGTGCGGGAGCGTCGGTTCGCCCGGCGCCGCCCCAGGCGCCATGCCCGCGAGCACGGGCATCCCTATGTGTTCTAGCGAGATGTGTTCCAGCGAGTCCAGGAAATGGACGATCAACCCTTGGCAGCGATGAGACAGCGCCCAGGCGCGAGCGCCCGGCTCGTCGTCGTCGGAGGCGGTCCGGCCGGCCTGATGGCGGCCGAGACGGCGCGCGCGGCCGGCGCCGAAGTCGACCTGTACGACCGCATGGGGTCGGTGGGGCGCAAACTCCTGATCGCCGGCAAGGGCGGCTTGAACCTCACGCACTCCGACCCTTTCGACACGTTCGTCTCGCGCTACGGTGAGCGGGCGCGCGAGGTGCAGCGCTGGCTCGAACGCTTCGACGCCGATGCCCTGCGCGAATGGGCGCGCGGTCTCGGTGTCGAGACCTTCGTCGGCAGTTCCGGGCGCGTATTCCCGAACGACCTCAAGGCCGCGCCGCTGTTGCGCGGCTGGCTGCGGCGCCTGCGCGCGAGCGGCGTGCGCTTCCACGTCAACCATCGCTGGCTCGGCTGGGACGAGGCCGGCGCGCTGCGTTTCGCGCAGGCCGGAGACGACGTGCGCGTGCAGGCCGGCGCCGTCGTGCTGGCGCTCGGCGGTGGAAGCTGGCCGGTGCTCGGTTCGGACGGACAATGGACCGGGGCCCTGGTCGAGCGCGGCATCGACGTGGCGCCGTTGCAGCCGGCGAACTGCGGCTTCGACGTGGCCTGGAGCGACCACTTCGCTTCGCGCCACGCCGGCGCGCCGGTCAAGCCGGTCGTGATGGAATGGCGAGGCGACGGAGGGCGGCCGGTCCGCCGGCAGGGCGAGTTCGTGGTCAGCGCGAGCGGCGTCGAAGGCAGCCTGGTCTACGCGTTCGGTGCTTCCCTGCGCGAGGCGATCGGGCGGGACGGCTCGGCCGTGATCCACCTCGACCTCGTGCCGGGCCGCGAGGCGCGCCGTCTCGCGCAGGATCTCGCGCAACCCCGTGGCGGCCGTTCGTTCAGCGAGCACCTGCGCCGCCGTGCCGGCATCGACGGCGTCAAGGCCGGGTTGGTGTACGAGGCATTGCCGAAACGGGACTGGCAGGACGTCGAGCGCGTCGCCGCCGCGCTGAAGTCGTTGCCGCTGACCCTGCTGCGGCCGCGTCCCATCGACGAGGCGATCAGCACGGCCGGCGGCGTGCGCTTCGGCGAACTCGACCACGCGCTGATGCTGCGCCAGCGCCCCGGCGTGTTCGTCGCCGGCGAGATGATCGACTGGGAAGCCCCGACCGGCGGCTATCTCCTCACCGCCTGCTTCGCGAGCGGGCGGATCGCCGGGGAAGGCGCGGCACGCTGGCTGGATCGGCGGCCGGACTGACGCGGCTCGTCTCAGCGCGGAGGCTCCAGCCAGAGATCCTTGGCGATGCGCACGCCGTCTTCGTGGGGTGCGTACATTGCCGGCACATTCTTGATCTCGCGGTAGCCGAGGCGACGGTAGAAGGCGCGGGCTGCGGCGTTGTTCGCACGCGCCTCCAGGCGGATGCAGCCGATGCCGGCCGTCAGGGCAGTGGCTTCCAGCCAGCGGATCAATTCCGTGCCGATCCCCTTGCGCTGGAATTCCGGCGCCACGCACAGCAGGAGCAGGTGCGCCTCGTCGTCCTCGTACTCCATGATGCCGAACCCCCGGAGCGGTCCGGCCGCGCGTGCGACGGCCACGTTCACGTCGGCGGTGCGAATCAACTGCAGGATGCGGTGCGGCGTGAAGCGCCATCCGAGCCGGTGCTCGACGAATTCGCGCGACAGCAGCGCGATCGCGTGCGCGTCCGCCGGTCCGGCGAGTTCGATGGTCTGCTTCAGGAACATCGGCGCCATGGTGCGCCGGCGGCGGCGTCCGCTCAATGGCGTGCGCGCCGTCGCACGGCGCGGCACCCGGCTTTGCGCGTGCCGTTCCGAACGGATAACGTTGCCGGATGATCGACGTGAAGACCTTCACCGGCGCCGAGGTCGCGCCGCACCTGGACGCCGTCGCGGAACTGCGCATCGCCGTGTTCCGCGACTGGCCGTATCTGTACGCCGGCGACCGCGAGTACGAGAAGAACTACCTCGCGACCTACGCCGAGTCGCCCGAGAGCCTGTTCGTGCTCGCCTTCGATGGCGCGCACGTCGTCGGTGCCTCGACCGGCATCCCGCTGGCCGACGAGACGTCATCGTTCCAGCAGCCGTTCCTCGATCGCGGCATCGCGCTCGGCGACGTGTTCTATTTCGGCGAGTCCGTGTTGCTGAAGGACTACCGTGGTCATGGTCTCGGCCACCGCTTCTTCGACGAGCGCGAGGGCTATGCGCGGCGCCTGGACCGCTTCGCGATGACGGCGTTCTGCGCGGTCGAGCGCGACGCCGCCGATCCGCGCCTGCCCGACGGATTCCGCGGCAACGACGTGTTCTGGAACAAGCGCGGCTACGCGCGCCAGGACGACATGTTCTGCCAGCTCGAATGGCAGGAGATCGATCGCGACGGACCGAGCTGCCATCGGCTGAGGTTCTGGCTGCGACCGCTGGAGACGGCATGAAACTGACGATCGCCACGGCGCAGTACGGCATCGGCGAGCCGCGCGATTTCGCGGCGTTCGGCGAGCGCGTGGCGGCACGCGTCGCCGAGGCGGTGCGGGCGGGCGCGCAGTTCGTCGTGCTGCCCGAGTACCTGGCGCTCGAAGCCGCCGCGATCCTCGAAGGCGAGGCACGAGCGGATTTCGTGCGCTCACTCGCCGGGTTGCAGGCCCACCACGAGGCCTTCCTGGCGCTCGCGCGCGAACTGGCGAGGAAGTACGCGATCCATCTCGTCGCTGGCAGCTTCCTGCTCGACGTCGGTGGCGGCCGCTACCGCAATCGCTCGTATTTCGCCTCGCCCGAAGGGCGCGTCGTGTACCAGGACAAGCTGACGCTGACCGGTTTCGAACGCAGTGCCGGCGTGATCGAGCCCGGCGACGAACTCAAGGTATTCGATACGGCATTCGGGCGCGTCGGCATCGACATCTGCTACGACGTGGAATTTCCGCTCTACGCGCGCGTCCAGGTCGAGGCCGGCGCGCGCGTGATCCTCGTGCCGAGCTGCACCGACACCGAAGCGGGCGCGATGCGCGTACGCGTCGGCTGCCAGGCCCGTGCACTCGAGAACCAGGTATACGTCGCCTGCGCGGTCACCGCCGGCCTCGCCGAGTGGAGCCCCGCGCTCGACGTGAACACCGGCCGCGCCGCGATCTACACGCCGATCGACCGCGGTTTCCCGTCCGACGGCGTGCTCGTGCGCGCGGACGAAGGCGCGGACTGGGCGTTCGCCGAACTCGATCTCGCAGCGCTGGACGCGTTCAAGCGCGAGGCGCAGGTCGCCAATGCGCACGACTGGTTCGCGCAGTTGCGGCCGGCGGTCGTGCGGGCGAAGGCGGAACGCTTGTGAGGCGTTCGCTGGGCAACTGGTGAAGGTCCGAATCCGTATTCCGGTTTGATCAAAGGGTCGCTAGCGGCGCGGAACAGGCGGATAGGCTCCTGTCGAGAATGACCAGCCGGATTGCGGTGGTGACTTCACCTCGGCGCACGCCGCATATTCGCGGATTTCCGCGATGGCTGCTGCGCCCTCGATCTCGGCGACGGTGGCGGTGGAGTAGCTGTTCTCTTGCGTTTCACGCAGCTCCATCCCCTTGAACAGGGTTTCACCGGCCGGCAGTTCGAAATGCACGCGGTACACGCATGCCGGATATTCCTTTCTGCCGCTTTGTTGCGGCGCGTCGACCTTGGTGACGCGCAGCACCAGCGGTTGTTCGCGTACCAGCGCAGCAAGCGACGAGGGCAGGTCGGGCAGGCCGTTCACAGGCTTGCTTTCGTCGCCGCGAGCGAGCAGGAACGTGCCCCAGTCTCCATCGCGGGGTTCGAAACCATGATGCATTGCGTTGACGAAATCGATGCCGCGATCTTCAGGCACGAGATAGCGGCGTTTACCCCAGCGGACCGGAATTACCGTTTCCGGAAAGATGCCGATGGGTCCTTCATTCGGCTTGCCGTTGGGCAATTGGAAGTGGAACGAAAGACGCCCCGATGGTTCGTTTTCGATACGCCCCTCGTTGGCACCGTAGAGGCCCATGCAGCCTTGCCACGTCGCGGCGATGCCGGCGTTCTCGCCGAGCCCGTCGCCTTCGTAGTACTGGGCCGACCAGTCGTTCGCCGGTGCGTGTTCGATCGCGGCCAGTACGTGCTCGCGTCGTTCCTTGACCTGCCGGGGGTAGTGGATCAGGCGCGGAAAGTTCCAATGGCTCGACTGCCGTACCTGTCGCCCCGAACCGCGCGATCGACGCACACGACGCTCCCAGCGCCGAGATGCCGAAAGCCAGCGTCCATCCGATGATCCTGTGCCCCGACAGCGACATCGTGTTTCTCCCCGGCCTCGGCGGGAAGACTATCCATGCAGAGCGCCCGGCTGTCGAGTCGCGGGGGTTCTCAGCCGATCCATCCTGTCGGCACGAACACCCACGACACCTGCACCAGCACGACGCCGACCAGCGTCGCTGCGAGCACGTCGCTCGGGTAGTGCACGCCGAGCACGACGCGCGACAGCGCGACGAGCAGGGTGAAGGGGACCAGCAACGGCGCGAGCCAGGGGAAGTACGCGAGTGCGACGAGCGTGAATCCGACTGCGTGCAGCGTGTGGCCGGACGGGAAGCTGAACTCGTCCAGCGGCGCGATGTAGGCAGTGATGTCCGCATGCGAACGGAACGGACGCGGGCGGCGCGTCCAGCGCTTGAGCACGCGATACAGCGTCGCCGCGACCACGCCGACGACGGCCATGTGCAGTGCGGCGCGTTGGCCGCGCACGCCGCCTAACAGCGCGATCAGGGCCATCAGCGCGTACCAGAACACGCCGTCGCCGAGGCGGCTGACCAGGCGCAGCAGGCGCGTCAGCGCGCGCCGCGCGCCCCAGCGGTTCATCGCCAGGCACAGCCGGCGTTCGCCGGCACCCACGCCGATACGCTGCCAGGCGGTCATGCGGCCCTCCGCAGGACGAGCTCGCCGAGCAGCTCGGCGAAATGCGTCGCGACGCCGGTCGGGCTCAGGCCTGCCACGGCGGCGCGTGCGGCAAGACGCGACGGCGAATCTGCCGCGCCGACGTGGGTGGCCACCCGTGCGGCCTGGACGCAGGCGGCCTCGATGAAGGCGGCCTCGTCGTCGCGCGGGACGCGGCTGCCGGCGCGTTCGTCGTGGACGTGCTCGTGCGCGGCGCCGTAGTCGAACGCGACCACCGGCACGCCGCTGGCGAGCGCTTCGAGGGTGACGTTGCCGAACGTCTCGGTCAGGCTCGGGAACAGGAACAGGTCGCCCGACGCGTAGTGGCGCGCGAGATCCTCGCCCCGGCGCAGGCCGGCGAAGACGAGGTCCGGATGACGCTCGGCGAGGGTGGCGCGCATGGGGCCGTCGCCGACGACGACGAACCGGGCCCGCGGCAGCCGTTCTCGGATCGCATGGAACGCGCGCACCGCGAGTTCGAGGTTCTTCTCTGGCGCGAGGCGGCCGACGTGGAGGACGACTGGATCGCCCGTCGTCGCTCCCCAATGGGCGCGCAAGGCCTCGTCGCGGTGCGCGGGATCGAACAGGGCGGTGTCGACGGCGCGGCGCAGCAGGCGCACGTTGGCGAAGCCGCATTCGCCGAGGAAGGTGGCGAGTTCGCCGGTCGGAACCAGCGTCGCCGCCGCGCGGTTGTGGAAGCGTCGCAGCCACGCGAACACGGCCGGCGTCAGGAAGCCGAGGCCGTAGTGGCTGGCGAAGTCGTCGAAGCGGGTGTGGAAGCCGGTGCAGGCCGGAATGCCGAGGCGCCGCGCGACGGCCAGCGCGCTGTGGCCGAGCGGGCCTTCGGTGGCGATGTAGAGCGCGTCCGGACGCTGCGCCGACCAGCGCCGCTGCAGCGTGCCGTGTGCCGGCAGGCCGAAGCGAAGGCCCGGATAACGCGGAAGCGACGCGCCCGGCAGCAGGACCTGCTCGAGGCCGGGGATGAGCGCGGCGGATTCTTCCGGCTGGCGCGGCCGCAGCAGTTCGACCGTATGGTCGAGGCGGGCGAGCCCGAGCGCGAGCGACTGCACCGTCAACGCGACGCCGTTGATCTCGGGCGGCCAGGTTTCGGTGACGATCGCGACGCGCATGGCGGGGCATCGGTGGGGTTTCGCCAAGGCTGACCGGCCCGCTTGAAGCGCGTGTTGCGCTGCGGTGTCGATTCCGTGACACCCGCCGAGGTGCTTGTAATGTTACTGTCACAATACCGCTCTAGCGTGCTCGAATGCCCGGTAGTCCAGCCACTTGCGACGTCTTCCTGAGTCGCGACTTCGTCCTGCGCACGGCACGCCGGCGGGCGCGCCGCGAGCGCCTGCGCGTGGGGCTGGTCCTGGCCGGCACGATCGTCGTCCTGACCGGACTGCTGTCGATTCCGCTGTACCTGATCTGGGCCCTGTTGCCGTGGGCACCGCTGCCGCCCGACGCCTGGGCGCGACTGGGAGTGCTGGCGGCCGGCACCGTGCGGGCCGCGGCCTGCGCCATGATCGTCGCGCTGCCACTGGGGCTTGCGACGGCGATGTTCACCGCGCACTACGCCGCGCCC
>DBMH01000086.1 GCA_002297645.1 Rhodanobacteraceae bacterium UBA703 | reverse complement strand
CCGGCGCTCGATGGCGCCCGCGGCGCGCGACAGCATGGCGTCGGCGGGATCGGAGAGGGAGTTCGATTCGGTGTTCATCAGTACTGCACCATGCGCAGGACCAGCATGAAGACGTAGGCGGCGATCGCGCCGAGCACGAGCACGGCCGCGAGCAGCAGGCGCGAGCGCTGCACGCGGCGGTCACGCGGCGTTTCGTAGACCGGAATGGTGGCGAGCACCGGCACGCCGACGAGGCGCTCGATCTGCGGCGCGGACCGCAGGCGCGGATCGAACTGAACGAGCGAAGCGAGCAGGCCGATCGGCACGGCCAGCGCGAGCGCGATGCCGGCCAGCGCGAAATGCGTCAGGCGCAGGCCGGAGGGGCGCAGCGGCATCACGGCCGGATCCTGGATGCGCAGGGTCAGGCCGCGCTGCTCCTGGTCCATGACCATCGAGACACGCGCGTTCTCGCGGCGCTTCAGCAGGTCCTGGTAGATGTCGCGGTTGACCTCGTAGTCGCGCGTCAGCTCGGCCAGCGTGCCTTCGGAGGAGGCGATGCGGCCGCTGCGCTCCATCTCCTCCTTCAGCATCGACTCGGCCGCTCCCATGCGTGAGCGCGCGGCGGCGGCGGCCTGCTGCTTCTCGCCGAGCTGGCGCTTGATCTCGAGGTAGTGCGGATTGAACGTGGCGTTGTCGAATGCGCTCTTCGACGCAGCGGCCGGATCGCTGCGCCGCTGTTCCTGCTCGCTGGCGAGCTGGCGCTTGATGTCCTCCATCTGGCGCCGCGTGCGCACGACGTCCGGGTACTGGTCGGTGTAGGTCAGCAGCAGGCGGTCGAGCTGCGCCTGCAGGTCGACGAGCTGCGCGCGATACAGGCCTTCGCGCGTCTGCACGGCGGTCACGCTCGACTCGCCCGACAGCTGGCCCTGCAGCGAGCCGATGCTCGATTGCAGTTCCATCAGCGTCATGCGGCTCTGCTCGACCTCCGAGCGCAGCGCGCCGATGCGCGAATTGACGTCGGCGGCGCTTCCCGGCTGCGCGTCCGGATTCGCCGTGCGGTACTTCTGCAGGCTGTCCTCGGCGTCGATCAGCTTCTGGTGGTAGTCGTTGACCTGGTTGTCGATGAATTCGAAGGCCTCGCGGCTTTCGCGTTCCTTCGCCGCTCGGCTTTCCTGGATGAACAGCTCGGCCATGCGCGTGGTCACGTCGAACGTGCGCTTGCGGTCCCTGTCCTGGTAGGCGATCTGGATCAGCTCGGGGCGCGGGCTGGTGATCTGCGTGCGTCCCTTGATCTGTTCGATCAGCCGGTCCTGCTCGACCGGCGACGGGTTCGCCGCGAGCCAGCCGCCGGTCTTCAGCACGTCGCGCATGACGCGGTCGCTGAACACCACCTGGCGCGCGAGGCTGGCACGGTCGGCGTTGCCGGTCGGCACCGCGCGGCCTTCCATCAGCGGCTGGATGATGTCGCTGCTCTGCACCAGGATGGTCGTCGCCGCCGAATAGGTGCGCGGCCACAGCAGGCCGATCGCGAGGGCGGCGAGCGCGATCGTCGCGAACATCGTCGCCAGGGCGACGCCGTGCCGGCGGCCTTCGCGCAGCAGCGCGGGGACCAACTCGGACGGGGCAGTGATTTCCTTGCTCATGGAGCAGTCCTCCTGCGAAGGACGTGGGTGCAGCGCGGTTCAGAAGGCTCGTTCGGGGACGGTGATGACGTCGCCGGGCCGGGCCTCGTAGTTCGTGCCGAGGTCGCCCTTCTGCAGGATGCGATCGAGGCGGATCGCGTAGGACCGCGTGCCGGCCTTGTCCTTGCGGTACAGCTCGGTGCGGTCGGCGGCGGCGAACTCGTTGGTGCCGCCGGCGGCGAGCACCGCGTCGAGCACGGTCATGCCCTGGCGGTAGGGCACCGAGATCGGCGTACGCACGGCGCCGGTGACGCGCACGCGCGACAGGTATTCGTGGCTGCGCAGCTGGTCGACGATGACGGTGACCTGCGGTTCGCGCACGAAGGCGGCGAGCTTGCCCTTGATGTCGGCGCCGATTTCCTCGGCGGTGCGGCCGCCGGCCTGGACGTCACCGACCAGAGGCACCGAGATCATGCCGTCCGGGCGTACCGGCACCGTGACGTTGAGGTCGGGGTTCTGCCAGACGGCGACCTTGACGAGGTCGTCGACGCCGATGCGGTAGGCGTCGACGGCCTGGGCTTGCGGGTCGGTCGGTGGCGGCGCGGCGGTGGTGCCGCCTCCCGTGGCGCATGCGGCCAGCGACAGCATCGCCAGCAGGATCAGGACTCGGCTGAAGCGGCTCATAGCGCTGCACTCCCTTCCCGAAATTGTGAACTGCATCACATTTTACGCGGCTGGCCGTGGTCCGCAAGCGGGGGGAAGTCATGGTAAGGAGCGGACTGCCGACGCCGGCCAACGGTATCAGAATTCCTTCAAGGTATTGATTTGTGGAAGTTTGAAGTCGAGAGCGGGCACCGGAATGCATGGCTGGCCGTCAAACCGGCTTCACCATTCCGAGCGCCGGCTAAACGTCGTAGTAGCCCCGGTACCAGTCCACGAAGCGTCCGATACCCGTCTCCACGGGCGTGGCCGGCGCGTAGCCGGTGTCGCGCGACAGTTCCTCGACGTCGGCGTAGGTATCGGGCACGTCGCCGGGCTGCAGCGGCAGCAGGATCTTCTCCGCCGTGCGGCCCAGCTTCGCCTCGAGCACCTCGATGTAGTGCGCGAGTTCGATCGGCTGGTGGTTGCCGATGTTGTAGACGCGGTAGGGCGCGTTCGACGACGCCGCGCTCGGTTCGAGCGGATCGAAGGACGGATCCGCGGCGGGCACGCGATCGAGCGTGCGGATCACGCCTTCGACGATGTCGTCGATGTAGGTGAAGTCGCGCGTGTGCCGGCCGTGGTTGAACACCTCGATCGGCTCGCCGGCGAGGATCCGGCGCGTGAACAGGAACAGCGCCATGTCAGGACGGCCCCAGGGACCGTAGACGGTGAAGAAGCGCAAGCCCGTCGTCGGCAGCGCGTAGAGATGGCTGTAGGTGTGCGCCATCAGCTCGTTCGCCTTCTTCGTCGCCGCGTACAGGCTGACCGGGTGGTCGACCGGGTCCTGCACCGAGAACGGGAGCTTGCGATTGGCGCCGTAGACCGAGCTGGACGAGGCGTAGACGAGGTGTTCGACGTGGCCGTGGCGGCAGGCTTCGAGCACGTTGATGAAGCCGACGAGGTTCGACTCGATGTACGCGTACGGATTGGTCAGCGAATAGCGCACGCCGGCCTGCGCGGCGAGGTTGACCACGCGCTGCGGGCGGAAGTCGGCGAACGCCTTCTCCAGTGTGGGGCGGTCCTCGAGCGAGCCGCGCACGAAGTCGAACTTCGCCTGCGGCGTCAGCCGCGCGAGGCGCGCTTCCTTCAGCGAAGGATCGTAGTAGTCGTTGAGGTTGTCGTAGCCGAGGACGTCGTCGCCGCGGGCGAGCAGGCGCTCGCTCAGGGCGGAACCGATGAAGCCGGCGGCGCCGGTGACGAGGATGCGCATGGCGGGTTCCTGTGCAGCGTGGAGCGGGAGCGGGAGGGAACGCATTGCGGGCAGGCGGTCCCAGCCCGTCCGTCCCGCCTCGCCCGTTTCATCTCTCTTGTTTCACAAGCGATCATCCACCTTTTCGCGCGGCAATACCTGCTTCACGTCGAACACGACACAACCGGGCTTGCCGAACGCGCGGATGCCGTCGGCGCCGAGCTCGACGAACTGCCGGTGCGCGACGGCGAGGATCACCGCGTCGTAGTCGCCGGCCCTCGGCCGAGCGATCAGGTCCAGCCCGTATTCGTGGCGCGCCTCGTCGGTGCTGACCCAAGGGTCGTGCACTTCCACCTCGGCGTGGTAGCTCGCGAGTTCCGCGATCACGTCGACCACGCGCGTATTGCGCAGGTCCGGGCAGTTCTCCTTGAACGCGAGGCCGAGCACCAGGATGCGCGCGCCGGCGGCGTGGATGCGCCGGTGCGTCATCAGCTTCACGACGCGGTGGGCGACGTGCTGGCCCATGCCGTCGTTGATGCGGCGGCCGGAGAGGATCACTTCCGGGTGGTAGCCGATCTGCTGCGCCTTGTGCGTCAGGTAGTACGGATCGACCCCGATGCAGTGGCCGCCGACGAGGCCGGGCTTGAACGGCAGGAAGTTCCACTTCGTGCCGGCGGCGGCGAGCACTTCGCTGGTGTCGATGCCGAGGCGGTGGAAGATCAGCGCGAGTTCGTTGATCAGCGCGATGTTGAGGTCGCGCTGCGTGTTCTCGATCACCTTGGCCGCTTCGGCGACGCGGATGCTCGACGCCTTGTGCGTGCCGGCGTCGACGACGCGGCGGTACAGCGCGTCGACGAAATCGGCGGCTTCCCGGGTCGACCCGGAGGTGACCTTGAGGATCGACTCGAGGCGATGCTGCCTGTCGCCGGGATTGATGCGCTCCGGGCTGTACCCGGCATAGAAGTCGACGTTGTACTTCAGGCCCGACTCGCGCTCGATGATCGGCACGCAGACCTCCTCGGTCGCGCCCGGATACACGGTCGATTCGAACACCACCACGCTGCCCTGGCGGATCGCCTTGCCGACCGTGCGGCTGGCCGATTCGAGCGGACGCAGGTCCGGCCGCTTGGCGTCGTCGATCGGTGTCGGCACCGTCACGATGAACACGTTGCAGGCGGCGAGGTCGGCCGCGTCGGCGCTGAAACGCAGCTGCGCCGCGCCGCGCAGTTCCTCCGGCGAGACTTCCAGCGTGTGGTCGCGGCCCTCGCCGAGCTCGGCGATGCGCGATGCGTTGATGTCGAAGCCGAGCGTCGGCAGCCTGCGTCCGAAGCCGACCGCGAGCGGCAGGCCGACGTAGCCGAGGCCGATCACGGCGAGGCGGATGTCGTCGGGATCGGGCAGGGAGGCGTTGTCCATCACAGACTCCGGAACGTGGGGGCAGGCTGGCAGGTTGCGGCAGCAGGGCATCGACGGACGACGGCGCGTCCCGGACACCGGGAAAACGGTGTCATTCCTTCTTCGGCCGGCGCCAGCCCGGCACGGCCGTCTGACGCGCGCGGGCCACGGTCAGTTCCCCGGCCGGCGCTTCGCGCGTGACGACGGAGCCGGCGCCGATCGTCGCGTCCCGGCCGATGCGGACCGGCGCGACGAGGGAGGTGTTGGAGCCGATGAAGGCGCCGTCCTCGATCGTCGTCACGTGCTTGTTCACGCCGTCGTAGTTGCAGGTGATGGTGCCGGCGCCGATGTTCACGCCGGCACCGACGTCGGCGTCGCCGAGGTAGGTCAGGTGGTTGGCCTTCGAGTTCTCGCCGAGGCGCGCCTTCTTCGTCTCGACGAAGGCGCCGGCGTGGGCGCCGGTCTCGAGTTCGGTGCCGGGGCGCAGCCGTGCGAACGGGCCGATGTGGCAGGGTCCGTGCGTGACGACGCCGTCGAGGTTGCAGTGCGAGTGCACGACCGTGCCTGCGGCCAGCGTCGAGTTGCGGATGCGGCAGTACGGACCGATGCGCACGTCGTCGCCGAGCTCGACCAGGCCCTCGAGGATCACGTCGATGTCGATCTCGACGTCGCGGCCGGCGGTGACTTCGCCGCGCACGTCGAAGCGGACCGGGTCGGCGAAGCGCACGCCGGCCGCGGCGAGCGCGGTCGCGCGCAGGCGCTGGTAGCTGCGTTCGAGCGAGGCGAGCTGCCAGGGATCGTTCGCGCCGAACACTTCCTGAGCGTTGATGCACAGGCTGGCCGCGGCGGGCTCGCCTTCGTCGTTGGCCTGCGCGAAGACGTCGGTCAGGTAGTACTCGCGCTGCGCGTTCGTGTCGCCGAGGTTCTCGATCCATACGCGCAGGCGGCGCGCGTCGGCGGCGAGGATGCCGCTGTTGACCCAGGTGATCGCGCGCTGCTCGGGCGTGCAGTCCTTTTCCTCGACGATCGCGCGCACGCGGCCGATACCGTCGCGCACGACGCGGCCGTAGCCGTAGGGGCTGTCGAGCTGCGTGACCAGCGCCGCCAGCGGTGCCTCGATCGCCAGCAGCTTGCGCAGGGTGTCGATGCGGATCAGCGGGACGTCGCCGTAGAGGACCAGCACGCGCGCGTCCTCCGGCACGTTCGGCATCGCGAGCTTGACCGCATGGCCGGTACCGCGCTGCTCGGGCTGGTGCACCCAGTCGAGATCGCCGAGGTCGGTCGCGGCCGCGCGCACCTGCTCGCCGAGATGGCCGTAGACCAGGTGGATGCGCGCCGGCTGCAGCGCGCGCGCCGTGTCCAGCACGTGCGCCAGCATCGGGCGTCCGGCCAGCGGCATCAGCACCTTCGGTTTCGCCGATTTCATCCGCTTGCCTTCGCCGGCGGCGAGGACGATCACATGCAGGGGGCTGGCCACGGCGGATTCCGGTGGGGAAGTGGCGCACATTCTAGACGCAGCCCGCGAGCGCCTGCGCGGGACGCGCCCGCGGCGACGGCTGCTAAGCTGGAGTGCTTTCCGATTCGCCGAGCCGCACGATGACCCAGCTTCCCCATGGCTCCACCGCCGACGGCCGCTCCCGGGACCTCGGCGAGGCCGCGCTGTCGCTCCTGCGGCAGGGAGAACAGTGGCTCGGCCGGGGCGACGTGGCGGCGGCGGAGCGCTGCTTCGCCGAAGCGCAACGCTCCGCGCCCGGGCATCCCGAACCGCTGCGGCTGCGCGCGCAGGCCCTGCATCGGCTGCGACGGCCGCTCGAGGCGGTCGAGTTGCTACAGGCCGCCTTGCTCCATCGCCCGGACGACGTGCTGCTGCTGAACCTGCTCGGCGGCGCGCTGGGCGACGCCGATCGCCACACGGAGGCGATCGACGCGTTCCGGCGGGCCTGCGCGGCCGATCCGGCCTCCGCGGCGGCATGGGCCAATCTCGGCAACGCATTGACGCTGGCGCAGCGCACCGAGGAGTCGGAGGCGCCGCTGCGCCGCGCGCTCGAACTCGATCCGCAACTGGAATCGGCGCGCTTCCTGCTCGCCGAAGCGATGATGATGCTCGGCCGCATCGACGAATCGGCGGCCCAGTACCGCGAACTCCTGCGGCGCCATCCGCAGTCCGGACAGGCGTGGTGGGGGCTGGCGAACCTGAAGTCGGTGAAGCTCGACGCGGACGACGCGCAACACTTGTCGACGCTCGTGCAGCGCCGCGACCTGGCGCCGAACGAGCAGCTCACGGCGCGCTTCGCCCTGGCCAAGGCGCTGGACGACTGCGCGCGGGTGGAGGAGGCATTCGACGCCTACATGGCGGCGAATGCGTACGCGCGCCAGGGTTTCTGCTGGGACGCGCGCGGTTTCGACGCCTGGATGCGGCAGGTGCGCTCGACGTTCGCCTCGTCCGCGGGCGAGCCGGGCGAGGCGGACCTCGGGAAAGAAGTGGTCTTCATCGTCGGCCTGCCGCGCTCGGCATCGACGCTGACCGAACAGATCCTCGCGGCGCACCCCGGGGTCGAGGGCGCCAGCGAGCTCGGCGATCTCGGCGGCGTCCTGCGCGAGGAATCGCAGCGGCGCGGGCGCGCCTTCCCGGACTGGGTTCCGCAGGCGCAGCCGGACGACTGGCAGCGGCTCGGTCGCCGCTATCTCGAACGGACCGCCCGCTGGCGCGAACGGCGCCCGCGATTCACCGACAAGGCGCCCTCGAACTGGATGATGGTGGGAGCGATCCGGCGCATGCTGCCGGCGGCGCGCATCGTCCACTGCCGGCGCGATCCGGTGGAGACCTGCTGGTCGTGCTTCCGCCAGATCTTCTGGGCCGGGCACGAGTACAGCTACGACCTCGACGATCTGGCCGCCTACTGGCGCACCTGCGACGAGGCGATGCGCGAATGGGCGGCGGCATCGCCGCAGCGCATCCGCACCCAGGTCTACGAGGAACTGCTGGACGATCCCGAAGGACAGACGCGGGCGCTGCTCGATTTCTGCGGCCTGCCGTTCGACGCGGCCTGCCTGCGTCCGCACGAGGCCCGGCGCAGCGTCCGGACCGTCAGCGCGGCGCAGGTGCGCCAGCC
>DBMH01000184.1 GCA_002297645.1 Rhodanobacteraceae bacterium UBA703 | reverse complement strand
CGATCAGCCGCGGCGCAGGGCGCGATAGCCGATGTCGCGGCGGTGGAAGGCGCCTTCGAAACGGATGCCGGCCACACGCGCATAGGCCCGTTCGCGCGCGGCGGCGATGTCCTCGCCCAGCGCGCAGACGGTCAACACGCGGCCACCGGCCGTCAGCACGCGGCCGTTTTCGTCGACGCGCGTGCCGGCATGGAAGACCTTGGTGTCCTCGTCCACCGTCGCGGCGAGCCCCTCGATCGCGTCGCCTGCACGTACCTTGCCCGGATAGCCGCCGGCGGCGACGACCACGCCGAGCGCCGGGCGCGCATCCCATACGGCCGTACAGTCGTCGAGGCGCCCGGCGATGGCGGCTTCGGCGAGATCGACGAGGTCGGATTTCAGGCGCAGCAGCAGCGGCTGCGTTTCCGGGTCGCCGAGCCGGGCGTTGAATTCGATGACCTTCGGTGCGCCGCTCGCGTCGATCATCAGGCCCGCGTACAGGAAACCGGTGAACGGCGCGCCTTCGGCGGCCATGCCGGCGATGGTCGGTCGCACGATCTCGTCGAGGATGCGGCGCTCCACGACCGGCGTGACGACGGGGGCGGGCGAGTACGCCCCCATGCCACCGGTGTTCGGGCCGAGGTCGCCCTCGTCGCGGCGCTTGTGGTCCTGGCTCGTCGCGAACGGCAACACGTTCGTGCCGTCGCTCATGACGATGTAGCTGGCCTCTTCGCCGTCGAGGAATTCCTCGACGACGACGCGCGCGGACGCGTCGCCGAACGAGTGCGCGCCGAGCATGTCGTGCAGCGCCAGCTCCGCATCGGCCAGCGTCAGCGCGACCACGACGCCCTTGCCGGCGGCGAGGCCGTCGGCCTTGATCACGATCGGCGCTCCCTTGGCGCGCACGTGGGCGAGTGCGGGCTCCAGTTCGGTGAACACGGCGTAGTGCGCGGTCGGGATGTTGTGGCGCGCGAGGAAGTCTTTCGCGAACGCCTTCGAACTCTCGAGTTGCGCGGCGATGCGCGACGGACCGAAGCAGGCCAGGCCGGCGGCGCGGAAGCGATCGGCCACGCCGGCGGCGAGGGCGGCCTCGGGGCCGACCACGGTCAGCGCGATGCCTTCCCGCTGCGCCAATGCGAGCAGGCCCTCGACGTCGGTCGCGCCGACGTCGGCGTTGCGCACGCCGGGTTCGAGCGCCGTGCCGGCGTTGCCCGGCGCGACGAGGACTTCGCTCACGCGCGGCGACTGCTTGAGCTTCCATGCGAGCGCGTGCTCGCGGCCGCCGGAACCGATGACGAGGATTTTCATGGGGGAGCCGGGATTGGGGATTAGGGATTCGGGATTGGGCAGAGCTGCGTGGTCAAGCGGCGGGGATTTGCGACGAGGTTCGGGGCCGTGCCTTTTCGAATCTCCAATCCCGAATCCCCATTCCCGGCATCAATGCCGGAAATGCCTCACGCCCGTGAACACCATCGCCATGCCGTGTTCGTCGGCGGCGGCGATGACCTCCTTGTCGCGCATCGAGCCGCCGGGCTGGATCACGGCGCGGATGCCGGCCTGCGCGGCGGCGTCGATGCCGTCGCGGAACGGGAAGAACGCGTCCGACGCCATGACGCTGCCGGGCACGTCGAGCGAGGCTTCTGCCGCCTTCAGCGCGGCGATCTTGGCGCTGACCACGCGACTCATCTGGCCCGCGCCGATGCCGATGGTGCGGCCGCCGCGCGCATAGACGATCGCATTGGACTTCACGTACATCGCGACGTGCCAGGCGAACAGCAGGTCGTGCAATTCGGTGGCGTCGGGCGTGCGCTTGGAGACCACCCTGAGGTCGGACAACAGGAGCGTGTCGCGGTCGGCGTCCTGCACGAGCAGGCCGCCGGCGATGCGCTTGTAGTCCTGCGTGTGCAGCGGGAGCTCGTCCCATTCGCCGGTTTCGAGCACGCGCACGTTCGGCTTCGAGGCGATCACCGCGATCGCCTCCTCGTCGAACGACGGCGCGACCACGACTTCGACGAACTGGCGCGACACGATGGTCTGCGCGGTCGCCGCGTCGAGGCGGCCGTTGAACGCGATGATGCCGCCGAAAGCGGACACCGGATCGGTCGCGTAGGCGTTTTCGTAGGCCTCGGCGAGGTTCGCGCCGAGCGCGACGCCGCAGGGGTTGGCGTGCTTGACGATCACGCAGGCCGGCGTCTTGCGGAACGCCTTCACGCACTCGAGCGCGGCGTCGGCGTCGGCGAGGTTGTTGTAGGACAGTTCCTTGCCGGCGAGCACGAGCGCTCCGGCGACGGTGCCCCGCGGCGGATCGCGTTCGACGTACAGGGCGGCGCCCTGGTGCGGGTTCTCGCCGTAGCGCAGCGTCTGCTTGCGCTCGAACGCGAGGCGCAGGCTCGGCGCGAACGCTTCGGGCTTGTCCGGATCGGCGCGCATGCCGAGCCAGTTCGCGACCAGTCCGTCGTAGCGCGCCGTGTGCGCATAAGTCTTGGCGGCGAGGCGGCGACGCAGCGCGAGCGAGGTGCCGCCGTGGGCCAGCGCTTCCAGCACCTCGGCGTAGTCGGCGGGATCGACCGCGACCGCCACGTGCTCGTGGTTCTTCGCCGCCGCGCGCAGCATCGCCGGTCCGCCGATGTCGATGTTCTCGATGGCGTCGGCGAGCGAGCAGTCGGGTACCGAGGTGACTTCCTCGAACGGGTACAGGTTCACGATGAGCAGGTCGATCGGCACGATGCCGTGCTGCGACATCACCGCGTCGTCCGTGCCGCGCCGGCCGAGCAGGCCGCCGTGGATCTTCGGGTGCAGCGTCTTCACGCGGCCGTCCATGATCTCGGGAAAGCCGGTCAGGGAGCTGACGTCGGTCACGGGCAGGCCGGCTTCGCGCAGCGCCCGGGCGGTGCCGCCGGTCGAGAGCAGGGAGACGCCGAGCGCGTCGAGACCGCGAGCGAGGTCGATCAGTCCGGCCTTGTCGGAAACGCTGAGGAGCGCGCGCCGCGCCGGGACGAGAGTGGCATCGAACATGGGATGCAGGCCGCCGGAAAAAGCGGAATTGTAGCTGCCCGGCGCCTTTCGCGCCTGTCCCGGGTGTCGCGGAGGACGATCAGTCGGTGGCGATGCCGTACTGCTGGAGCTTCTTGCGCAAGGTCGCACGATTGATGCCGAGCGCGGCCGCGGCGCGGCTCTGGTTGCCGCCGTACCAGCTCATGACCTCACGCAGCAGCGGCGACTCGACTTCGCACATGACCAGCGCGTGCAGACCCTCGCTCGGTTCCGAGTCGACGTCGGCGAGATAGCGGCGGACGGCGCGCGTCACGCATTCGCGCAGCGCAGGTTGCAACGAAGGCTCGTGCGCGCCATCGGCGCGCGGAAGACTTACGGCGTTCACAGCAGACAGGGCCCTTCAATCGAAACGGACTTCCGTGAGTGGGCCGGCGCGCCGGAGGAAGGCACGTCGGAAGAGGATAGTACCGCCCGGGGCCTGGCTTGATAAGACCTGCAATGCTGAAAATCTGTGATGCTGCCGTGCCGCAAACCTCCGGATCAGGCGGCAGCGCGGCTTGCGCGCATGTGTTCGAGTCGGGGCTGAACTGCGGGCGCGCAAGCACGCGTCGTCATTCGAACTTGAACTCGAACGCGACCGCGTTGCGTCCCGGATCGGCGATCTCGAATACCAGTGCCGTACTGGCGCCGGCGTCGAGCCCGCGTTCGGCCGCGCGCGTGTCGCCGAGGTACTCGCGCGGCGAGAACCGGCGCATGGCGATGCGCTGTTCGTCGAGATCGGACAGGGTGATGTCGACCAACGGGTACGGCTGGGCGAAGGCGGCGTCGTTGCGGACGGTCGCGGAAATGATCAGGGCGTTCTCGACCGAAGGGTGCGGACGGATGTCGCGCGAGAGCAGCGACAATGCTCCGACGTCGCGGCGCAAGGGAAGCTGGCAGCCGATCGCGGCGCAGGCCGAGTCGAGCCAGGGGCGCACCCGCGCGTCGTCGATCCAGCGCGCGCGTTCGGCCCATGCGATCTGGCCGCCGAGCACGAGCAGCGCCAGCGTGCAGCCGGCCAGCCACGCGCC
>DBMH01000329.1 GCA_002297645.1 Rhodanobacteraceae bacterium UBA703 | reverse complement strand
GTCGCTGGCCCCGGGCCTTGCGGGAGCGGAGCCGCCGGGAGACGAGGCCGCGCTCCGCGCCCGCGCAGACCTCGTGCACGGCGCGCTGGCCGCGCTCGCCGACCGCCAGATCCTCTGCGCGCTGCGCGAAACGCCGTTCGGTGCCGTCGCGATCAACGTGCTGCTCGAATCGTTCCTGCGCCGGGCCTGGAACCTCGGTGCCCAGAGCGAGTGGTATCCCGGCCGGGCGGTCATCGTCACGCGCAACGACTATGCCGCCGGGCTCTTCAACGGCGACGTCGGCGTCTGTCTCGCCGACGCGGCCGGCAACCTGCGGGTGTGGTTCGAAGGCACGGATACCGGGAACGGCGGCATCGGCCTGCGCAGCTTCGCCCCGCACACCTTGCCCACGCACGAAACCGCATTCGCGATCACGATCCACAAGAGCCAGGGGTCGGAGTACCGCCATGCGGCGGTGGTGCTGCCGCCCGATGCCGAGCACCGCATCCTGTCGAGGCAACTGCTCTACACCGGCGTCTCGCGAGCGAAGCAGTCGGTGGACCTATGGAGTACGCCGGCTGCGTTGCAGGCGGCGCTGTCGATGGAAGTGCGCCGTGCCGGCGGACTACAGGGGAGGATAGGTAGTGGAGGAGAAACGTAGGTTTTATGCGCATTCGACGTCCAATCCAAGCAAGTCGGATTGGCAGTCGCTGAAGGAGCATCTGGAAGAGGTCGGACGCAGGGCGGCCGAGAAAGCCGACGCGTTCGGCGGCTCGGTTGTCGCGCGCGCGGCGGGCGTGACGCACGACGTCGGCAAGTACACGGAGAAATTCCAGGAGCGCCTCGAAGGAGAAATTCCGCGCGTGGATCACGCCACCTGGGGCGCGTGGCTGCTGCGTGAGCGCTACAAGGGGCCGGATAAAGGATTGGCGGCATTGATCGGCTACGCGGTCGCCGGCCACCATGCCGGATTGGCGAATGGTGTCAACGGCGACAAGCGCAGTTCGCTGGGCGATCGGTTGAGGCCGGATTACCTGCAAAGCCTGCCGCCCTTGCTGCCGGACTGGGAGCGCGAGATCCGGCTGCCGGGGCAGCTCGCGCTTCCCGATGGCTTTCAGCTCCGAAAGGATCGCGGTGCGTTCCAGCTCTCGCTGCTGGTGCGAATGATCTTCTCGTGTCTGGTCGATGCGGATTTCATCGACACGGACAACTTCTTTCGTCGTGTCGAAGACAGGCCGCCGCGTGAGGAGAGCGCAGGGCCATCGCTCGAAGCGCTCCGTGAGCGTCTGGATGCGCATCTGTCTGGATTCAGTGCTGACGGCGAGGTCAATCGCATCCGTGCCGATGTGCTTGCGCACGTGCGCGGCAAGGCGAAGGAAGATCGCGGCCTGTTTTCGCTGACGGTTCCGACCGGCGGCGGAAAGACGCTGGCGTCGCTGGCTTTCGCGCTGGATCACGCGATCGCGCATGGCCTGCGCCGCGTGATCTACGTCATCCCCTTCACCAGCATCGTCGAGCAGACCGCCCAGGTATTCCGCGAGGCGTTGGGCGATGAGGGTGCGGTGCTCGAACATCACAGCGCGTTCGTGGAAACGCCAGCACCGAAAGACGATCCTGATCGCTACCAGTCCGAACGCAAGCTTCGCCTTGCGATGGAGAACTGGGATGCGCCGATCATCGTGACCACGGCGGTGCAGTTCTTCGAAAGCCTGTTTGCCGATCGGTCTTCGCGTTGTCGCAAGCTGCATCACATCGCCGGCAGCGTGGTGATTCTCGATGAGGCGCAGACGCTGCCGATGGACTTGCTACGTCCTTGCGTGACGCTGATCGACGAACTGGCGCTGAATTACCGCGCCAGCCTCGTGCTGTGTACGGCGACGCAACCGGCATTGGGCAAGGAGCAGGGTTTCAAGGATGGCTTGGAAAACGTGCGCGAGCTTGCGCCCCATCCGCGCCAGCTCTATCGCGACCTGCGCCGCGTGCGCGTGCGCCATGTCGGTATTTTGAGCGACAGGGCACTGGCCGAGCACATGCGAGAGCGCGAGCAGGTGCTGTGCATCGTCAACAACCGCCGCCATGCGCGGCATCTGTTCGATGCGATCGCCGACCAGCCCGGAGCGTGTCACCTCACCACGTTGATGTATGCGCGTCATCGCAGTGGCGTGCTCGCCGAAGTCCGGCGGCGATTGAAGGATGGTCTGCCGTGCCGGCTGGTCTCGACGAGCCTGATCGAGGCGGGCGTCGACGTGTCCTTTCCCACGGTGATGCGCGTGGAGGCGGGCCTGGACTCCATCGCCCAGGCCGCTGGCCGCTGCAATCGCAACAAGGAATGGCCGGTGGAAGCGAGCGAGACCTTGATCTTCGAGGCGCCGGACTGGCAGCCGCCGACGGAGGTGAAGCAGTTCGCCGACGTGTTCCGGAACATTGAAGCAAAGCACCGCGACGACCTGTTGGCGCTCGATGCCATCGAGGCGTACTTCCAGGAGCTTTACTGGCGCCTCGGCGAGCAGAAGCTGGACGACGGCGATTTGCTTGGCCTGCTCAAGAATGCGGGCGTGGATAATCTTCCGCTGGAAACCCTTGCGGCAAGGTTCCGCATCATCCAGACCACGATGCGACCGATCATCGTGCCGTTCGATCCGGGATCGGATCGACGTATTGCAGAAGTGGACGAGGCGTTGGAGAAGCTCCCGTTCGCGCCTGGGGTGGCAAGGAAGTTGCAGCCGTATCTCGTGCAGGTGCCGGAAAACGCCTACAAGGCGCTATGGCAGGCCCACGCGATCGAGCCGGTTGCGCCGGAACGGTATGGAGAGCAATTCGTGCAATTGATGAATCCGCGGCTGTACGACGCGCGGTTCGGGCTGCATTGGGACAACCCGCAGTTTCTCGACACGGAGACGTTGATTGTCTGAAGAAAAGTCGGAAGTTCCTTCACGAGTCGGAATCTGCCGAAGCTTGTGCGATGGTGACGGTGGAGGGGCGTTCCAAAGCAATTGCTGGTGATGCCCGTCGAGTTTTCTTGGACATAACTCATTTGGAGGACAAAGTTGGTGGATCGTCTCGTTGCATGAGACTCGGAGTCGTCAGGATGAAAAGTACACGGGGAGGGACGTATGGCTTATGGAACCAGGCTACACATCTGGGGCGAGCGGGCGCTGTTCACGCGCCCTGAAATGAAGGTGGAGCGTGTCTCCTACGATGTGATCACTCCATCGGCAGCACGCGGCATTCTCGAAGCGATCCATTGGAAGCCCGCGATTCGCTGGGTAGTGGACAGCATCCAGGTGCTGAAACCCGTTCGTTTCGAGTCGATCCGCCGCAATGAGGTTGGTGGCAAGCTCTCGGCAGCCAGCGTCGGCAAGGCGATCAAGGCTGGGCGCACGGATGGCGTGGTCAGCTACGTCGAGGAAGATCGCCAGCAACGTGCCGCGACGATCCTGCGCAATGTGGGCTACGTCATCGGTGCGCATTTCGAGCTGACCGACAAGGCCGGCGCGGACGATAACGAAGGCAAGCATCTCGACATCTTCAATCGCCGCGCGCGGCGGGGACAATGCTTCCAGTCGCCCTGTCTCGGCACGCGCGAGTTCCCCGCAAGTTTCGCCCTGATCGAGAACGAGGCGGATGCTCCTCCAAGCGATGCCGCGCTCAACGGCGAGCGCGATCTCGGCTGGATGCTGCACGACATCGATTTCGCGGACGGCATGACGCCGCGCTTCTTCCGCGCTCGCATGGTCGATGGTTTGATCGAAGTGCCGTCGCTGGCCGGCAGCGAGGTGCGCGCATGATCCTCGCCGCGCTCAACGACTATTACCAGCGCCTGCTGGACGAAGAGGATTCCGGCATTGCATCGCCGGGCTACAGTCAGGAGAAGATCGGCTACGCGATCATGTTGGATGGGGACGGCATCGTGGTCGACGTGATCGACCTGCGCGACACGTCGGGCAAGAAGCCGGTGCCGCGCTTGGTGAGCGTGCCGCAGCCACCGAAGCGAGCAAGTAACATCTCACCTTGCTTTCTATGGGACAAGACCAGCTACGTGCTCGGTGTCAGCGCGACGAGCAAGCGCAGCGAGCAGGAGCTTGCGGCATTCAAGGCGCTGCATCGGGAAGCCTTGACCGGGAATGACGATCCAGGCTTGCGGGCCTTGCTGGCTTTCCTCGACGAATGGACACCCGATCGCTTTCGCGAAGATCCGCATTTCGTTCGACATGGCGACGACATGCTCGATGCGAATATCGTGTTCCGGTTCGATGGCGAACGTGTTTTCCTGCACGATCGTCCCGCAGCGCGCGAGGCCTGGTCGCGGCAGCAGGGCAGGGGCGTGGATGGAGTGCGGGGCATGTGTCTTGTCACCGGTGAACAGTCGTTGGTTGCACGGCTGCATCCCGCGATCAAGGGGGTGAGCGGCGCGCAAAGCTCTGGTGCTTCGATTGTTTCCTTCAACCTCGATGCCTTTACGTCCTACGGCAAAAGCCAAGGCGAGAACGCGCCGGTATCCGAGCAGGCGGCATTCGCATACACGACGGCGCTCAATCACCTCCTGCGTCGCGACGCAGGCAATCGCCAGCGTATCCAGATCGGCGATGCCAGCGTTGTGTTCTGGGCACAAGCGCCGGACAAGGGCGCGGCCGATGAGGCTGAGGACTTGCTCGCGGCCGCCTTCGATCCTAAGGCTGATGACGATCGGGTGACGCAGCGCCTGCACGATGCGCTCGAACTGGTCCGGCAGAAGCGACCGTTGCGCGATCTCGGCGGTCATCTCGACGACGACACGCGCATCTTCGTGCTCGGCCTGGCGCCGAACGCGTCGCGCTTGTCGATCCGCTTCTGGGAAACCGACACGCTGGCGCACTTCGCGAAGCGCTTGGCCGATCACTACGACGATCTGGAACTGAAGCCGAGGCCGTGGCGACGTGTGCCGTCGCCGCAAGCATTGGCCCTGGTCACGGCGCCAATCTACGACGGCAAGCCGAAGGCCGAGGACGTGCCGCCGCTTTTGGCCGGCGAGTTCGCGCGGGCGGTGTTGACCGGCTCGCGCTACCCACAAAGCGTGTTGGCCACGATCGTGATGCGGTTTCGTGCGGATGGCGTGGTGTCGCCGCTGCGCGTGGCGTTGTGCAAGGGCGTCCTGGCGCGTGCCGCGCGGCTGGACAGGGAGCAAGGCAGGAATACCGACAAGGGGGAAGTGCCCGTGAGTCTCGATTTGAATTGCAAGGATGCCGGCTATCTGTTGGGCCGGCTGTTTTCTTCGCTGGAGAACGTCCAGCGCGCCGCGTTGGGCAGGCAGATCAACGCGACCATCCGCGACCGCTACTACGGCGCGGCCTCCGCGACGCCGGCGAGCATCTTCCCAGTGCTGCTGCGCAACGCGCAGAATCATCTGAGCAAGCTGCGCAAGGAAAAAGCCGGGCTTGCAGTGACGCTGGAGAAGGAGATCGGCCAGATCGTCGATGCATTACCGCCGACGCTGCCACGCAGCTTGCCGATCGAGGAGCAGGGGCGCTTCGCGATCGGCTACTACCACCAGACCCAGGCGCGCTTCGCCAGCAACGATGCCCAGGACGCCACCGAGATCGAATCCGAAGGAGAAACCGCATGAGCGCCATCGCCAACCGCTACGAGTTCGTCTATCTGTTCGACGTGATCAACGGCAACCCGAATGGCGATCCGGACGCCGGCAACCTGCCGCGCCTGGATCCGGAAACCAATCGCGGCCTGGTCACCGACGTGGCGCTCAAGCGCAAGATCCGCAACTATGTGTCGCTGGAAAAGGAAGGCGAGGCGGGCTACGCGATCTACATGCAGGAAAAGTCCGTGCTGAACAACCAGCACAAGCAGGCCTATGCCGCGCTCGGCATTGAACCGGAGCCGAAGAAGCTGCCCAAGGACGAAGCGAAGGCGCGCGAGCTGACTGCTTGGATGTGCAAGAACTTTTTCGACGTGCGTGCCTTCGGCGCGGTGATGACCACCGAGGTCAACAGTGGCCAGGTACGTGGCCCGATCCAGATAGCTTTCGCGACCTCCGTCGAGCCGGTGCTGCCGCTGGAAATATCGATCACGCGCGTGGCCGTGACCAACGAGAAGGATCTCGAGAAGGAACGCACGATGGGTCGCAAGCACATCCTGCCGTACGGACTGTACCGCGCGCACGGTTTCATCTCGGCCAAGCTGGCCGAGCGTACCGGCTTCTCCGACGACGACCTGCAACTGTTCTGGCGTGCGCTGACCAATCTATTCGAACACGATCGCTCGGCCGCACGTGGCGAGATGGCAGCGCGCAAGCTGATCGTGTTCCAGCACGAGCATCCGATGGGTAATGCACCCGCCCATGTACTGTTCGACAAGGTCAAGGTCGAGCGGACCGATGGCGATGCCGCACCGGCGCGCGGTTTCTCCGACTATCGCGTCGACATTGATCGTGATTTGCCTGCAGGCGTAACCATCGTCGAGATGTTCTGAAACGGGAGGAGGGCGGAGTCATGGAAGACGATGATCTGATCCCGATCTCCGCCCTCCAGCATTACCTGTACTGCCCGCGCCAGTGCGCGCTGATCCATCTCGAACAGCAATGGGCGGAAAACCGGCAGACCGCCGAGGGCCGCTTGCTGCACGAGCGAGCGGACGCACCACAGATTGAGCGGCGTCGTGGCATTCGCACAGTGACTGCGATGCCGCTTCTCGACCTGACCTTGGGCATCACGGGCAAGGCGGATGTGGTCGAGTTCCATCGCACCGAAGCCGGCGAGCGTGCGTTTCCCGTGGAATACAAGCGCGGTCGACCGAAGGCGCATCGCGCCGATGAGGTGCAATTGTGCGCACAGGCGCTGTGTTTGGAATCGATGCTCGGTTATCGGGTCGAGGCCGGTGCCTTGTTCTACGGGCAGACGCGACGGCGTAAGGACGTCGCACTCGACGATGCGTTGCGTCGCCTCACATTCGACACCATTGCGCAGGTTCGCATGATGCTTTTCTCCAACACTACGCCGACGGCGAGCTATGAAAGCCGCCGCTGCGATGCCTGTTCGTTGCTCGACCTGTGCCAACCGAAGCTGCTTTCCGGCCGTCAGGTCGGGAGTTGGCTGTCCCGCCAACTGGAGGATTGAGCATGCGCCGTCAACTCAACACGTTGTACGTCACGACCGACGGCGCGTGGCTGCGCAAGGATGGCGCCAATATCGTGCTGGAAGTCGAGCGGGATGAACGCGCCAGGCTCCCTGTGCACATGCTGGAAAGCCTGGTCTGCATCGGTCGTGTCGGGGTATCGCCGCAGCTGCTTGGTTTCTGTTCCGAACAAGGCATCAGTATCTGCTATCTCACGCCGCAGGGCCGTTTTCTTGCGCGCGTCGAGGGGCCAGTGTCGGGCAACGTGCTGCTGCGGCGAGCGCAATATCGGGCCAGCGACGATCCGGCACGCTGCGCAGCGATCGTCCGCAATTTGCTGGCCGGCAAGATCCACAATCAGCGGGCAGTGCTCGCCCGCGGCTGGCGCGATCACGGCGATCGTCTTGCCGATGCGCTGGCGTTCCAGCACGCGCTCAAACGCCTCAAGCGCATTCCACAACGGTTGCTGCAAGAAAACGACGTGGATCTGTTGCGCGGACTCGAAGGCGAAGCCGCACAAGCCTATTTCGGCGTGTTCGGCCAGTTGGTGCGCGCCGAATCGTCGCTGTTGCGCTTTGGTGGGCGCAATCGGCGCCCGCCACGCGACGCATTCAATGCGTTGCTGTCATTCTTCTACACCCTGTTGACTCATGATTGTCGCTCCGCGCTGGAGTCGGTTGGGCTGGATCCGGCTGTGGGTTTTCTCCATCGCGATCGCCCTGGACGTCCCAGCCTGGCACTGGATCTTGCCGAGGAGTTTCGTCCGTTGCTCGGCGAGCGATTGGCCTTGTCCCTCATCAACAGGAAGCAGTTGAACGAACGTGATTTTCAGGTATTCGACAACGGTGCTGTTCATCTCAAGGACGATGCCCGAAAGACCGCGCTTGTCGCCTACCAAGAGCGCAAGCGCGAGCAGCTGCAGCATGTCTTCCTCGACGAGAAAGTGGACATCGGCTTGTTGCCTCACTTGCAGGCTCAAGTGCTGGCACGTCATCTGCGCGGTGACTTGGACGGCTACCCGCCGTTTCTGTGGAAGTGACCGGAGTGCGGTGACATGATGATTCTCGTCAGCTACGACGTCAGTACCGCATCGGCCGGTGGTGACAGGCGACTGCGCAGAGTCGCCAAGGCATGCCGCGATCTCGGCCAGCGCGTGCAGTTCTCCGTGTTCGAGATCGAAGTCGATCCTGCGCAATGGGTGATGCTGAGGCACCGATTGTGTGACTTGATCGACCCCACCGTTGACAGCCTGCGTTTCTATCACCTGGGCGCGAAGTGGGAAGGCAAGGTCGAACACGTTGGTGCCAAGCCCGCGCTGAACTTCAAGGCGCCACTGATCTACTGACGCGAACCCCAAGCGACTGTCATTTCCCCGGCAGGTTCGCGAAAATCTTTCCTTTTGATCAGGAAGGAAAATTTCTGACGTTCGCGCGCCGCAGGCTCACTATCGATAGGGCGAACTGTTCGTTCGCGAAATTCCGGTTCTATGGCACGGCTGGTCAAGGACTTAGACTTGGTGAGTCGCGCTCCTCGCGAGCGCGTGGATTGAAACCGTATTCTCGATTGCGCCGCAGAGCGCGTCGACGGGGTCGCGCTCCTCGCGAGCGCGTGGATTGAAACCCGTCATCGGAGAGCATCGCGTCGGTCAGCCGCTGTCGCGCTCCTCGCGAGCGCGTGGATTGAAACTCGCGCGAGAGCGTGCCGTTGGCTTCGCTGAGGAGTCGCGCTCCTCGCGAGCGCGTGGATTGAAACGAGGCATGAGTGCGTCATGGGCCGGTCCAAGAGCAGTCGCGCTCCTCGCGAGCGCGTGGATTGAAACCAGATGTGCAGCACACGGCGGCGGCCGGTGGCCTGTCGCGCTCCTCGCGAGCGCGTGGATTGAAACACTCCGTAGGTTACGGACGGCCCGGGGTAACACGGTCGCGCTCCTCGCGAGCGCGTGGATTGAAACGCGTCGAGCCCTGCGACGGTCCGCTACTCGTGCAAGTCGCGCTCCTCGCGAGCGCGTGGATTGAAACCGTGGAATCAGCCACCAGCGGTTGAGGTAGCTGTCGTCGCGCTCCTCGCGAGCGCGTGGATTGAAACGGCCAACGCGGTCTCGAGGCTCGGCTGATCCTCGCGGTCGCGCTCCTCGCGAGCGCGTGGATTGAAACTTTTTCTTGCTCATGTTTGCGTGTTCCTCCAACGAGTCGCGCTCCTCGCGAGCGCGTGGATTGAAACCAATACGCGCGGGAGGCGGATCAGACGACGCGCCGGTCGCGCTCCTCGCGAGCGCGTGGATTGAAACGCCGATCGCGTGCATTTGTGCGCGACGAAGGCACGGTCGCGCTCCTCGCGAGCG
>DBMH01000057.1 GCA_002297645.1 Rhodanobacteraceae bacterium UBA703 | reverse complement strand
CAGGCGCCGGGCCGGCATCGTCCGGCGCCGTGTCGCGCAGCGGAGTGTCCATCGGCGGCTCGTCGTCCACACACGCCGGTTCGGGCGCGATGGCGGGGAGTGCGACCGCGGGCAACACTTCGGGGTCGGCGTCGGCCTCGACCGGTGCGACCCACTGGTAGCCGAAGCGCGGCACGGTGCGGATCGCACCCTGCGCGCGCCCGTCGTCGCCGATCGCGCGGCGCGCCTTCAGCACGGCCTGGCCGAGCATCGCGTCGCTGACGTCGGCCTTGCCCCATACCGCGGAGATCAGTTCGTCGCGGCCGACCGCGCGATCGCGATGCTCGATCAGGTAGGCGAGGCAGTCGAACACCTTGGGTTCGAGCGGCACGTCGCCGCGCTCCGAGCGCAGGGTGCGCGCACGCAGGTCGATGGCGTGGGAGCCGAAGCGGAAAACCGAGCGGGACAGCACGAGACGCACGCTCGTCGAACACGATCAGGGGACCGCAGGTATGCCAAAGGCGCGGCGACGGGTCAACCGCGCGCGCCTCGTCTGGCATCCGCGCGCCGCCGCCGCGACAATGGGCGGATTCCTTTCGCGGAGAACGCTCGATGCCGTCCACGTCCCGGGTTTCCCTGACACGCTTCCTGATCGAGCAGCAGCGCGAGAAGGGCCACATCAACGGCGACCTGCGCCTGCTGATCGAGGTCGTCGCGCGCGCCTGCAAGCGCATCTCAATCGCGGTCGGCAAGGGCGCGCTCGGCAACATGCTCGGCAGTGCCGGCACGGAGAACGTGCAGGGCGAGGTGCAGAAGAAGCTCGACGTCGTCTCCAACGAGATCCTGCTCGAGGCGAACGAATGGGGTGGCCACCTCGCCGCACTCGCGTCCGAGGAGATGGACGATCCGCATCCGATCCCGCACCGCTACCCGAAGGGTGAGTACCTGCTGGTGTTCGATCCGCTCGACGGCTCGTCGAACATCGACGTGAACATCTCGGTCGGCACGATCTTCTCGGTGCTGCGCTGTCCCGAGGGGGTCAAGGAGCCGGGCGAGGCCGCTTTCCTGCAGCCGGGCACGAAGCAGGTCGCGGCCGGCTACGCCGTCTACGGCTCCAGCACGGTGCTGGTGCTGACGCTCGGCGACGGCGTGCACACCTTCACGCTGGATCGCGAGCAGGGCAGCTTCATCCTGACCGGCTCGAACGTGACGATTCCCGAGGACACGTCCGAGTTCGCGATCAACATGTCCAACATTCGCCACTGGGAAGCGCCGATGAAGCGCTACATCGACGAGCTTCTCGCCGGCAGGACCGGCCCGCGCGGGCGCGACTTCAACATGCGCTGGGTCGCCTCGATGGTCGCCGACGTGCACCGCATCCTGACGCGCGGCGGCATCTTCATCTACCCGCGCGACCTGAAGGATCCGTCCAAGCCCGGCAAGCTGCGCCTGATGTACGAGGCCAATCCGATGGCGATGATCGTCGAACAGGCCGGCGGCGCCGCGACGACCGGACTCGAGCGCATCCTCGACATCCTGCCGCAGCAGCTGCACCAGCGCGTGCCGGTGTTCCTCGGCTCGAAGAACGAGGTCGAGCGCGTCACCGCCTACCATCGAGAGAGCGGCGCATGAGCGCCGACGCCGCGATCGGCGGCGACTTCATCGAGGTCTACGACGACGCCCTCGATGTCGCGACCTGCCGCCAGCTCATCGATGCGTTCGAGAAGAGCGGCAAGCTGATGCGCGGCGCGACCGCCGGCGGCGTCAACACGCGCCTGAAGGACAGCTGGGATCTCAACATCAGCGGCCACGCGGAGTGGACGCAGCCGGTCGGCCTGCTCAACACGGTGATGCTGCGCGGGTTGATGGCCTACGTGCGCAAGTACGGCTACCTCGCGCTGGCACCGACCGTGCTCTACCGCCAGAACGCCGCCGGCGAGACGACGCAGCTCGGCATCGACGACGTGCGCGCGATGGACGATGCCGCCCTGCAGCGCCTGGTCACGCACCTCTTCCGTCCCGGCGGCATCAACCTGCAGCGCTATACCGCCGACGAAGGCGGCTATCCGTACTGGCACAGCGAGATCTCGCCGAAGGCCGGCGGCGCGGACGACAACCTGCATCGTGTGCTGCTGTGGACGATCTACCTCAACGACGGCTTCGGCGAGGGCGAGACCGAGTTCCTGTACCAGCAGCGCAAGATCGTGCCCCGCGCCGGCTCGCTGCTGATCGCCCCGGCCGGCTTCACGCACACGCATCGCGGCAACATGCCCAAGGGCGGCGCGAAATACATCGCCACGTCCTGGATCCTGTTCCAGCAGGCCGAAAAGCTGTACGCGAACCCCGCCGCGAAGAAGTGACCCGATGCCCCCTGCCCTGCTCGCATTGCTGCTCCATTCCGCAGTCGCCGTGCCCGCCGACGATGCCGTGCTGGTCGACATCCGCGAGGCGAGCGCGGCCGATGTGGCGGCGCTGAAGCAGGCTGACGGCGTGCGTTGGTGGGTCGAGCTCGGCGATCGCCTGATGCTGGCCGGCGACCCGCCGCCGCGTTTCCCGGTGTCCGCCGCGGTGCCGGTGCTCGGGCACTTCACGGACGTGCGCCCGGGCGAGCTGGTGCTGCGCGGGGTCGGCTGCGACGTCGGCGAATCGGTACCCGGCACGCTGGTCGCACGCGGCGGACGCTGGCAACTGCGTCGCCTCGGTGCGGGCGACGCGATGCCGGCCGCGCACGGCCACGACGAGTCGTGGCGCGTGGTGGAACCGAACGAGGTCGTCGCGCGACAGTATCGCCTCGACGCGCCGCTGGCCGCGCCGCCGGATCCGGAGATCCTGCCGGTCGTGCAGCAGGTCGACGCCGCGCGCTGGTTCGCCGGCCTGAGCCAGCTCGCCTCGTGGGACCGTTCCAGCTACGGCACCACGTCGCTGTTCGCCGCGCGCGACTGGATCGGCGAGCAGTTCGCCGACCTCGGCCTCGAGGTCGAGAAGCCGGACTTCGCGATGCCGGGGCCGGGCGGCGGCACGATCACGCGGCAGAACGTGATCGGACGCTGGACCGGCACGACGCATCCGGACGAATGGATCGTCGTCGGCGCGCATTACGACTCGCGCAACGCGAGTCTCGGTTCCACCGTCAGCGCGCCCGGCGCCGAGGACAACGCCAGCGGCTGCGCCGGCGTGATCGAGATGGCGCGTGCGCTGGTGCCGTTCCACCCGCAACGCACGATCCTGTTCATGTGCTACGCCGGCGAGGAACAGAACCTCTACGGCAGCACGCGCCACGTGCAGGCGCTGCAGGCCAGCGGCGACATCGCCAAGGTGATGCAGGTCGTCACGATGGACATGATCGGCTACAGCGCCGACGAGCGGCTCGATGCGGACTACGAGAGCTACGCCAGCCAGCAGGGCTACCTCGACCGCTTCGGCGCCGCGGCGGCGACCTACGTGCCCGAACTGCACGTGACGTACAGCCTGAATCCATTCGGCTCGGACCACATGCCGTACCTGCGGGCCGGCAAGGAAACCGTGCTCGCGATCGAGTCGGACTGGGACATCTACCCGTACTACCACAAGAGCTCGGACACGCCGGCCAACATCGGTCCGAACGTCCTCGGCATGGGCGGCGCGATCCTCAGGACCAACGTCGCCGTGGTGGCGGACCTCGCCGGCGCGCGGGCCGACCTCGATCGCGTCTTCGAGGACGGTTTCGACGGTTGATCGACACCGTCATGCGCCGTGCGGCGATGCCGGCTAAAATCACCGGCTCCCTCTCGCCACGACAACGAACCGCATGTCGCGCATCTCCTCCCCGCTGTCGCCGCTGCCGACCCTGATCTTCTCCTCGCGCTGGCTGCAGCTGCCGCTGTACCTCGGCCTGATCGTCGCGCAGGGCGTGTACGTCGTGCTGTTCATCAAGGAACTGTGGCACCTGATCCACGGCGCGGTGAACTTCGGCGAGCAGGAGATCATGCTGATCGTGCTCGGCCTGATCGACGTCGTGATGATCTCGAACCTGCTGGTCATGGTCATCGTCGGCGGCTACGAGACCTTCGTCTCGCGCCTGAACCTCGAGGGCCATCCGGACCAGCCGGAGTGGCTCAGCCACGTCAACGCCTCGGTGCTGAAGGTGAAGCTGGCGATGGCGATCATCGGCATCAGCTCGATCCACCTGCTCAAGACCTTCATCGCCGCCGGCGCGCTCGGCGACGGCGGACTGCCGTTCTGCACGGCCGAGGAGTTCGCGCTGATCAAGGACACCGCGGTGGCCGCCCCGCGCTGCAGCACGCTGACGCCGATCGGCGTGATGTGGCAGACGATCATCCACTGCGTATTCATCCTGTCGGCGATCGGCATCGCCATCACCGACCGCCTCATGAACACCAACATGGCCCACGCGAAGGCCACGGCGCACTGAGACCGGCGCCGCACGACGGATGGACGTTTCGCACCTCATCGACGGACTGAACCCGGCGCAGCGCGAGGCCGTTACCGCGCCGCCGGGCCACTACCTCGTGCTCGCCGGCGCCGGCTCGGGCAAGACGCGTGTGCTGACGCACCGCATCGGCTGGCTGCTCGAGGTCGAGCGCACGTCGCCGTGGTCGGTGCTGGCCGTCACGTTCACGAACAAGGCCGCGGCCGAGATGCGCGGCCGTGCCGAGCATCTCATCGCCGGCGGCTCGCGCGGCCTCACCATCGGCACGTTCCACGGCATCGCGCATCGCCTGCTGCGGCGGCATTTCCGCGAGGCGAACCTGCCGGAGACGTTCCAGATCCTCGACGCCGACGACCAGCAGCGCCTGATCAAGCGCACGATCCAGGGACTCGGGCTGGACGAGTCGTACTATCCGCCGCGCCAGGCCGCCTGGTTCATCAACGCGGCCAAGGACGAGGGCAAGCGCCCCGACGCGCTCGATCCCGGCTACAACCAGAACGCGCGCGTGATGATCGACGTCTACCGCGCCTACGAGGAAGCCTGCCGCCGCGGCGGACTGGTCGACTTCGCCGAACTGCTGCTGCGTGCGCACGAGCTCTGGCTGCAGAACGATGCGCTGCTGGCGCACTACCGCGAGCGCTTCCGCCATCTCCTGATCGACGAGTTCCAGGACACCAACACCCTGCAGTACGCGTGGATCCGCGTGCTCGCCGGCGACACCGGCAAGGTCTTCGTCGTCGGCGACGACGACCAGGCGATCTACGGCTGGCGCGGCGCGCGCGTGGAGAACGTGCAGCAGTTCCTGCGCGACTTCCCCGGCGCGCAGACGATCCGCCTCGAGCAGAACTACCGCTCCACCGGCAACATCCTCGCCGCCGCCAACGCGGTCATCGCGCACAACCCGGACCGCCTCGGCAAGAAGCTGTGGACGTCCGGCGACGCCGGTGCGGCGATCGAGTTGTACGCCGCCTACAACGAGCAGGACGAGGCGCGCTACGTGGTCGAACGCATCCGCGACCAGCTGCGCGCGGACGCGAAGCCGTCGGACATCGCGATCCTCTACCGGTCGAACGCGCAGTCGCGCAATTTCGAAGAACAGCTGATCCAGCACGAGATCCCGTACCGGATCTACGGCGGCCTGCGCTACTTCGACCGCGCCGAGATCAAGGACGCGCTGGCCTACCTGCGCCTCGTCGCGAATCGCCACGACGATGCCGCGTTCGAGCGCGCGGTGAACACGCCGACGCGCGGCATCGGCGAGCGCACGCTCGACCTCGTGCGCCAGCGCGCGCGCCGCGACGGCCTGTCGCTGTGGGAAGCGTCGCTCGGCGAACTCGGCGCCGACGCGCTGGCCGGTCGCGCGAAGAACG
>DBMH01000344.1 GCA_002297645.1 Rhodanobacteraceae bacterium UBA703 | reverse complement strand
AACCTCGGCACGTTGCCGGACGGCACGTGAAGTCGACGTCGAATCCGGGTGCGGGGCCCCTGCAAGAACATGCAGGTGGCGCCGCCATGCGGCCATCGCCGAAGCTGCCGGGACGAGGCGGCAAGGGGGCGGCGCGATGAACATCCGGACATTCCTCGGCTTCACTCCGGTCGTGCCGGCGAGCGTCTGGGTCGATCCGTCGGCGCAGGTCATCGGCAACGTCGCGCTGGGCGACAGCAGTTCGGTATGGCCCGGCGCGGTGCTGCGCGGCGATTCGCACGCCATCCGCATCGGTGCGCGTACCAACGTGCAGGACGGCGCACAACTGCACGTCACCTACGACGCGCAATACACGCTCGGCGGTTTCGCCCTGAGCATCGGCGACGACGTCACGATCGGCCACGGCGCGATACTGCACGGCTGCTCGGTTCAGGATGCGTGCCTCATCGGCATGCGCGCCGTCATCCTCGACGGCGTGCTGGTGAAGAAGCACAGCATCGTCGGCGCCGGCGCCGTGGTGACACACGGTACCGTCATCGGCAACGGCGAGGTCTGGGTCGGCAATCCGGCGCGCTGCGCCCGCATGCTGACGGACGAGGAGATCCGGCAGATCTACTACACCGCGCGACAGCACGTGAAGCTGGCCGCGCAGTACCGGGACGAGCAGGGGGCGGCGCGGCTCGATCCGGTCCAGCGCTTCGACCGCCGTGCGAGCGGCCTCTGACGGAGTCGAGGTCGCGGTTCAGCGCCTCCTCCCACGCGATCCGCTGGCACGCGCGCGCTTCCCGTTCGTGTCTTCCGCGAGCGCACGTGCGGGCCAGTCGTCGAGCCCGGCTTCGCGGAACGCGAGCGCTTCCGCATGCAGCCAGTCACGGAACGCCACGAACCCCCTGTGCCGGCGCGAGCGTTCCGGATAGACGAGGTAGTGCGCATAGCGCGCCCTCATGCGCACGGGGAAGAGAACGACGAGGCGCCCGCTTTCGACCAGGGGACGCATCAGCGTCGCGCGGCCGAGCGAGACGCCCATGCCTTCGACGGTCGCGCGCATCAACGTATCCGAATCGCTGAACGTCGCGACGTAGCGCTGCGGTTCGCTGCCGCCGAATTGTTCGAACCAGCGCGGCCACGGATCGTCGGGGCACAGCAGCGGCCATTCGCCGAGCCGTTCCAGGCGCGGAGGCGCGCGTCCGGCCAGGAGCGACGGGCTCGCGACCGGCGTCAGCCATTCCTCGAACAGCAACTCCGCGACCACGTCGTCCCATGTGCCGGGGCCGTATCGCAAGGCGCCGTCGAAGCGGCCGTCGGCGAAGCCGACGCGTTCGACCGACGAGTCCAGGTTGAATTCGAAGTCCGGATGCCGCGCGACGAAACGCGGCAGCCGCGGTACCAGCCAGCTCGACGCGAGCGAGGGCAGGGCGCTGATCCGCAACGCGCAATCGCGTCGTGCGCGCAGGGGCTGCAGTGCGGCGTCGATCGCGTCGAGGTGGGGGCCCACGCGCTGCAGCAGCATGGCGCCCTCGGGTGTCGGCTTGAGGCCGCGCGGTCCGCGCAGGAACAGGGTCACGCCGAGGCGCTGTTCGAGCAGGCGTACCTGGTGGCTGAGCGCGCTGACGGTCAGGTGCAGCTGCTCCGCGGCACGCGTCATGTTCTCCGCGCGTGCGGCGGTGACGAAGACCTGCAGCGCATTCAGCGGGGGACGTTCCATGTTGAGAAATCCTAAAGTCTAAGTGTCAAACATGTCGCTACCGGGGGCTGATCATACGGCTTATTGTCGGCTCCAACGCGGATGTGCCGCGCACCGGCGGAGTCGGATCATGTTGAAGGAATTGAATGCCATTGCCCAGGGTCTCCTGGGTCTGGAAGGGTATCCGACGACACCGCTGTGGCCGGGCGGCGCGTCCCTCCGGCCCGGCGACGAGGAGCGCGACCGCTCCGTCCGGCCGTGCGTGGAAGTGCTTCCCGCGGCCTGCCTCCGCACCGGCACGCCGGTTTGCCCGGGCGGCTGAGGCGGTGCGTCGCCGCAGGTCCCGCGTCGGCACGGCTCAGGCGAACAGCGGAGGTTGCGTGGGGGTGTCGTCGGGATCGCAGAAGTTCGCGAGGCCGACGCCGACGAGGCGGTACAGCGTCGTCGTCGGCAGCGCGATCTGCTCGCGCAGCGCGAGTGCGATGGCGGTGAGTTCGTCGGCCGAGTGAGGCGGCGCTTCCGGCGTCCGGCTGCGCGTGAGGATGCGGAATTCGCGCGTCTTCAGCTTCAGCACCACGGTGCGCCCCACGCGCTCCGTGCGTCGCGTGGCGGCCCAGGTGCGCGCGGCGAGATCGCGGATCATCGGTTCGGTCGCCGCGAGCGGCACGTCCTCCGCGAACGTGTCTTCGGACGAGATCGATTGCGTCGGCCGGTCCGGCCGCACTTCGCCTCGGTCGATGCCGTGCGCGAGTTCGGACAGGCGCCGGCCGTAGCGGCCGAACTGCGCTTCGAGCGCGCGCGCATCGAACGCCCGCAGCTCGGCGATCGTGCGTATGCCGAGCGCGGCGAGCCGGCCATCGGTGACCTTGCCGACGCCGTGGATGCGCGCGACCGGCAGCGGCGCGAGGAAGTCGAGCACTTCGTGCGGCCGGATCACGAACAGGCCGTCCGGCTTGCGCCAGTCCGAGGCGATCTTGGCGAGGAACTTCGCCGGCGCGACGCCGGCCGAGGCGGTGAGCTGCGTCTCTTCGCGGATCTGCGCGCGGATCGTCTTCGCGATCGCCGTCGCCGAAGCGAGTCCCGATTTCGGCTCGGTCACGTCGAGATAGGCCTCGTCGAGCGACAGCGGTTCGACGAGATCGGTGTGGCGCAGCAGGATCTCGCGCACCTGGCGCGATACGGCCTTGTAGCGGGCGAAGTCCGGCGCCACGAACACCGCGTCGGGACACAGGCGCTCGGCACGGACGGCCGGCATCGCCGAACGCACGCCGAACTGGCGCGCCTCGTAGCTCGCGGCGCACACGACCGATCGCTGTCCGCGCCAGGCGACGACGACCGGCCGGCCGCGCAGGGTCGGATCGTCGCGTTGCTCGACCGACGCGTAGAACGCGTCCATGTCGACGTGGATGAACTTGCGCATGCGCCGCTGTTCGAGGAAGACGCGCATCGTACTCCTGGCACGCGCGTCGGCGTGCGCGCGGACGCGGCGGTTTCCTACGCGATGCCGCGTGATACGCGCATCGTCGCGGCGCATGCGGTGCGCGAGGATGCTCTCCCCGATCCCGGAGCCTGGCCGATGCGCTGCATCCGATCGCTGTTGCGCTGGTTCGCTGCGTCGTTGTTGCCTGTCGCCATGGCGCAGGCCGCCACCGTCTACGAATGCCGTGGCGCGGACGGCGCCATCGCCTGGCAGGATCGCTCCTGTGCGGCATCCCAGCGGCAGGCGGAGGTCGAGATCGCGCCGCCCCCGCCGTATGCGCCGTCACCGGACTACCGGCCGGTCCCGGCGTCGCGGGTGGACGCGCGCGCAGACGCTCGACGCGTGCCGAAGCACGGCGGATCCCGCGAGCCGGCCCGTTCGTGGGAATGCCGCGCCGCGAACGGAGACGTGTTCTATCGCCACGGTTCCTGTCCGGCGTCCCTGCCGCCGACGGACGCCGCGTCCCCGCGCCGCGGAGCCGGCCCGCCGC
>DBMH01000298.1 GCA_002297645.1 Rhodanobacteraceae bacterium UBA703 | reverse complement strand
GCCGGCTTCCGCCGGCGCGGCCTGCATCATCCCGGGCGGCCCCACGCGAACGACGCCGCCTCTCAAGTCCTCGAGACGCGCTCGATCGCCTCGGTCAGCACGCGGCTCAGCATGTCGCTGGTCAGCGGCTTGCGCAGCAGCGCATCCATGCCGGCCGCGCGCACCCTCGCATCCTCGTCCCCGACCGAGCGCGCGGTGACCGCGATCAGCGGAAGTTCCGCATAGCCGTTGGCCCGCAGCATGCCCGCCAGGGCGAGACCGTCGATGCCGGGCAGGTCGAGGTCGATCAGGGCGAGGTCGTAGCGCATCACCTTGAGTTCGGTCAGTGCCGCCAGCGCATTGGCCACGTGCGTCGGCCGATGCCCGAGCTGGCGCAGCAAGCCGCAGACGACCTCGGCCACGGTCATGTCGTCCTCGACCAGGAGCACGTCGAGCGACAGGTTCCGCTCGCTCGCACGCGCGCCGGACGCGGCGGTGCGCGCGGGCGGCCCTGCCTCGTAGATCGGCAGGTCGACGTCGAACACGCTTCCCTCGCCGGGCGCGCTCGACACCGCGATCGTGCCTCCCATCAGCAAGGTCAGTTCGCGGCAGATCGCCAGGCCCAGCCCGCTGCCGCCGTGGCGGCGGGTCACGCCTTCGGCCTGTTCGAAGCGGTTGAACAGGCGCGCGCACACTTCCGCGCTCATGCCGGGTCCGGTGTCGGCGACGCGGAAGCGCAGGCGATCGCCGACGCAGGACAGCGCGAGCGTGACGCTTCCCTGCTCCGTGAACTTCAGCGCGTTGTTCGTGAGGTTCAGCAGGATCTGCTTGATGCGCATCGCATCGCCCCAGATCGTCGCCGGCACGCCGGCCGCGACCGTCAGTTCGAAACCCAGTTCCTTGCGCTGCGCCAGCGGCCGCTGCAGATCCATCACTTCGCGCGCCAGCGCGGCGGGATCGAGCTGCTGGTCGTCCAGCGCCAGCTTGCCGGCGTCCACGCGTGCGAGATCGAGACTGTCGTTGACCAGCCGCAGCAGCAACTGGCCGGACTGATGGATGGCGGTGGCGTAGCTGCGCTGGCGCTCGTCCAGCGCCGTTCCCAGCAGCAGTTCGCTCATGCCGAGGACGCCGGTCATCGGCGTGCGGATCTCGTGTCCCATCGTCGCGAGGAAGGTCGACTTCGCCTCGACCAGTTGCTCGGTGTTGCGGCGACGTTCCTCCGCCAACGCCGCGGCATGCCGGCGGCGCAGGCGCGCGCGCCAACCGCCGAACGCGAAACAGCCGGCCGCGACGGCCGCAAGGCCGTAGAGGCTCCAGGCAAAGGGCGTGGCCCACGGCGGGCGTCGCACGTGAACCGCGAGCGGCCCCAGCTCGCTCCAGGCTCCGTCGGCATTGGCCGCACGCAGGCGGAGGCGGTAGTCGCCCGACGGCAGGCGCGAGTAGACGCGCTCCCCGCGTTCGGCCTTCACCCAATCGGGATCGAATCCTTCGAGGCGAACGCCGTAGCGGTTGGCGACGGGGTTCGCGTAGGAGAGGAGGCGCGCCTCGACGCGAAAATCGAGATCGTCGTGTTCCAGTTCGATCGGCACGGCGGGATCGAGCGGCAACACCTTCCCTTCGCGCCGTACGTTCAAGGCCGTCAGGCGCAGCGGCGACGGCGTCGATTCCAGCAAGAGCGTCGTCGGATGGAAGCCGACGACACCTTGCAGCGTGCCGGCAAAGATCGAGCCATCGGCGCCGCGGGCCAGGGCGCCAGCGATGAACTCCGAGCTCGGCAGGCCGTCGCGCTCGTCGAAGCGGCGGATCTCGCGCGTGCTCGCGTCGACCCGCCACAACCCACGTGGAGAGGTCACCCATACGCTGTCGTCGTCCGCGACCGCGAGTGCCCCTGCGCTCATGCTCGGCCAGCCGTCGGCGGCATCGAACGCGTGCACGAGCAGGGCACCGTCCGACACCCGCGTGTAGTGTTCGAGCCGCCCCAGCCGGTGCAGCCAGAATGATCCATCCTTGGCGAAACCCAGTGCGCTCACCGGCTCGTGTGGAACGCCGCCCACCTCGACGAAGCGGTCCCGGCCGGCGTCGTAGCGCTCGACCCCGCCGCTCGTCGCGACCCACGGAATGCCGTCGCGGTCGATCGCCAGCGCGAACACGTCGGCGTTCGAGAGCCGGCCGTCGCTGGGCGTGTAGCGGGCGAGCACGCGCAGCGGATCCGCCGCGATCCGCGCGATGCCGCCGCCGCGCGAGCTGACCCAGAGGATGTCCTCGCCCACGGGCACGAGCTGGTCGACGATCCCGGCAGGGAGCGCGTCGGAGCGGCGCAGATCCATCGGCACCTCGGCCACGCTGGCATCGCGCAGCGAATACCGCTTCAACCCGACGGTGTTCCCGACCCAGAGACGATCGTCGCCCTGCGGCAGCACCGCGTACGCCGGCGGTCCGGTGAAATTCAGGCGCTCGCTCCAGCGCTCGATGCGGCCACTCGCCGCATCGATGCGGTCGAGGCCGTCGTTGCCGCTGGCCACCCAGACCGATCCGGCCGATTCCGGACCGAGCGCCCGCACGCGGGAGCGCCTCAGGCTGGCCGGATCGCCGGGCACGTGGCGGAACGAGGCGAAATTGCGCCAGTGCGGCGGCAGTCGCACGACGCCGCCGTCGAACAAGGCGAACCACAATCCACCTTCGGCGTCGTGCAGGATGTCCAGCGTGCGCGCGCCGGGGTAGCTGCCGATGCCGCCTTCGACCGCAGCGTAGCGATGCAGGCCCTGCGCGTCCTTGCGCACGAGGGCGCCGCTGACGCCGATCCAGAGCGTGCCTTCCTCGCCGTGCGCGAGGGACAGGACATGCGGCGGCTTGGGCTCCGAGAGGAGCTCTTCCCGGTAGCCGAGGTCGGGCCCCACGCGGAACAGGCCCTTGCCGGTCCCGACGAGGACGTCGCTGCCGTCCGCCAGCAGCGCGGTGATCTTGAGCGGCCCCGGCCGCTGCGCGGTCGGCGGCAGCTCCACGTGCCGGAGGTGCCCGTCGGGCTCGAGCACGTCGAGACCGTCGTCGGTACCGATCCAGAGGCGCCCGCCCGCTTCCGGCAGCAAGCTGATGACGCTGGTGGAACGCAGGCTGGCCGGATCTTCGGCGTCGTGGTCGTAGCGCTGGAAGCTGCCGTCCGGCAGCAGGCGATTGAGGCCGCCGAGGTAGGTGCCGACCCAGATGCTGCCGTCGGCGCCTTCGGCGATGGTGAACACGTCGTTGCTGCCCAGCGTGCCGAGTTCGTTCGGCCGGTGCATCCAGTGGCGGAAGCCGCGGCCGTCCGGCTCGAGCCGGTTCAGGCCGGTGGCCTCGCCACCGCACCACAACCGCCCTTCGCGGTCGACGAGCAGCGCGGAGATGTCGTTCGACGGCAGCGACGCCGGATCGGCCGGATCGTGCCGGTAGACGTCGAAGCCGAGGCCGTCGTAGCGCGCGAGACCGTCCTGCGTGCCGATCCAGATGAAGCCGCCGGCGTCCTGCACGGTCTTGTAGGTGATGCTCGACGGCAGGCCGTCGGCAACCGTCAGCGTCGCGAACTGCGGCGCCGCGAGTGGCGGCGTCGCGGACGCTGCGACGGCGAACGCCGCCAGCAGGCCGATGACCGGCAATCGACGCATGAACGATTTTCCCCTGGCCCGCCGCGCGGGCGCCACTCGCTAGAATGCATGGGATTGATCGGAGCGTCCATGTCGAAGCCGCGCCTGCCCCTGCGCCTGATCCTGCTCGCCGCGCTCGCGCTCGGAGCGGTGCTGCTGCTCGGTTTCCTCGTGGCGACGCTGAACAGCCTGCTCGAGTTCTACGAACGGCTGGCCGCGATGCCCGCCTGGCTGCGCCTGCCGCTGGTCGCCGCC
>DBMH01000342.1 GCA_002297645.1 Rhodanobacteraceae bacterium UBA703 | reverse complement strand
CCGGGCCGGGAAGGTTGCCGCGATCGGCGACGTCGAGCCCGCGCGCGGACAGCGCCTCGGCCAGCCCGGCGACGCGCAGGGCCTCGGGGCCCATCACCGCGCCACGGTGGCCGGCACCGATGTCGGTCGGCGCGCCGATGAGGGAAATCGGGGGAATGGTCTGCATGGCGATGAAGAGGCGCAGCCGGCTGCGGTCGTTCCGTCGAATGCGGCGGCTTTCGCGGGTTCCCGGTGGAAGAGTGGCGCGAATGATCGACGAATTCGCCCATCGCGTCACGCTTCGCCGGCGTGTCGGGCGCCACGCTCCGATCCGGGTTCGCCCGGCGCCCGCGCTCGTTGCGGCGGTGCAGCGGGAGCGGAACGGACAGCAGTACTACGATCTGCTACGTACGACAGTTGCTCGCTGAAACGATCGTTTCGTCCGAATCGGAACTCGTCTCGATAGGGGAGTGAAGTCATGGGGCTCGAAGTCGCGAGGTCGTCGCGCGGTGCATGCGTGCTCGCCGTATCGCTGATCCTCGGCGCGGGCGCGGTGGAGGCCTCGGAGCGTGGCGGGGGAAACGTCGAACCGCTGCGGCTGGAATCCCAGCCCGGCTGGCTGGACGATGGCGGCGACGAGGGCGGGATCGGCACCGTGGCGGATGTCGCCGCCGAGGCGAAAGCCACACCGAAGGCCGATCGCGCGACGATCGTCGAGACGGCGCGACGAGCGCTCGGGCAACGCGGCCGCGCGGCGGCGAAATCCATGGCCGGCGACTTCGGCGGCGCGACCGAGCGGGTCCACGCCACCACGCAAGGCCCCTACATCGTGCAGTTCCCGCAATCCGTCGACGGTGTCGAGGTCTACGGCGCGCGCGTCAACGTGCTGCTCGATCGCTCGCTGGTCGTGCGTGCGATCACCGGCGGCACCGCCGCGCAGGCCGGGAGCGGCAGCTTCCGCCGCGATCCTGCCAGCGCGGTGAAATCGGCTGCCGGCGCCGTCGACGGCTTGCTTGCGGCGAGTGCGCTGCGCGAAGTGATCAAGGACAAGGCGCCGTTCCGCTACTTCGAGCTGGAGCGCTCGCCGACGTTCGCGCCCGGCCGTGCTGCGCGCATCAAGCCGATCTGGTATCCGGCCGCAAGCGGCCTGCTGCCGGCCTACTACGCCGAATTCCACGGCAGCCGGCCCGGCCGGACGCGGCCGGTCGCGCGCGCGGTGATCGTCTCGGCCGACGACGGCCGCGTCCTCGCCAGCATCGACCTGGTGCGCGACCACGCGCCGTTCGCGTATCGCGTCTTCGCCACGCCGCAAGGACAGCCCTACAACGATCCGTACGGGTTCACTTCGCCGCATCCGACCGGTCTGCCGGACGGCTGGCGGCCGACGGTACGGGCACCGATGAACCTGGTCAGCATGACCGGCACCGGCGATCCGTGGTTGCCGGACGACGCGACGGAAACGGTCGGCAACAACGTCGACGCCTACTTCGGTGCCGACGTGGTCGACGGCGACGGCCGCTGTACCGGCCTCGGGCTCTACAGCCTCTACGACGCGGCGAAAGGCGATCTGCGCGCGCCGCTGACCGGTCCGCGCACGTTCGACCACGCCTACGATGCCGACGATTCGCTGCGCGACTTCCTGCAGTGCCCGCCCGACGGGGTGGCGCAGCCGATACCGGCCGCCTCGGCGCAGCTGCACGCGAAGGCGGTGCAGTTCTTCTACATCGGTAACTGGCTGCACGACTTCTTCTACGATCTCGGCTTCGACGAGGAAGCCGGCAACCTGCAGCAGGACAACTACGGCCGCGGCGGCCTCGACGGCGATCCGCTGCTGATGGTGACCGGTGGCGCGCATCCGATCACGGCCATGTCCCTGGACGGCGAACCCTCGCTGATCACGATGGGCAATTCGCGCTACAGCCTGTCGCGCCGAGACACGGCCGCTTTCGATCTGTCGATCATCGCCCACGAGTGGACGCACGCGATGATGGCGCGCCTGTCGCAGAGCTGGCTTTCCACCAGCCAGGGCGGCGCACTGGGCGAAGGCAGCGGCGACTTCATCGGCCAGATGCTGGTCCTGCGCGGCCAGGACCGCAGCGTCCATCCGGGGCGTCCGCCGTTCTCCGGCGCCTATCCTCCCGGCGCCTACACCAATCTCGACTACGACGTCGGCTACGACGCGCTGCCGCCGGCCGGCTCGCCCGGGTATCCGGACAATGCCTACTACTACGGCACGCGGCGGTTTCCCATTTCGGCCGACCTGGCGGCGAACCCGCTGACGTTCGGGCACATCGGCGTCGATCATCCGCTGCCGCCGGCGCCGCACGCGAACGACTGGCTCGGCCGCTCGCTGTTCAATGCCGAAGCCCACAGCGCCGGCGAAGTCTGGTCGGCCGCGATGTGGGAATGCGCGCGCAACATCCTCGCCGCCAAGCCGCCGGCGCGTTTCGAGCAGACGCGCCGGCGTTTCCTCGGCGACGTCGTCGCCGGCTTCAAGCTGTTCTCGCCCGAAGTCACCTTCACCGAGGCGCGCGACGCGATGCTGTACGCGATCCGCGCCGACAACGAAGCCGACTATCGCCGTTGCCGCGCCGGCTTCGCCAAGCGCGGCCTGGGCGCCGGTGCCGTCTCGCCGGAACGCTACTCGATCAACCTGAGCGGCGCGATCGAGAGCTTCGACGATCGCGAGTACGCGCTCACCCTTCTCGACATCCGCCTGGTCGAGGTGTCCGGCGGTGACGGCGACGGCGTGCTCGACCGCGGCGAACGGGGACGCGTCGACGTCACGCTGCAGAACACCGGTTTCTCGCCGCTGCGCCGCGTCCGCGTGCGTGTCGACGCGGCGGGTGCGGATTTCGTCTTCCCGACCGGCCGCCGGAGCGGCGAGATCGTTCTTGCGCCGGGGGCCACCGCGATCGTGGGCATCGACGTGCGCGTGGCGAGCGGCCACGGCGACGTCGAGCTGCCGCTGGCGGTCGTCGCGCGCG
>DBMH01000309.1 GCA_002297645.1 Rhodanobacteraceae bacterium UBA703 | reverse complement strand
GGTCGAGGTCGGCCGCCGCGCCGCGCCGGCCGCCGACGCCGAGTTGTCCGAGGCGCTCTCGCACCTGTCGCTGGCCCATTCGCGCGGCAACCGGATTCCGGAAGCGACCGACGCGATGCGCGAATCGCTCGACATCCAGTTGCGCCTGTCCGGTCCGGACAGCGTCGCCACGGCGACCAGCCAGATCGGGCTGGCGCAACTGCTGGCCCGTACCGGTCACGTCGACGAAGCCGAGACCCTGATCGCCGCCGGCGTGAAGACCTATCGCGCCGCCTTCGGCGAAAACCACAACCAGTACGCGTGGAGCCTGCGCCGGCTGGCGCTGCTGCGCCTGCAACTCGGCCGCGAGGAGGGCGTCGAGGCGATGCTGCTGGAATCGCTGGCGATCGCCGAGCGTTCGCAGGGCGAGGACAGCGTGGACGTGTCCGAGTCCCTCAATGCGCTGGCGGCGCTGAAGACACGGCAGATGCGCATCGACGAAGCCATCGGCTACCAGGAAAAGGTCGTCGCGTTCTGCCATCGCGTCTACGGCGCCGACAGCGCCGCCACCCTCGGCGTGACCCGTGGCCTGGCCGGTCTGCACGCGCGCAACGGCGCGTTCCGGCAGGCGGAAGCCACGTTGAAGGACGTGCTGGCCGCGCAGCGCCGGCAGGAAAGCACCGACACCGCGTCGACGCTGTACTGGATCGGCAACGCGCGCCGCCTGCAGGGCGATGCGGAAGCGGCGCGCCGCTTCCACCAGGAGGCGCTGGACGAAGCCATCGCGCTGATGGGCGAACAGCACGATTTCGTGTACCGGCTGCACATCGCCCTGGGCGAGGACGCGCGCAATCTCGGCGACCTCGCCGGTGCGCGACGGCATGCGCTCACGGCCCGCGACGGCTTGCGTGCGTTGCTGGGCGACGAGTCGTCGGATCCGGTCCGCGATGCGGGTTTCCTGCTCGCCGAGATCGACGCGCTGGACGGGCAATGCGGCCGCGCGCTGCCGCTCCTGGAAGGCATGCGGGAACGCCGCCGACGCTTCTCCGACGGGCCGTATGCGCGCTGGCTGACGGCGGAGGCCGGATTCTTCGCCGGCCAATGCCGTGCCACCGGCGGCGACGAACAGGGGCGGGCGGTGTGGACCGAGTCGGCACGGACCCTCGCCGCTTCGCCGCTGGCCGATCCCTACCTGCGTCGGCTCGCGCGGGCCGCGCTCGGCAACGCCGCCGCCCCCGCACGCTGAGGGCACGCCCCGCGCCGGAGCGGATGACGCAAACGCGCCCGCTTCGGTGATCTTCCGGATCGAACCGACGTCGCGGAGCGCGCGCTCGTCACGATGCCGCGACGGAGGAACAGCGCGCGATGAGCGGAATCGCGGAATCATCCGGACAGGCCGGCGCCGGCCAGGGCGCTACGCTCCGGCGGGCGGACATCGCCACGTTGCGTCGCATCGAAGCCGACGGGCGGGGTGCCGTGGCGGTGATACCGACGGCGATGCCGCTGGCGCTGGCGAGCCTGCTTCTCGGCGGGCTGCTCGGTCTCGCCGGGAGCGGGATCGGATCGTTTCCGGGGATGCCGCACAGCGGCCTGCTCGCGGCCGGCGTGCTGATGGCCGTATCCGGCATCGTGCTGATGCGTCCACGCCGGCCGGCGTTCACCCTGACCGAGGAGGGCGTCGAAGTGCGTGGCCGCCTGCTGCCCTGGGGGGCCGTCGACGGCTATCGCATCCGGCCGGGACCTTGCAGCGCGATGCCGCTGTGGACGCGGATCGGCTTCGTCCACCTCGCGGGCCGCGAGGGGTTCGACGGGCAGGGCACCATCGGGCGGAGCGGGTCCGCTGGCGGCACCGACGGTTGCCGCACCGACTTCGGACTGTTCGTGAAAGCCCGCGGCCTGCCGCACGAGCAGCTCGCGCGGACCATCGGCCGCTTCCTCGCCGCGGCGCGGGCGCGCGAGGCGCTGCGCCGGTTCGGCGACTGAGGCGCGGCGTCAGTCGAGCGAAAGGCCGGCCAGCCGCTTCAGCGCTTCGGCGTACTTCGCGGCGGTGCCTTCGACGACCTCGCGCGGCAGCGCCGGGCCGGGCGCTTTCTTGTTCCAGTCCAGCGTTTCGAGATAGTCGCGCACGAACTGCTTGTCGTAGCTCGGTGGACTGGTGCCGACGGCGTACTCGTCGGCGGGCCAGAAGCGCGAGGAGTCGGGCGTCAGCATCTCGTCCATCACGTACAGACGGCCGTCGGCGTCGGTGCCGAATTCGAGCTTGGTGTCGGCGACGAGGAGGCCTCGCCCGGCGGCGTAGTTGGCCGCATGGCGATAGATCGCCAGCGTCGCCGCGCGCACCCGCTCGGCAAGGTCCGCACCGATCGTCGCGACGACCTGGTCGAAACCGATGTTCTCGTCGTGGTCGCCGATCGCGGCCTTGGTCGAGGGCGTGAAGATCGGTTCGGGCAGCTTCTCGGCCTGGCGCAGGCCGGCCGGCAGGCGGATGCCGCACACCTCGCCGCTGGCCTGGTAGTCCTTCCAGCCGGAGCCGATCAGGTAGCCGCGCGCGATCGCCTCGACCGGTACGGGCTTCAGGCGTTTCGTCACGACGCTGCGCTTCTCGTACAGCGCGACGTCGACGCCGGGCGGCAGCGCATCCGCGACGGGCTTGCCGGTCAGGTGGTTCGGCATGAGGTCCGCGGTGCGATCGAACCAGAAGTTCGAGATCTGAGTCAGCATCTCGCCCTTGCCCGGGATCGGGTCCGGCAGCACGACGTCGAACGCCGACAGGCGGTCGGTGGCGACGATCAGCAGCTCGTCGTCGCCGAGCGCGTAGACGTCGCGGACCTTGCCGCGATGGATCAGGGGCAGGCCGGGCAGGTTCGATTGCGAGAGGACGGTCGGCACGGACGGTTCCGGTCGGGAGCGGGCGGCGATTGTAGCGCCGGATGCCGGGCCGGCCGCCCGGAATCGCCGTCGCCCGCCCGCGGCCTCGCGTCGCGAGGGCCTCCAAACGGCGGCCCCAGCCACTAGAATCCCGGGTTTCCCGCCGCCGATCCCTGGCCCGCCGTGACGATCCGCCCAACCAGCCACGACGCCACGCTGCCGCACCGCGAGGCCGCCCGATGATCGGCAAGGTCGTCGGCGCGCTGCTCGGCTTCGTGCTGTACAAGAGCTGGCTCGGCGCGCTGATCGGCGCCGTCGTCGGTCATTTCTACGATCGCGCCGTGTCCGGCCTGCGCCGTCCGGCCGTGGGCAGGGACTTCATCGGTCCGCTGTTCGCGTTCGCCGGCGCGCTGTCCAAGTCCGACGGTCGCGTGTCCGAGTCCGAGATCGCCGCGACCGAGGCGCTGATGGCGCGCCTGCGCCTCGACGACGATCATCGCCGCGCCGCGATCGAGCGCTTCACGGCCGGCAAGCAGCCCGGTTTCGACGCGGGCGGCGCGATCGCCGAGCTGCGCGCCTGGTGCAACGGCCGCCGCGATCTCGCCTTCACCGTGCTCGACCTCCTGCTCGATCTCGTCCACGCAGAAGGGCCGCTGGCGGACGCCAAGCTCGGGCTCGTGCGCCGCCTGTGCGAGGCGCTCGGCGTCAGCGAACACGAGCTCGCCGCGCTGTCGGCGATGAAGGGCTATGCCTTCGGAGGCGCCGGACCGCGCGGTCCCGGCGCGGGCGCCGGATCGCGCTCGGCGCCGCGGCGCCCGTCCGAAGTCGATCCCTACGCCGTGCTCGGCATCGCGCGCAGCGCCAACGAGCGCGAGATCAAGCACGCCTATCGCCGCCTGATGAGCCAGCACCATCCGGACAAGCTCGGCGACGTGCCCGACGAACTGAAGCGCCGCGCGGAAGAGCGCGCGCGAGAGATCAACGCCGCCTACGAGAGCATCAAGGGCGAACGCGGCATCCGTTGAGCCGCCCTTCCTCCGCAAAGGATTCCCGCATGTCCAGGCAGTCCCCCGTCATCGCCCCGTCCATCCTGTCGGCGAACTTCGCGCGCCTCGGCGAGGAGGTCGACGCCGTGCTCGCCGCCGGCGCGCACTGGGTCCACTTCGACGTGATGGACAACCACTACGTGCCGAACCTGACGATCGGTCCGCTGGTCTGCGAGGCATTGCGCAAGCACGGCGTGACCGCGCCGATCGACGTGCACCTGATGGTCAAGCCGGTCGACCGCATCGTGCCGGATTTCGCGAAGGCCGGCGCGACGAACATCAGCTTCCATCCGGAAGCGAGCGAGCACGTCGACCGCACGATCCAGCTCATCAAGGATTCCGGCTGCACCGCGGGCCTCGTGTTCAATCCGGCGACGCCGCTGTCCTATCTCGACTACGTGATGGACAAGATCGACCTGGTGCTGCTGATGAGCGTCAACCCGGGGTTCGGCGGCCAGAGCTTCATCCCGTCGGCGCTCGACAAGCTGCGCGACGTGCGCGAACGCATCGACCGCAGCGGCCGCGCGATCCGCCTCGAGATCGACGGCGGCGTGAAGGTCGACAACATCGCCGAGATCGCCGCGGCAGGCGCCGATACCTTCGTCGCCGGCTCGGCCATCTTCAACGAGAAGGACTACCGCGCGGTCATCGCGAAGATGCTGGCGGCGGTCGGCTGAGGAGCGGGGCACCTGCCCGGGAGCGGAGGGCGCCGGAAAGCGTCGCTCGAATTCTCCCGGTGTCCCCCGCGTCTCCGCGAGGCATGCTCCTGCCGCTTCCGTGACTCGAAAAATCCGCGCCGGGTGCGGAGGGGGACAGGACGGACACCCGGCGCGGTCCAGCAAGCGTCAGAGCGGCAGCCACTCCGGGTCGTCGAGATCGTCGGCGAGCGTGCGCAGCGACGGCTTCGCCGGCGGAACGATGTCGGCCACGACATGGGCCTCCGCACCGAACCAGGACGAGTCGTCGAAGACATCGCCGGACGGCGCAGGACGGGACGTGGACGGGCGGCGTTCGAGGATCGAGGTCATGGCGGCAACTCCGTCAGGGGTGGATCGAGGCGACGATGCCGAGCAGCAGGGCGGCCAGCGCGAACAGGACGCGCATCGGCTCGCGCGTGTGCAGCTCGGCGTTCGGATCGGGACGTTCGGGTTTCGCGGCGGCATTCATCGGAAGCGGCTCCTCGGCGGGTGCGATGCCATTTCAGCGCCGCGCGATGGCGTCCGCGCGCGCGTGCGGGGCCGGATCGGCGACGGTTGATGGCGATTCCATGGCATCGTCCGCCGTCGTCGTGCCGTCGGGAACGGCACTGACGGCGTAGCGCAGCGGGCCACCCGGCGCGATCGCGTCGAACGGCCAGCAGGTGACGAGCACGAGGCCGTCGGCGTCCGCCGGCAGCGCGGCGGATCCGGAACGGCTGTCGAGCACGCGCAGGTCGTCGACGCGATAGCGGCGCGTGCCGTGCGCCGATTCGAGCGCGATGCGGTCGCCGCGCTGCAGGTCGCGCAGGAAGGCGAAGTGCGTGTCGCGGTGCGCGCTGACCAGC
>DBMH01000102.1 GCA_002297645.1 Rhodanobacteraceae bacterium UBA703 | reverse complement strand
GCGAACTGCCGGCCGGCACCCGGCTCGTCGTCGAGTACCGGCGCTCCGGCGAATCCGGGCGCGCCGAGCTGGCGCTCGCCGACCGCATCGCGCCGAACTGGAAAGGGGCGGCGAAACAGCCGGCCGCGCCGGCGTCCGGCCCGCGACCGGAGAACGCCGATGGCCGGACCACGGCGAGGCCTATTCGACCCGGCAGAACGCCGCCTTGAGGTAGCGCGACTCGGGCACGTGCGCCTGCCAGGGATGATCCTCGCCGGCGCCGGTCACTTTCAGCACCTGTACCGTGCGGCCGGCGTAGAACGCCGCGCGGCGCAGCATGTCGAGGAACTGTTCCTCGCTGACCAGGCCGGTGCACGAGCAGGTCAGGAAGAGGCCGCCCGGCTTCACCGCGCCGAGCGCGAGCTTGTTCATGTCGAGGTACTTCTTCAGCGCCGGGATCACCTGCTCGCGGTCGCGCGTCATCTTGGCCGGGTCGAGGATCACGACGTCGTACGGATCCTTCCGGCTGTCGCGCAGCCAATGGAAGATGTCGGCCTGCACGAAGCGCACCTTCACCTTGTTGAGGCGTGCGTTCTTCTCGGCGATGCCGAGGATCTCCTCGTCGAGATCGACGCCGGTGACCTCGCTCGCGCCGCCGATCGTCTTGGCGTAGATGCCGAAGCCGCCGGAGTTGCAGCACAGGTCCAGCACGCGCTTGCCGTCGCAGAACGTCGACAGGAGCTTGCGGTTGTCGCGCTGGTCGGCGAAGAAGCCGGTCTTGTGCTTGGTGCCCGGCGCGGCGTGGAACTGCACGCCGTGCTCGTGGATGACCGTCGGCGACGGCGGCGACGGGATGCCGCAGTCGAAGCTTTCCTGCTTCTGCACGTGCTCCTCGGCGAACCAGTACAGGTTCGCCTCCGGGAAGTGCTCGAGCAGGCAGCGGCGGATCAGGTCGCGCTGGCGGAACATGCCGGCCGAGAAGTACTCGATGACGAGCGTGTCGGCGAAACGGTCGACGACGAGGCCGGACAAGCCGTCGCCTTCGGAATGGACCAGGCGGTAGGCGTCGGTGACGGCGTCGAGCTTGAGCACGTCGCGGCGCAGCGCCACTGCCGCCGCGATGCGGCGCGCGAAGAACGCCTCGTCGACGGCTTCGTCCGGATCGGCGGTCAGCACGCGCAGGGCAATGCGCGAATGGCCGTTGTAGAAGCCGCGGCCGGCGAAATGGCCTTCGCGGTCGACGATGTCGACGATCGAGCCGGGCTTCGGTCGGTTCTCGGGCTTCTCGACCATCTTCTGGAAGATCCAGGGATGGTTGGAGCGACGTTCGGTCTTGAGGTGGATCAGGGGCAGGTCGCCCGCAGCGGCAGGTTTCATCGGCGAATGATAGCGGAGCGGCTGCGACGGCGCGTGGCGATCCCACGTCCATCCGTCGATCACGCTTCTGCGGTGTAGTCGAAGCCTGCTCTTCAGTTCACCACGAATTCATCGCGGCCGAACCATTCTGGCGGGGTCTGCATCAAGGGGATTCACCATGCGAAACCTGATCCGCCTCACCCTCGCCGCGACGGTCGGCGCGCTCGCCGCTCCGGCCTTCGCCGACAGCGGCACGATCGCGGTCACGCCCGAAGCGGTGGCCGCGCATCGAGCCGCCGCCGCGGCCGACGCCGCCTCGCGCAACCAGCGCATCCGCGCGACCATCCCGTCCGCCGCAGGAGCCTCGCCCGCCAAGGCCGCCACCGCGAGCACCTATCCGGGAACGCCGCTGGCCAACCCGTTCCGTACCTATCCGCCGAGCTGCGCCGCGGATCCACTGCCCGACGCGGTAAGCGGCCCCTACTATTCCGTCAACGTGCCGCTCTGGTCCAAGAACCGCAACACCGGCGCCGACGTCGGCGTCGAGACCGCGACCCTGACGGTCTGGCGCCTCGCCTGCAGCAGCAGCGGCGCACTCACGCCCTACAACGTCGACGGCGAAGGAAATGCGTTGACGCTGATGCGCATCGAGCGCGCCGGCAACGCGAACGCCAACAACTACGTGCTGTTCCCGCGCATCACCGTCGGCCAGGGCAACGACCAGTCGCACGACGTCTTCTACAGCCGCCTGCGCGCCGCGACCGAACCGAACACGGTGATCTCCGACATCCCGTTCGACGCCGCGATCGCGGATGCAGCAACCTACGTACTCGAGAACTATCCGTACGTCGATTTCGGCACGTACTATTTCAACTATGCGTTCACGCTGCGCATCGACCCGGTGGTCAACAACGTCCGCTCCGTCGATCTCCAGGTGCCCGACTACGCACCGACCCAGTCCACGTATCCGGATGCGTTCAACCCGCTGCCGTTCGACGGCTACGCCGCCGCGCAATGGGTCGGCAAGACGCGCCCCGGCGACGGCCTGCTGATGCAGGTCACCGAGCAGTGGAGCGGCCAGGGCCCGAGCGCCACGTGGTCGCGCCAGATCGTGTTCGACCTGCTCACGCGCGATACGAACGGCAATCCGTTCTGGCTGATCGGCAGCGCGCCGTTCGACGAAGGCGCCATCCGCGTCGATGCGGACGTCTACTACCTCGGCGCCAACAACGCACAGACGCGCTGGGGCAAGGCCGTCTTCTCCTTCAACCACTGCAACCGCCTCGAGATGAACCTCTCGCCGAATGCCGGGTTGTCCGCTCCCGTCCCCGTCTTCAGTGGCGTCAACCAGTTCGACCGCCTGTTCAGCGCGAACGGCATGGTCTGCGAGTAAGCCTCGACCGGAACGGGAGTCCCCTCACCTCCGTTCCTGCACCGACCAACGCAAGACGGCCCCTGCAAAGGGGCCGTCTTGCGTTTCGATCCGGCATCGGCATCGACCGATTGCGACGTCGGCGTACCCGCTCCGATCGACCGCGACATCGGACGCAACTGAAGCAGAGGCATCCAGGGCTCGTCATCCGGTTCCGAGTCGGCCGCGTCGCTCCGCAGACGTCGCCAAGTGGAATTGCGACGGCGGCGACAGGCTGGTTTCCTGTTCGAGCGGGCGGCTTCCGTCCAGCGACGCGAAGGGCCGGGTTGGTTTGCCAGCCGTGGATCGACATCCGCGCCTTCCGTCTTCCTCATCCCGCAGACAAACCGGCTCCGGCACGGCCGGCCCAGGAATTGATGACAGCTCCTAGGGTTTTCCCTGGGTTGTGCGTCATATCCCTGCGCGAGGCGTGCAGCGGCGTCATCATCGGGCGGTCCGCCCCTGACGGACCGAAGGTTCGCCGCGAATCCACCGCGCCCGAGCCGGGCTCGCCCGAAACTGCACGATGGGGATTCACCATGCACACCCTGAACCGACTGACGCTCGCACTCGCTGTCGGAATCGCCAGCAACGCCTCGTTCGCAGCCGAGAACACCGTCCCGCTTTCGCCCGCCGACGTCGCGACCCACCAAGCCGCCGTCGAGACCCATGCCGAACGCCTCGCCCAACGGGCGGGCATACCGATGGCATTCCCCGCGGCGTCGGGCTCCCCGAAGGCCGTCACGGCTTCGGCACGCCCCGGCACGCCTCACGCCAATGGATTCCGCGCCTATCCGCCCAGTTGTGCGGCCGTTCCGCTGCCCGACACGCCGAGCGGCCCGCTCCTCACGCAGACGCGCATCCCCCTGTTCGCGCGGAACCCTTCGACCGGGCAAAGCGTGGCGGAAACGGTGACGCTGACGATCTGGCGCATCGCCTGCAGCAGCAGCGGCGAACTGACGCCGTACAACGGCGATCGCGGAGCCAATGCGATGACGCTGATGCGCATCCAGCGCGACGCCAGTGCGAACCCGAACTTCTACATCACCTATCCACTGATCCACGTCTCCCAGCAAGGCAGCGCGTTCGACGGCGACGCCAGCCTCCTGCGCGCCGCGATCGAACCCAATACCGTGATTTCCGATACGCCGTTCTCGGCGCCGCTCTCCGGCGGCACCACCTTCGTCCTCGAGAACTATCCGTACGTCGGTTCGCGCCAGTTCTTCTACAACTATGCCTTCGCGCTGCGCGTGGATCCGGTCCTCGACGGCGTCCAGCCGCGGATCCTGGAAATTCCCGGATACCAGCCGACGCCGTCCACCTATCCGGACAGCGCCAAGCCGCGCCCCTTCGACGGCTACGCCGCCGCGCAATGGGTCGGCAAGACACGTCCCGGCGACGGCCTGCTGATGCAGGTCACCGAGCAGTGGAGCGGTCAGGGCCCGAGCGCCACGTGGTCGCGCCAGATCGTGTTCGACCTGCTCACGCGCGATACGAACGGCAATCCGTTCTGGCTGATCGGCAGCGCGCCNNTTCGACGAAGGCGCCATCCGCGTCGATGCGGACGTCTACTACCTCGGCGCCAACAACGCGCAGACGCGCTGGGGCAAGGCTGTCTTCTCCTTCAACCACTGCAACCGCCTCGAGATGAACCTCTCGCCGAATGCCGGGTTGTCCGCTCCCGTCCCCGTCTTCAGCGGCGTCAACCAGTTCGACCGCCTGTTCAGCGCGAACGGCATGGTCTGCGAATGAGACCACGGGCCTCCCTCCCCCGAGGGAGGCCGCATTCCGTCCGCACGACAGGGGTCGATGGGGCGAAACCGTGCGAGAGCGCACCAACCTCGGGTTTCCCCTAATCGCCGTCCGCCCCCGCCGGGGCTATACCTCACCTGTTTCGAGCCCAAACGGGTCCGTCGTTTCCGGGAGTCCGAGATGTCCACCAGTTTCCCGTCCATTGGCTCCCCGACGCTCCTGACAGGCAACGCCGATCCCAGCGGCACGACGATGGATCGTGGCGGCGCGCCCGCACCCGACCAGGGTGGCAGCCCCCTGACCACGGACGGCGGATCCTACGTGGAAGGGGAATCCACCCAGAACCCGTCCCAAGGGAATGGAGGCGGCGGGGGCGACGACACCGGCTCCACGCAGAACGCCGGATCCGGGTCCACGACCGGGACTGGCGGCTCGAACCCCCAGAATCAGGGCATGGGTGCCCTCAACGGGCAGACCTGGGCCCAGGGAACCAATTCGCCCGGCGGATTCCCGGGGCAGGGTCTGCATCGCGGGACCAATCCGGACAACCCTCCGCCCGGACAAAGCTGGCATCGCGCGGACGAAGGCGAGGGAGGCAAGCCGGGAAAGGGCGGCGACAAAGATACCGGCGGACCCGGGAAGACGAACCCCATTGAAAGCCAAGCTTCGCCGGTGGAATCGACGGGTCGTCACCCTGGTGAGACGGGCTCGCCCACGAAACCGCTGACCACGATCATCGACCAGACCGGGAGGATCGTTTCCCAACTGGGTTCGGCGCTATTGGGGGGTGACAAGCCCGCCACCAGCACGATCCTGCACACGCCCACGAACACGTTGTCGCGCCCGGATCCCGGAATCACGTCGCCCCGCCCGGGTTCAGCAGGGGATTCGATGGGCCGTGTGACCGGAGAGCCCACAGGGCGTGGCGGGCTCACGGGACATACCGACGGGCCGGTGCTGGCGCGCGGTGCCGCGGAGGCGCCGAATCCGCAAGCTGCCCTGAATGGGCGCAATACGGGCGCGCAGACTCCCGGCAATGCAACCCCGGGGTCTTCGGCGAATACCCAGCCACCCGGAACACAGCAACAGACCTCCGCCCAGCAGACTTCTGCCCAGCAGCAGGCCGCGCAGCAAGCCGCCCTGTCGAAGGATGGAATCCAGGCTGCGGCGGCCCAGGCGCTGCTGGGCGGTCTCGCCGGCCAGACGGCACAGTCGCTGGCGGCCCAGCCGCAGAATCCGGCCGCACAGCTGATGCAGGGAGCCGATGCACGCGCGATGCAGGGCGCACCGTTCGCACAGGCGACCGGTCTTCAATCCCAGGCGCCCCTGCAGGAGAAGCCGCAGACGTTGACGCAGCAACCCGCGCAACAACAGAACGCCACGCGCGGCGACAAGGAACTGCGCAATCCGCAGCAATTGCCCGCCGAGACGAGACAGCGCCAGGAGCCGGGCGCGACGGATCGAGCGCTCACGAAGCAGGCGGCCGAGCAACAGGGCCGCACGCTCGTGGACGCACGCAATGCCGAAGCGCAGGCCCGGGCGAAGGGACTGCGCGACGGCGCCGACGCCAGGCGCACCGGGCTGGCCGAGAACACGCGCCAGACGGTCAACGAGAACACGAAACGGAGCGAACTGGCCGGCACCGAGCGGCGCCCGGCGAGCGCGATGGCCTCGCTGCGCCATGCCCTGGACTGGGTCGGCCAGCAGGCCCGCGGCATCGGCGCGGACGCGCGCACGGACGAGGAAGGTGCGACCACGATGCGCGTGGTGGCCGGCCTCGTCGTCGCGGCCGTCTTCGTCGGCGTCGCGATCGCCGTGCTGTATGCGCTGCGCGTGGCCTTCGTTCCCTGATCCGGGCGGAGCCCGGCTTGCCAGCGTCGGCGGCCGCGGGTATCGTCGCGCCGACAGAAGGGGAGTAGCTCCCGCTGCCGTGATCGTCAACACGAGCCGCAAGGCTCCGGTCCGGCAGGCAGGTCCCGGGGACCTGCGAGCGAGACCTTCGCCGATTACGGCGAAGGTGTGCCCAGCGAAAACGCAGAGGCCCCGTGCGCCGCCCGGCCCATGGGGCCTTTTGATTTTCGGAGCGGCAGATGCAAACCATCGGAACCACAGGTCTCTGGGGCGCGTTCGCGCTCGTCGTGCTGGCGGCGCTCGCGGTCGACTTCCTCGTCCTGCGAGGCAGCGGACCGCATCGCGTCTCGTTCCGCGAGGCGCTGGTCTGGAGCATCGCCTGGATCGCGCTCGCCCTCGCCTTCAACCTCGGCCTGTGGTGGTGGCTCGACGGCCACGCCGGCCGCGCCGTCGCCAACGAGATCGGCCTGGAGTTCCTGACCGGCTACGTCGTCGAGAAATCGCTCGCGGTCGACAACATCTTCGTGTTCCTCATGATCTTCAACTACTTCGCCGTGCCGGCCGAACAACGCCAGCGCGCCCTGATGGTCGGCGTGCTCGGCGCCATCGTGCTGCGCGCGATCCTGATCTTCATCGGCGCGGCGCTGATCGCGAAGTTCCACTGGATCCTGTACCTGTTCGGCCTGTTCCTCGTCGTCAGCGGCGTCAAGATGCTGCTCGCGGCGAACCAGGAGCCCGACCTGGAGGCGAACCCCGCCCTGCGCTGGATGCGCCGGCGCCTGCCGCTGACGACCGACTTCCGTGGCAGTGCGCTCAGCGTCCTCGAGAACGGCAAGCGCCTGTACACGCCGTTGTTCGTCGTGATGGCGCTGATCGCGATCACCGACGTGATCTTCGCGGTGGATTCGATCCCGGCGATCTTCGCGGTGACCGAAGATCCGTTCGTCGTGCTGACCTCGAACGTGTTCGCCGTGCTCGGATTGCGCGCGATGTTCTTCCTGCTCGCCGGAGCGGCCGAACGCTTCCACCTGCTCGCGTACGGCCTCGCGGCGGTCCTGTTGTTCATCGGCACGAAGATGCTGATCGTGGACTTTTGGAAGATTCCGATCGGCATCGCGCTCGGCGTCGTCGCCCTGCTGATCGGCGCGTCGATCGTGGCCAGCCTGTGGTTTCCGCCGCGCGAGCGCAGCACTTGAGGCGTTCCGGACGCATCCCCATGATCGGAGGATGGACATCGCACGTCCCGTTCCGGAACCGACCGCGCTCGCCGTTGCGAACGATCGCGAGCGCGTGCGCTACGCCGTACTCGGCGCGCTCGCCCTGCTCGCCGGCGTGTGGATCGCATGGCTGCTCGCCTGGATGCTCGGCTGGCCGCTCGACGATCTCGGCGTGCGGCCGCGCGACGTCGACGGCCTGGTCGGCATCCTGACGGCGCCGTTCGCGCACGCTTCGTTCGAGCACCTGATGTCGAACACGCTGCCGCTGGCCCTGCTCGCGACGCTGACGCTGTACTGCTATCCACGTGCCACGCGCATCGCGCTGCCGCTGATCTGGCTGGCCTCCGGCCTCGGCGTCTGGCTGTTCGCACGGTCGTCCACGCACGTCGGCGCCAGCGGCATCGCGCACGGCCTGATGGTGTTCCTGTTCATGATGGGGCTGCTGCGCCGGGACCGCCTCGCCGTGGTCGTGTCCCTGGTCGTCTTCTTCCTCTACGGCGGCATGTTGATGAGCGTGTTGCCGGGCGAGCGCAACGTCAGCTTCGAGTACCACCTCGCCGGCGCGGTGGCCGGCTTCGTCGCCGCCCTGCTCCTGACCACGCGCGACCCGCTGCCGCCGCGCAAGCGCTATTCCTGGGAAGACGAGGACGAATCCGCCGTCGACGACGAGCTCGAACTGCCGCGCGCGCAGGACGTGCCGGTGCTGTGGCAGCGCGGATCCGCGGACGAGCCGCGCGGGCAGGTCATCGTCTTCCGGCCGCGGCCGCGCGACGATCAGCCGCCCACCCTGCATTGATCCTGCGCAAGGCAGGCGGTGGGCAACCGCGTTAAGCTTCCCGTCCGATCCACGGAATCGCGCCATGAACGCCACCACTCCCCGCCGCGTCGAACACCAGCAGACCGACAAGGGTTACGTGCCAGTCTATACGACCGCCGTGGTCGAGCAGCCGTGGCAGGACTATGCGCGCGCGGACCACGCGACCTGGGCGACGCTGTTCCAGCGCCAGCGCGACGTGCTGAAAGGCCGCGCCTGCCGCGAGTTCATCGAGAACCAGCAACGCTTCGGCATGACGCCGGATGCGATCCCGCGCTTCGACGAGCTCAACGAGGTGCTGGCGAAGGCCACCGGATGGCAACTCGTCGGCGTCGAGGGCCTGCTGCCGGAGCTGACGTTCTTCGACCACCTCGCCAACCGCCGCTTTCCCGTCACGTGGTGGATCCGCAAGCCCGAGCAGATCGACTACATCGCCGAACCGGATCTGTTCCACGACCTGTTCGGCCACGTGCCGCTGCTGCTGAACCCCGTCTTCGCCGACTACATGGAGGCTTACGGCAAGGGCGGCGTGAAGGCGCACGGCATCGGTGCCGAGGCACTGGTCAACCTGACGCGGCTGTACTGGTACACGGTCGAATTCGGCCTGATCCGCCAGGACGACGGCCTGCGCATCTACGGCTCCGGCATCGTCAGCTCGAAGGGCGAGTCAATCCACTGCCTCGAATCGCCGGCGCCGAACCGCATCGGCTTCGACATGCAGCGCATCATGCGCACGCGCTACCGCATCGACACCTACCAGAAGACCTACTTCGTCATCGACAGCTTCGAGCAGTTGATGGACGCGACGCGGCCGGACTTCACGCCGATCTACGCCGAACTCGCCTCGCTCGGCTCGATCCCGGCCGGCGACGTCCTGGACTCGGACGACGTGGTCCAGCGCGGCACGGGCGAAGGCTGGACGCAGGATGGCGACGTCTAGCGCCCTGCCGGCGCTTCAATCCGCCGACGGCAGCACGAACAGCAGCAGCGCCGCGCCGAGCACGATCCGGTAGATCGCGAACGGCGTGAAGCGGTGCGAGCGGATGTAGCCGAGCAGCCACTTCACCGCGACGAAGGCCGTCACCAGGGAAACGACGAACGCGATCGCGAGCGCGCTCCAGTCCTCGTGGCTGCCACCGGCCTTCCACGCCTTCAACAATTCGTAGCCGCTCGCCGCGAACATCGTCGGGATGCCGACCAGGAAGGCGAATTCGGTCGCCGCCGCGCGGTTGCTGGCGCCGGCGAGCATTGCCACGAAGATCGTCGCGGCCGAACGCGACGTGCCCGGGAAGATCGCCGCGACGACCTGGGCGAGCCCGACGAGGATCGCCACGCGCCAGGTGATCGCGCTGCGGTCCGGCTGCTTCGCCGCGAAGTATTCCGCCGCGAGCATCCACACGCCGCCGACGATCAATGCCCAGGCCACCGGCGCGATCGACTCCGGCAGCTTGAAGCCGAGCCGTGTCGCGGCGAAACCGAGCGCAGCGGTGATCAGGAACGCCACCAGCAGCTTCAGCGCGTAGTCGCGGTTCTCCGCCTTGGCGAATCCGGTCGCGAGCTGCCACAACCGCTCGCGGTAGATCAGCACGACGGCGAGGATGGCGCCGGCCTGGATCACGATGTTGAACACGTCCGAGCGGCGACCGAGCCAGTGCTCGGCGATCAGCAGGTGGCCGGTGCTCGAGATCGGCAGGAATTCGGTGATGCCTTCGATGAGGCCGAGCAGGATCGGGATCAGGATGTCGTTCATGGCTGCCGGACGGGAAGGTCGACGTAGATGCGCTGATTTGGTGCAAATCTCGGCGATCGCGCACCATAAAGGTGCAAATTTGTCTCGCAACGATCGGCAAGCCGGGCGATTCTCGCAGAAATACGCGACGTTCCGCGCTGGCACAGCCCTTGCTCGATACGAGTCACCACCACCCTACGGAATGCGTCCATGACCGCCCAGAACGTCCTCCAGATGATCAAGGACAACGAGGTCGAATTCGTCGACCTGCGCTTCGCCGACATGCTCGGCAAGCAGCATCACGTGACCTATCCCGCGCATTCCGTCGACGAGTCGCTGTTCGAGGACGGCAAGATGTTCGACGGCTCCTCGATCGCCGGATGGAAGGGCATCGCCGAGTCGGACATGGTGCTGCTGCCCGATCCGGACAGCGCGATCCTCGACCCGTTCACCGCGGACAAGACCCTGCTGCTGCAGTGCGACGTGCTGGAGCCGAGCACCATGCAGGCCTACGCGCGCGACCCGCGCTCGATCGCCCGCCGCGCCGAGGCCTACCTGAAGTCGACCGGCGTCGCCGACACCGCCTACTTCGGCCCGGAGCCGGAGTTCTTCATCTTCGACTCGGTGCGCTACCGCAACGACATGGGCCACGTGTTCTACGAGATCGGCTCGGAGGAGGCTGCGTGGTCGACGCACAAGTCGTTCGACGGAGCGAACCACGGCCATCGCGGCGGCGTGAAGGGCGGCTACTTCCCGGTGTCGCCGGTCGACAGCTTCCAGGACCTGCGCAGCGAGATGTGCAAGGTGCTGGAACAGCTTGGCCAGGTCGTCGAGGTGCACCACCACGAAGTCGCCAATGCCGGCCAGTGCGAGATCGGGACGCGCTTCAACACGCTGGTGAAGAAGGGCGACGAGCTGCTCACGATGAAGTACGTGATCAAGAACGTCGCGCACCAGAACGGCAAGACCGTGACCTTCATGCCGAAGCCGATCGTCGGCGACAACGGCTCCGGCATGCACGTGCACCAGTCCCTCTCCAAGAACGGCCAGAACCTGTTCGCCGGCGACCTGTACGGCGGCCTCTCGCAGACCGCCCTGTACTACATCGGCGGCATCTTCAAGCACGCGCGCGCGATCAACGCGTTCGCCAACTCGACGACGAACAGCTACAAGCGCCTCGTGCCCGGCTTCGAGGCGCCGGTCATGCTCGCCTACTCCGCGCGCAACCGCTCGGCGAGCTGCCGCATTCCGTTCGTGCACAGCCCGAAGGCGCGCCGCATCGAGGTGCGCTTCCCCGATCCGATGAACAGCGGCTACCTGATCTTCAGCGCGCTGATGATGGCCGGCCTCGACGGCATCCTAAACAAGATCGACCCGGGCGCCCCGGCCGACAAGGATCTCTACGACCTGCCGCCGGAAGAGGAAAAGAACATCCCGACCGTGTGCCACTCGCTCGACCAGGCGCTGGAGGCGCTCGACAAGGATCGCGACTTCCTCAAGGCCGGCGGCGTCTTCTCCGACGACTTCATCGACGCCTACATTGAGGTGAAGATGCAGGAAGTCACGCGCTTCCGCGCGGCGACGCACCCGCTCGAGTACCAGATGTACTACGCGATCTGACGGCTGTTCCTTCTCCCGCTGGCGGGAGAAGTGCCGAAGGCGGATGAGGGCGACCGGAGCGAAGGGCATCGTCCGCTTTCCCTCAACCGCCCTCTCCCGCAAGCGAGAGGGGGAGAGCCGCGCCAGGACCGGAGAGCACGCGCATGAAACTCGTCGTCGCGATCATCCGCCCGTTCAAGCTCGACGACGTGCGCGATGCGTTGTCGCAGATCGGCATCGCCGGCCTCACGGTCACCGAAGTCAGGGGCTACGGCCGCCAGAAGGGCCATGCCGAGCTCTATCGCGGCGCGGAGTACGTCGTCGACTTCGTGCCGAAGATCCGCCTCGAGACCGTCGTTCCCGACGACCGCGCCGACGACGTGGTCGAGACCATCGCCGACGCCGCGCGCAGCGGCAAGATCGGCGACGGCAAGATCTTCGTCATCCCGGTCGCGCACGCGATGCGCATCCGTACCGGCGACGTCGGCATCGACGCACTCTGAGGAGGCAAGGCCATGCGGAACCTCTTCCTCGCCGCCATCCTGCTCGCCGACTCCGTTCCTGCGGGCGCATCCGCGCCGATGCCGGACAAGGGCGACACCGCCTGGATGCTGACATCGACCGCGCTGGTGCTGCTGATGAGCGTGCCGGCGCTGGCGCTGTTCTACGGCGGGCTGGTGCGCAGCAAGAACATGCTGTCGGTGCTGATGCAGGTGTTCGTCGTGTTCTCGATGGTGACCGTGCTGTGGTGCGCCTACGGCTACAGCCTCGCGTTCACCGACGGCAACGCGCTGATCGGCGGCCTGTCGCGCCTGTTCCTGCATGGCACCGTCGATGCGGCGCAGGGCAGCTACGCCTTGGCGTCGACGTTCTCGAAAGGCGTGCCGATGTACGAGCTCGTGTTCGTCGCGTTCCAGGCCACCTTCGCCGCGATCGCCTGCTGCCTGATCCTCGGCTCGCTGGTCGAACGCATCCGCTTCGCCGCGGTGCTCGTGTTCGTCCTGGTCTGGTTCACCTTCGCCTACCTGCCGATCGCGCACATGGTCTGGTTCTGGGCCGGCCCCGACGCCTACGCCGACGCGACCCACGCCGGAACGCTGGACGCGCACGCCGGCCTGATCTGGCAGTGGGGCGCGCTCGACTTCGCCGGCGGCACCGTCGTGCACATCAATGCCGGCGTCGCGGGACTCGTCGGCGCCCTGCTCGTCGGCAAGCGGCTCGGCTACGGCCGCGAGGCAATGCGCCCGCACAGCCTCACGATGACGATGATCGGCGCCTCGCTGCTGTGGTTCGGCTGGTTCGGCTTCAATGCCGGATCCGCGCTGGAAGCGAACGGCACGGCGGCGCTCGCCTTCCTCAACACCTATCTCGCGACCGCCTGCGCCGTACTCGCCTGGACGTTCGCGGAATGGGCCCTCAAAGGCCGGCCGTCGATGCTCGGCGCCGCCTCGGGCGCCGTCTCCGGACTCGTCGCGATCACGCCCGCGGCCGGCAACGTCGGCATCGGCGGCGCATTCGCGATCGGCGTGGTCGCCGGCCTCGTCTGCCTCTGGGGCGTGACCGGGCTCAAGCGCCTCGTGCCGGCCGACGACGCGCTCGACGTGTTCGGCGTGCACGCGCTCGGCGGCATCGCCGGAGCACTGCTGACCGGCGTGTTCGCCTCGCCCGCGCTCGGCGGCCCCGGCCTCGTCACCGACTGGAGCACCGGCGCGACCGGCTATCCGGGCATCGTCGTCCAGGTGGGGATCCAGGCGAAGGCGGTGCTGCTCACCGTCGCATGGAGCGCGGTCGTCGCGTTCCTCGCCTGGAAGCTGGCGGACCTCCTCGTCGGCCTGCGCGTCAGCGAAGAGCACGAGCGCCAGGGCCTGGACATCACCTCCCACGGCGAGTCGGCCTACGACCACTGACATGCCCGGCGCACGCTCCGTCGCGAAGTTCAGCCGAAATTCAATGGCTGCTGCCGAGACTGCGCCACCGTTGCGGAGCTGTTTGCGAGAACCGGCCTGCGGGCTAAGATGAGGACGATGCGAGCCTTGCGTGGTGCCAGTCTGCTGGCGTCCTTCCTGATGTCGTCGATCGTCGCGTTCGCGCCCCCCGCGGGCGCGCGCGAGGTCAGCGTGCAGGAGGCGGTCGCCGAAGCGCAGAACCAGGCTGCCGGCAAAGTGCTGTCGGTGCAGACGCTCAATGTCGGCAAGCGCAAGATCTATCGCATCAAGATCCTGACGCCGGACGGACAGGTCCGCGTGATTCAGGTCCCCGCGGAGCAATGAGCCCGCCAGCCCCCGGACTGCATCCCCCACGGAGATCGACATGCGCGTATTGCTGGTGGAAGACGAAGCCCCGTTGCGTGAAACCCTCGCGGCGCGACTGAAGCGCGACGGCTTCGCCGTCGACGCTGCCGGCGACGGCGAGGAAGGGCTCTACCTCGGCCGCGAAGTGCCTTTCGACGTCGCCATCATCGACCTCGGCCTGCCCAAGCTGTCGGGCATGGACCTGGTGCGGCAGCTGCGCGAGGCGGGCCAGCGCTACCCGATTCTCATCCTGACCGCGCGCTCATCCTGGCAGGACAAGGTCCAGGGCCTCAAGAACGGTGCCGACGACTATCTGGTCAAGCCGTTCCACGTCGAGGAACTGCTGGCGCGCCTGAACGCGCTCGTGCGCCGCGCCAGCGGCTGGTCGCGTCCGACGCTGGAATGCGGTCCGGTCGTGCTCGACACGACCGCGCAGACCGTCGCCGTCAACGGCGGCACGGTGGACCTGACCAGCTACGAGTACAAGGTGCTCGAGTACCTGATGCTGCACGCCGGCGAACTCGTGTCGAAGGCCGACCTCACCGAGCACATCTACCAGCAGGACTTCGATCGCGACTCCAACGTGCTCGAAGTGTTCATCGGCCGCCTGCGCCGCAAGCTCGATCCCGAGAATGCGATCAAGCCGATCGAGACCGTGCGCGGACGCGGCTACCGCTTCGCGCTCGAACGCAGCGACGTTCCGGCCGACGAGACGAAGACGGGCTAGTCCGTGGCGCGCCCGCTGTCGCTGCAAGCGCGATCGCTCGCGGCGGCGGGGCTCGTCCTGGCCGCCTTCCTCGCGCTCGCCTTCGTCGCGCTCGACAACGCGTTCTACCAAGCCGCGGAAAGCGCGCTGCGCGAACGCCTGCAGGGCTACCTCTACACCTATCTCGCCAGTTCCGACCCGAACCGCGCGGGCGCGCTGATCCCGCCCGACGTCGGCCCCGATCCCCGCTTCGACGAGCCGACCGCGACCGGCCTCTACGCCGGCATCGTCGGCGGCCGCATCGTCGGCGCGAAGGACAAGGAATGGCGATCGGCCTCGGCGATCGACCGCGACCTTCCGTTCGGCGAACAGCTCGCGCCCGGCGACCGCAGTTTCCGCGGCCCGCTGCGCACGAGCGACGGCGAGCTGTTCATCCTGTCGCAAGGCGTGGTCTGGAACGCCGGTGCGAAGAACGAACTGAACGTCACCTTCCACATCGCCGAGGACACGCGTGCCCTGCGCCAGCAGGTCGACGTGTACCGTCGCACGCTTGCCGCCTGGCTCGGCTCGCTCGGCATCGGGCTGCTCCTGCTGCTGCTCGGCGTGCTGCGCTGGAGCCTGTCGCCATTGCGCCGCGTCACCACCGACCTGCGCCGCGTCGAGCAGGGCGCGCAGGAACAGCTCGGCCGCGACTATCCGGCCGAGCTCGCCGGCCTGACCGCCAACATCAACAATTTCATCGAAGCCGAGCGCGATCGCGTCAAGCGCTACCGCAACACCCTGTCCGACCTCGCCCACAGCCTGAAGACACCGCTCGCGGTCATGCGCAGCCAGCTCGAGACCGGCGCCGACGGCGAGGACCTGCGCTGGACCGTGCTGCAGCAGGTCGGCCGCATGGACGAGATCGTCGCCTACCAGTTGTCGCGCGCGGCGACCTCGGGACACCAGACTTTCGCCGCGCCGCTGCCGCTCGACCCGTACGCCGAGGAAATCGTGCGCAGCCTCGAAAAGGTGTACGCCGCGAAATCGGTCCTGTGCGAGTTCGACCTCGATCCCGCGGCGCGCTTCCACGGCGACCAGGGCGACCTGCTGGAGCTGCTCGGCAACCTGCTGGAGAACGCCTTCAAGTGGGCCAGGCGACGCGTGCTGCTGACCACGCAGGCGCTGGCGGCGCAGCCCGGCCGGCGCGCCGGCCTGCTGGTGACGGTGGAGGACGACGGCCCCGGCATCCCGGAGGACAAGGTCGGGCACCTGCTGCAACGCGGGGTGCGCGGCGACGAGCGCGTGCAGGGCCACGGCATCGGCCTCGCGATCGTGCAGGACATCCTGAAGGCGTATCGCGGCGAGCTCACCGTCGACCGCGCACCGAACCTGGGCGGTGCGCGCTTCTCGATGCGCTTCGAATCGCGCTGAGGCCGCCGGACGTCCGGCTGCGGGAAGCGCGGATTGCGCGCGTCAGTTCGCCGCCAGCGCCTCGACTTCGGCGATCAAGCGCGCGCGCACCTGTTCACGCCCATAGCGGTCGGCGACATAGGCGCGCGCACGGGCCGCCTGCTCCGCGCGCGCCGCGGGATCGAGCGCGCGCGCGGCGTCGATCGCCGCATGCAGCCCCGCCTCGCCGCGGAATACGAAGCCGCTGCCGCTGGCGGCGACGTGGTCGGCCAGGATCTCGCATTCGCCGTTGACGACGATCGGCGTGCCCTGCGCCATCGCCTCCAGCGCGACGATGCTGAGGCTCTCGTACGGCGACGGATGCACGAAGGCGAGCGCTCCGCCCATCAGCGCGAGCTTGCGTTCCTCGCTGACGAAGCCGAGGTACCGCACGTGCTCGGATTCGCGCACGCCGAGCTTGTCCGAACCGGTCAGCACGAGACGCAGGTCCGACGGGTGCGTGCGACGGTAGCTCTCGAACGCGTCGAGCAGCATCGCGCAGCCCTTGTGCGTGTCGATGCGCCCGCTGTAGAGCAGGTACGGCGCGGATTCGCGCGCCGGCTCGACGACGCGCGTTTCCACCGTCATGGCGACCAGGTTGCCGGTGTCGATGTCCCACAGGCGCTTGCCGAGACGCCGCTCGGCAGGCGTGTTCCACAGGATACGGGGCACGTGGCGTGCCATCTGCGCGTACGCGCCGAAGTACGCCGGCGGCTCGTCGTGCAGCGTCGGCACCAGACCCCAGCGTCGATGGCGCAGGGCGCGCGAGGCGTCGTAGGTGGTCGGGTACAGGTAGGTCAGGAAGATCACCGCGGCGTAGTCGTCCCCGCGGCGCTCCAGATGTTCGACGAGGCCCGGGCAGACCGGCCCCTGCGAGCGGATGAACTCCTCCTGCAGCGCCTCCGGCCAGTCCACGCGGCCGCCGTTCGCGTCGAAATGCGCGAGCAGGCGCCGATGCAGGTCGTGGAAGTAGAGTCCGCGTTCGCGCGCGACGCGGAAGCGCCGGATCGCGACACCGTCGCGATGCTCTACGCCTTCCGGCAGGTCGTTGGCCCAGCTCACGTAGTCGCTCGCCGTCGTCGTCAGCACGTCGACGGCGTAGTCGTCCGCGAGCAGGGTCGCGTATTGCCAGGCATGCGCCTCGGCGCCGCCGGTCAGCGACTCGTGACAACGCGGGACGACGATCGCGACGCGCTTCATCGCAGCGACTCCAGCAAGGCATGGAAGCGGCCGTGCAGCACGCCGGTCGCGAATTCGCGCTCGTAGCGCCGGCGCGCCGCATCGCGCAGGTCGTTGCGGAACGCGGCATCGGTGCCGAGCCGCGCGAGGCTGGCCGCGTACAGCCAGGGATCCTCCTCGGCCCAGACCACGCCGCCGTCGCCGACGGTCTCAGGAATCGCGCTCGACGCGTGCGCCAGCACCGGAACGCCGAGCGCCATCGCCTCGATCAGCGGCACGCAGAATCCCTCGTGCCGGCTCATCGTCAGGAAGGCGTGGCTGGCGAGATAGGCCGACTTCAGTTCCGCCTCGCCGAGCGAATCGAGCCACCACACGCGCTCGCCGAGGCGACGCTCGGCGATGCGCGCGCGGATCGCCTGGTTGTAGGCGTCCAGTCCGGGATCGGACTTGCCGACGATCAGCAGTCGCGCCGGATCGCCGTAGCCGTCGACGTAGGCGGCGAAGGCGTCGACCAGCGCGAGGTGGTTCTTGTTCGGCGCGATGCGCCCGATCATGAGCACGTTGCGCGTCCCGTCGCTCAGCTCGTCGAGCAGACCGAGGTCGGCCTCGGCGTCGATCAGTTGCTGCACGCGGTGGAACGGGGCCAGGACCGCGCCGCGCTCGGCCGGCACGCCGTACGCGAGCAGTTCGTCGAGGTTGTAGCGCGAGGCGGCGAGGTACAGGTCGCAGCCGAGGCGGGCGATCGCCGGAATTTCCTCGCGCCCTTTCGCGCAGGCGGCCTCGTAGCTCTTCGCGGTGCCGGCGAAGAACTCCGGCGGCGTGATGTTGTGGTAGCGCACGATGCGGCGACCGCGCACGCGCCGCAGCAGGTCGAGCGCGAGCGGCCAGCCGGTCGAGAAATGGTAGAGCACGAGATCGTCGGGACCGCCGGCGAAATCGGGCAGTGTTTCCGGCGCGTGGGTCGGCTCGCTCACCCCATGGGCGTGCTCGCAGAACACGCGCGTCTCGATGCCGCGCTCGCGCAGCAGGCCGACCATCGCCAGCGTGTCGTTGCCGACCGCGTCGCGGCCCGCCAGGGACGGCAGCAGGACGGCGGCCTTCATCGACGCGCGACCTTCGTCATCGCGTCGGCGAGCCCTCGCTCGAGCACGGCGGGCGCGAACACGGCCGCGTAGCG
>DBMH01000101.1 GCA_002297645.1 Rhodanobacteraceae bacterium UBA703 | reverse complement strand
CGTTGCCCGAGGCCGACGTGCGCCGGGCCTTCGCCGAGCGCGGCCTGGCGCTGGCGTCCGTGCCCGCCGGCATCGCCTACGCCCGGGACTGCCCGGTCGGCCCGTACCGCACCGTGCACATGGTGATGCACCGGGCCGACGATCCCGTCAGCGTGGTCTATGTCGTGCAATACCGCGTGCCGGTCCGGCGCGACTTCGAGCGCGAGGGCCTGCACGGCCGCGAAGTGCCGATCCGCGACGGGACCCTCGTGATGCTGGCGAGGAGCGACGACCGGTTCGGCCCGATCGAACGCGACTGGGAGGCGGCGCTCGACGGTTCGACCGGACTCACCGCCGCCGGCGCGCCGTGATGCCGCGGCGCGCATCGGCGCGTCATCGGCGATAATGCGTCCTCTTTCGCGCCGGTTCCGTTCCGCATGCCCGCATTGTCCGTCGTCGTGCCCGTGTTCAACGAGCAGGGCAACATTCCCCCGCTGCTCGCCGAGATCGCCGCGGCGCTGCGCGGCCGCATCGACTTCGAGATCGTCTACGTCGACGATTCCAGCAAGGACGACTCGCTGGCCGTACTGAAACAGGCGAAGGCGGACTATCCGGAGCTGCGCGTCGTGCGCCACCTGTCGCAGAGCGGCCAGAGCACGGCGATCCGCAGCGGCGTGAAGGCTGCGCGCGGCAGCTGGATCGCGACGCTCGACGGCGACGGCCAGAACGACCCCGCCGACATCCCGAAGCTGATCGCGATGCGCGACGCGTCGCCAGCCGCGATCAAGCTGTACGCGGGTTGGCGCGTGAATCGGCAGGATTCCGGCAGCAAGCGCTGGGCCTCGAAATGGGCCAACGCGATCCGCTCGCGCCTGCTGCGCGACGATACGCCGGACACCGGCTGCGGCATCAAGCTGTTCGAGCGCGAGGCCTTCCTCGACCTGCCGTACTTCGACCACATGCACCGCTACCTGCCTGCCCTCATGCAGCGCGCCGGCTGGCAGGTGAAGTCCGTGCCGGTCAACCATCGTCCGCGCGGCGCCGGCGTGTCGAAGTACAACAACCTCAACCGGGCACTCGTCGGCATCGCCGACCTGCGCGGCGTGGGCTGGCTGATCAAGCGCTCCCGGCGGACCGCGACCGAGGAAATGTAACCCGCATGCCGACCTCCATCGTCGTCGTCGACGACTTCCTGTCCAATCCGCACGAGGTGCGCGACCTCGCCCTGCGCCTCACCTATCCGGATCAGGAAGGCGCGTTTCCCGGCCGCAACTCGCTCGAGCGCATCAACCTCGACGGCCTCGTGCCGCAGGTCTCGCGCATGGTCGGCGAGCCGCTGCGCCTGCTCGATCCGCCGCAGTCGCACGCGAAATGCCGCATTACCCTCGCCGCCGACAAGGGGCGCGCGAAGGTGCACGTCGACCAGTCGTACTGGTCCGGCATCCTCTACCTCAGCCTGCCCGAGCACTGCCGCGGCGGTACGGACTTCTTCCGCCACCGCCGCACCGGAACCGAGCGCGGGCCGACGAACCTCGAGGAACTGCGCGCGATGGGGTACTCCTCGATGGAGGAGATGCACAGCGACATCATCGAGAAGGACAGCAACGACGACGAGGCGTGGGAGCTGACGATGCGCGTTCCGATGCGCTTCAACCGCCTGGTGCTGCTGCGCCCGTGGTTCTGGCATACCGCCGGCGAGGCCTTCGGCAACCGTCTCGAGAATGGCCGCCTCGTCTACCTGATGTTCTTCGGCTCGGCACAGGGCTGAACCGCTGCGCGGAATCCCGGCGGCGGACGTCGCCGCCGTTTCCGGACCGGTCGGTCCGGCCCGCGAGCGGAGGAAAGGCCCGGCCTTTCGGGCCCTCCTCTTGCAGCAAGTCCATGATTCCGCTATAAAGCGCGGCTCCCTGCGACGTCCATTGCCCTCCGGGGCACGCGGAACCGGTCATGCGGTCCGCCCGCGCCGGACGTTTCCGGGGTATCCAGCACCGCATGGCGCATCGCCGCCGCTGGGCCGCCACCGTCCTGGCCAAGGATGGAATACGAACTTGCGAGGTTCGCAATGTCCAAAGTCTGCCAAGTCACCGGAAAGAGTTTCCAGTCCGGCAACAACCGTTCCCACGCCAACAACAAGACGCGCCGCCGCTGGCTGCCGAACCTCCACGAGCGCCGCTTCTGGGTGCCGAGCGAGAAGCGCTGGGTTTCCCTGCGCGTGTCGAGCCACGGCCTTCGCACGATCGACAAGAAGGGCATCGAAGTCGTCATCGCCGAACTGCGCAAGCGCGGCGAGAAGATCTGAGGAGTAAACGACCATGGCATCCAAGCGCGACAAGATCCGTCTGATCTCCTCGGCCGGCACCGGCCACTTCTACACCACCGACAAGAACAAGAAGAACACGCCGGAAAAGATGGAGGTCAAGAAGTACGACCCCGTCGTCCGCAAGCACGTGACGTACAAGGAAGGCAAGATCAAGTGACGCCTTCCCGGCGAAGGCCGGGACCTGCGTCCTCGATACCGGAAACCCGCCCTCGTGGCGGGTTTTTCTTTGGACGCCGGACCGGGAACGCGTGATCCCGGTCGCCCGGCAGGTATTCTTCGCCTGCCCTTTTCGTCAGGATGGCGCGATGAGCGACGGCGCCCTGTTCCCCTCCCTGCTCGGGCCGCGCTGGGAAGTGCTGCCGCCGAGCCTGCGCGCCATGCACGGCGGCCTCCGGCCCGTGCGTGCGCGGGGGCGGGTGAACGTGGAGGGCGATCCGCGCTGGCGCGCGCGGTTGCTGCGTGCGCTGTTCCGATTGCCCGTTCCCGCCGCGGACGTGCCGCTCGACGTCGAGATCCGTCCCCACGCCGCCGCCGAGACGTGGTCGCGCCGCTTTCCTTCCGGCGTCATGCGTTCGACCCTGCGGCGCTCGTCGCGTTGGCCGGGCGCGTTCGAGGAATCCATCGGCGCCGCGCGCTTCGTGTTCGTGCCGGAATGCGACGGACGCGCGCTGCGCTGGGCCACGCGCGACGTACGCCTGTTCGGCGTGTCGTTGCCGTTGCGCTGGTTCGACGGCCTCTCGGCCTGCTGCAGCGAGCGGGACGGGCGCTACCGCTTCGACATCGTCGCGCGCCTGCCGTGGGTCGGCGTGCTGGTCGCCTACGCCGGATGGCTGGAGTCCGTCGATGGCGACTGACGCCGACGGGCCGATCCTGGTCTTCGACGGCGTGTGCCTGCTGTGCAGCCGCTGGGTGCGATTCGTCCTGCACCACGACCGCACCGGCCGCTTCCGGTTCGCCGCGATGCAATCGGAAACCGGGCGCATGCTGATCGGCGCGCACGGTCTCGATCCCGACGATCCCGCCTCCCTGCTGCTGCTCGAAGGCGACCGCCGCTACACCGACAGCGATGCGATCCTGCGCGTGCTGACGGGATTCGGTGGCGCCTGGCGCCTGTTCGGAGTGTTGTACCGGCTGCCGCGCGGCTGGCGCGACCCGGCGTACCGGCGACTCGCGCGCAACCGCTATCGCTGGTTCGGTCGCGGCGACGCGTGCTGGCTGCCGGCGCCGGAGCATGCGGGGCGGTTCCTGCGCTGAGTGCCGTCCCGCGCGCGCGCCCCGGTCTACTGCGTAGCTGCCGGGCAGGCATGAAAAAGCCCGCTCGAGGCGGGCTTCTTCATCGGGACGCGGAGACGTCGCTTCAGTGGTCGCCGACCACGCGATAGCCCTTCAGCCGCACCGCGAAATCGGCCAGCGTGCGGATGCCGGTGGCTTCCGCCTCGCGGCACCATTCCTTGATGCCCTCGAGCATGCCGTCGGCATTGCGGCCATTGCGCTCCATCAGCGCGGCGAGGCGCGCGCGGAACTCGCACACCGTACGCAGCTGCGGATGCTTCTCGGTGAACGCGGTCATGCGCTCGCGCGAGGCGTTGTCGAGCCAGCGGCCGCCGTTGCCGAGCGCCTTGCGCAGCTTGCGCGGCAGCGCCTTGAGCCCGGCGCCGGCCTTGCCGGCCTCGTCGCGCAGCGTCGGCGCGATCACGCCGCGGAAGTAGTCGCTCATGATGTGGAAGCGATGCGCCAGCACGGCCTTCACGGTGTCCATGTCCGGCAGGTTCACATTCGGGCGCACGTCCAGCGTCGGGGCGACGCGCAGCACCTTCGCGAGGCCGACCATCTCGAACAGGCGGATCGCCGCCCAGCCGATGTCGAACTCCCACTTGCGCAGCGCGAACTTGGCCGAGCTCGGGAACGCGTGGTGGTTGTTGTGCAGCTCCTCGCCGCCGATCCACACGCCCCACGGCGACAGGTTGGTCGAGGTGTCGGCCGATTCGAAATTGCGGTAGCCCCACCAGTGGCCGATGCCGTTGACGAAGCCGGCGGCCCAGAACGGGATCCAGATCATCTGGATCGCCCACATCGCGATGCCGACGAAGCCGAACAGCGCGAAGTTGATCACCACCATCACGGCCGGGCCGGTGTACGCGTGCGGCGTGTAGAGCTTGCGCTCGATCCAGTCGCCGGGCGTGCCGCGACCGTACTTCTCCATGTCGTCGAGGTTGTGGCTCGCGTCGCGGTACAGGGCGACGCCGTCCCAGAACACCTTCTTGATGCCGTAGACCTGCGGGCTGTGCGGATCCTCTTCCGTCTCGACCTTGGCGTGGTGCTTGCGGTGGATCGCGACCCATTCCTTGGTGACCATGCCGGTCGTCAGCCACGACCAGAAACGGAAGAAGTGCGCGAGCACGGGATGGAAGTCGACGCCGCGGTGCGTCTGGCTGCGATGCAGGTACAGGGTCACCGTGAAGATCGTCAGCTGGGTCACGACCAGCATGTAGGCGATCCAGGTGCCCCAGGAACCTTGCGTCAGTCCGCGCGAGGCGAAGGAAACGAGCGTGTCGAGCATGTCGGGAGTACTGCCGGGAAGATGAAAAGCCACTATACGCGTGCAGACATGGCGCTGCCATTGCGTTGAATCAAGTTTCGCGCGGCTTTTCCGCTTTCCGGGCCTTCCGCGACGATCTCCGCGGCATCCTGGCCCGATCGGTCGAACAAGTGTTTGAGCGAACGATAGTCGCTCGGCGTCATGCCGACCGTCGCCTTGAACTGGCGCGCGAACGCGCTCTGGTCGCTGAAACCGCAGCGCTGGCCGACGCTGGCGATGCTGTCCTCGCCGTGCAGCAGGCGCATCGCCTGCTCGATGCGCAGCTTGATCAGGTACTGCTGCGGCGTGATCTGGAAAACATGGCGGAAATGCCGCTCGAGCTGGGCCAGGGACAGGCCGGCCAGTTGTGCCAGTTCCGGCACGCGCAGATTGCCTTCGAAGTGCGCCTGCATGTGCGCCACGACCTTGTCGAGCCGGGCGAACGCCGAGTGGCGGCTGTTGGGCTTGCCGAGGTCGCGCGACACACCGATCAGGCCGCAGATGCGGCCGTCGGAAAACAGCGGGCGCTTCAGCGTCAGGCACCAGCCGGGACGGCGGTTCGGATACAGGTGCACCTCGAGGCGATCGGCGATCGGCTCGCCGCCGAGCACCTGCCGGTCCTGCAGGAAATAGCGCTGGCCGAGCGGCGCCGGGAACATCTCCGCCGGCGACCGGCCGATGACCTCGTTGCGTCGCTTGCGCCCGAGCCGCTGCACCAGCGTGAGGTTGCAGTGGGTGTAGCGACCTTCCTGGTCCTTGACGAAAAACACCGTGTCGCCGAGAGCGTCGAACAGGTGCTGCACTTCGAGTGGGGAAAGGCCGGTATCCATGGGACGATGTACCTGGATGTTGCGGGGAGATGAAGGCTGCACCCGATCCTAGCCCAGGCTTTCGGGCGTGGGGCGGCGTGAATGGCCTTTGTGCCGTTTTCCGCATTGGCCGACCGGTTCCTTCACTAGTCGCTCGCCAGGGGCGATGGGAGTATGGATTCATGCATGCCATCGACGTCATCGACTCCCATACCGCCGGCGAGCCGACCCGCGTGGTCGTCTCCGGATTCCCCGACCTCGGCACCGGCAGCCTCGCCGGGCGCCGCGAGCGTTTCCGCCGCGATCACGACCGCTGGCGCAGCGCGCTGGCCTGCGAGCCGCGCGGCTCCGACACCATGGTCGGCGCAGTGCTGCTGCCGCCGGAAGATCCGGCCGCCTGCACCGGCGTGATCTTCTTCAACAACGTCGGCTATCTCGGCATGTGCGGCCACGGCACCATCGGCGTCGTGCGCACGCTGGCCGAGCTCGGGCGCATCGCTCCCGGCCGGCACCGCATCGAGACGCCGGTCGGAACGGTCGGTGTCGAGCTGTTCGACGACGGCCGCGTCGCCGTGGACAACGTCGAGAGCTGGCGCCACCTGCGCGACGTGGATGTCGACGTGCCGGGCTACGGCCGCGTGCGCGGCGACGTCGCCTGGGGCGGCAACTGGTTCTTCATCACCGACCAGGCGCCGTGCGCGCTGACGCTGGCGAACCAGCGCGAACTCGCCGCCTACACGGAGGCGATCCGGCTCGCGCTCGAGCGCGACGGCATCACGGGTGCGGACGGCGAGATCGACCACATCGAAGTCAACGCGATCGCGCCGGACGGCAGCGGCCAGCCGCGCAACTACGTGCTCTGCCCTGGACTCGCCTACGACCGCTCGCCCTGCGGCACCGGCACCAGCGCGAAGCTCGCGTGCCTGGCCGCCGACGGCGAACTGGCCGAGGGCGAGACCTGGGTGCAGCAGGGCATCCTCGGCAGCGCGTTCGAGGCCTCGTATCGTCGCGGCGAGCGGGGCGTGCTGCCGCGCGTGAGCGGCCAGGCCTGGATCACCGGGCGCTCCACCTTCCTGGTCGATCCGGCCGATCCGTTCGCCTGGGGCATCACGCCGGAGACCGCGCGTTGACCGTGACGCGCCACGACCTGATCGTGGTCGGCGCCGGCCTCGTC
>DBMH01000099.1 GCA_002297645.1 Rhodanobacteraceae bacterium UBA703 | reverse complement strand
CGCGGCGGAGGCGACGTTCCCGAGCGCGCCGTCGAGGTCGGCGACCGCGCGGGTGCCGTCGGTCAAGGCGTGCAGCAGCGCGTCGATGCGCGTGCCGCGGCGGCGCTTAGGATCGTCCCGCGCCGCCCGACCTTCCGCCGTGAGGCACAGGGCGGGAAGTCCGGTTTCGGGCAAGGCACGCGCCGAACGCAGCGCCACCGGCAGGGCGGCCTGCAGCACTTCGCCGAACGGGTGCTGGTAATAGCGCGCGGCGCGGCGCAGGGTGGTCATCAGCTCGGTCGTGAGCAGCGGCCGTTCGTCCAGCACGCGCTCGACGGTCTTCAGCTGGCTGTCGCCGAGTTCCGAGGCGTCGACGGCCTCGACCACCACGCCGACCACACGGCGCCGTCCGAAAGGAACCAGCACGCGGCTGCCCGGTTGCGGCGGCGCGACGGACGCCGAACGGTAGTCGAACCAGGTATGGAGCGGGACGGGCAGCGCGATGCGCAGGATCGGATTCATCGGGACGGGCTGCGGCGGAGCGGCGCCGGCCGGGCAGTATAGGGAACTTCGGAAAGCGGTCGCCCCCGCCGCCTTCACCTGGTCGATGGGTCCAGGCCGTTCCGGATCCCGTCGCGACGCCTTCCGGAGCCCGGGAATCCCGCGGCTTTCCGGCCCATGCTTCCGCCGCGCGAATCCGGCCCGGCCGCTTGCAACCGGTTTCTCAGGAAACTTTCAGAAAGAATACATAAGCGAATGGCCCATCAAGGGTTTTTCGCTTATCCACAGCGGATGTGGATAACTCTGTGGATGACTGTGTCCGAACCGGCCCGCAAGGCGCATCGTTGGGCCACTTCGAGCAGGTTGGCGAATGTTTAATCAATGTGTAATGAGCCAGGAATTTCAATGGGTTGCATCTGCGTTCCCGGGCTCTTCCGGCATCGTCGCGGCCGGCCGCGATGGCGCGCTGCCATATCGGCGCACCTGTGCACAACCGCTTGACAGAGGGGGGAGACGGCGCTCCTCCAGCGTTGGCGCGGCCTGCAGGGTCCAGGCGGCCGGAGAACGGGTCAGTCCAGGGTGAGACCGACGATGAAAGCGCCGGCAAGGCCGAAGCCGAGCAGCACGAAATAGGAGAGGCCGATCACGCCGTAGGTCAGCGGCGCCATGAGCCAGCCCTGCCGGTAGACGCGCTTCTGCATCAGGAACAGGTAGATCGGCAGCCAGATCCAGACCGCCGCGTTCGCGAGGCTCAGGGTCGACAGCAGCGCCGCATTGCCGGTGGCGCCTTCGAGCAGGCTGATCAGGGCGAGCAGTAGCAGCGAGAGGAAGATGAAGGCGTGGCTGTGCAAGGCGACGATCAGATGCTCCATGTACAGCCGGCGCTTGAACAGGAACACGATCTTCAGCAGCACCGCGAACAGCGGCATCAGGACGAACAGCGTCTGCGGCAGCACCGAGAAGACGCTGGCGATGAGCCGGCGCGGGTCCTTGCGTGCGGTCAGGAGGTTGTCCCTGGCGCGTCCGGTGAGCTCGTTCAGCTTGGCGTTGGCGAAAGCCGGCAGCCACGAGACGGCGATCGGATGCGACTTCGGATCCCACGGCTGGCCGCCGATATCCAGCTCCAGTTCCTCGTTCGGGTCCGGCGGCGGGGTATCGCCGCGTGCGAGAGCATCCGCTTTCTTCTTCAGCCAGGCGCGGCGCTTGTCGGCCTGCTTGCGTACTTCCACGACGGCCCGGTCGAGTTCGGTCGCATCGCTCGCGGACAGGCCCGGCACCTTGCGTGCGCCGTCGAGCGCGTCGAGGGCTTTCTGCAGGTTCTGGTCCACGTCGGCTTCGGTGGCCGAGGTCTCGATGCTGCTGTTGCCGATCGAGCGCAGCAAGTCGAATTTCGCGCTGTCGAGGTTCAGCGCGAACTGGATCGCGATGATCGACACCACGCAGAGGAAGAAGAACAGCCGGAACGGCGTGACGTAGCGCGTGCGGCGGCCGATGAAGTATTCCTGTGTCAGCAATCCGGGACGGAAGTACAGCGGCAGGATGCTGCGGAAGATGCGCGAGTCGACGTTGAAGATCGTGTCGGCGACGTCCGACATCACGTTCGCCAGTGGCCGCACCATGCCCTTCTCGGGCTGGCCGCAGGCGTGGCAGTACGGGCCGGACATTGCCGCGCCACAGTTCGCGCAGGGCGGCAGCGGCGTCGCGGCGGGCGCGGCCGGAACCGCGGCGGGCTGATCGGTCGCTTCGCTGTTCATGCCTCGTGCGTCCTCGGATGGAGCCGCGCGCGAGCGGGGCTTCGGATAGAATTCGGCTTCCGCGATCGCGGCCGTCCGCCGCGTTCGCCTCCAAATGTCGCGCTGCCTGCGGTGCCCCGGTGTCCTCCCGTGGCCGCCCCCGGCGTGCCGGCGATGCCGGCCGCAGGCGCCGCATCCGCGGAATCCCCGTCGGTTTCCGCGCCCAGGATTTCCCGCATGAACGCCATTCTACAACGCACGTCGGCGCGCCTTCCGGGCGAGCTGAAGGAAACCGCGATCCTCGCGCTGCCGCTGGTGCTGAGCCAGCTGATGGCGGTCGGCATGAACGCGATCGACGCGATGCTGGCCGGCCACCACGGCGCGGTCACCCTCGGTGCGGTCGCCGTCGGCGCGGGCATCTGGTCGATCGCCGTGGTCGTCGCGATCGGCGTGACGATGGCGGTGCCGCCCTCGGTGGCGCAGGTGTTCGGCGCCGGCCGGCTGCGCGACGTCGGCATGCTGTTCCGCCAGTCGATGTGGCTGGCGCTCGGCCTCGGCCTGCTGTGCTGGATCGGCGTGCGCTCCGCCAGTCCGCTGGTACGCCTGATCGGCGTCGATCCGGCGCTGCACGGCGAGGTGGACCGTTTCCTGCGCGGCGTCTCCTGGGGCGCGCCGGCGATCGCGGCATTCTTCACGTTGCGCGGCGTCAGCGCCGGCGTCGGCATCACGCGGCCGACCATGTACTTCAGCCTCATGTCGCTGGTGCTGCTCGGGCCGATCGCCTACGTGCTGCTGAACGGCAAGCTCGGCTTCCCGGAGATGGGGGCCGGCGGCATCGGCGTGGCGACGGCGATCGTGCTGTGGCTGGAGACCCTCGCGTTCGGCCTCTATCTCGTGCTGCATCGCGCCTACGCGCCGTACGCGTTGCTCGCGCGCTTCGAGTGGCCCGACGCGCGCGCGCTCGGCGAACTGCTGCGCATCGGCGTGCCGATGGGCGTGACCGTGTTCATGGAGGCGAGCCTGTTCATCGCGACGACGCTGGCGATGGGCACGCTCGGCACCGACACCGTCGCGAGCCACCAGGTCGCATTGAACGTGGCGTCGCTGTTCTTCATGGTGCCGCTCGGCATCTCGATGGCGACGACGGTCCGCATCGGCCATGCGGTCGGCCGCGGCGACGCGGTCGCGCTGCGCTTCGCCGGCCTCGCGGGCTTCGTGCTGGCGCTGGCGGCGCAGACTTTCTCCGGCGGCGTGATGGCCTTGCTGCCGGCGACGATCGCCGGGCTGTACTCGAACGACGCGACGGTCATCGCGCTGGCGGCGCAACTGCTGCTGCTCGCCGCCGTGTTCCAGTTCTCCGACGGCATCCAGGTGGTCGCCAACGGCTCGCTGCGCGGCCTCAAGGACACGGCACTGCCGATGCTGATCACGATGGTCGCGTACTGGGGCATCGGCATGCCGGTCGGCTGGTGGCTCGCGTTCCGGCACGACCTCGGCGCCCGTGGCATGTGGATCGGATTGATCGCCGGGCTCAGTGCCGCGGCGGTGCTGCTGACCTGGCGGTTCTGGAAGCTGGCGCGCCGCCCGCTGGCGCCGGCGTGATGCGCGCGTCGGGCGGATATCGGTTAGGCTGGATCGTGCGAGCGGCAGGTGCGCCGCAGGGAGCGATGCGATGTCGAAAGAGAATCCGGGCGTGATCCGCCGTCTGTTCCGCGGATTGTGGAACGCGTTGAATTTCACGCGGCGCCTCGTGTTCAACCTGGTCTTCCTGGTCGTGCTGGTGGCCGTCCTCGTCGCCGTGTTCGGCAACCGCGTGGCGCTGGCGCCGCGCACCGCCCTGGTGCTCGATCCGAAGGGCGCGATCGTCGAGCAGTATTCGAGCGCTCCGACGGATCGCGCGCTCGCCGCCGCCACCGGCAGCGACGTGAAGGAAGTGCAGCTGCGCGACATCCTGCGCGTCGTCGACGCCGCGGCGAAGGACGCGCGCATCGAACGCATCGTGCTGCTGCCCGACGACATCGACGGCGCGGGGCTGTCGACCCTGCGCGAGATCGGCGCCGCGCTGGACCGCTTCAAGGCGGCCGGCAAGGAAGTCGTCGCGCTGTCCGGCGGCATGGACCAGTCCCAGTACTACCTCGCCGCGCACGCCAACCGCATCCTGCTCGATCCGGAAGGCGCGGTGCTGCTCGAAGGCTTCGCCAGCTATCGCAGCTACTTCAAGGAGGCGCTCGACAAGCTCGGCGTGCAGATGCACCTGATCAAGGTCGGCACCTTCAAGTCCGCCGCCGAGCCGTTCGTGCAGAACGAGGCCTCCGACGCGTCGAAGGAGGCCGATCGCTACTGGATGGGCGGCATCTGGCAGGAATACCTCGACGAAGTCGCCGCGCTGCGCAAGATCGACGCGGCGAAGATCGCCGGCGACATCGCGCACTACGACGAGCTCGTCGCGGCGCACCAGGGCGACCTCGCCCAGCTCGCGCTCGACCAGAAGCTGGTCGACCAGGTCGCCACGCGCTCCGAGGCGCGCGCGCTGCTGCGCGCGCAAGGCGCGCCGGACGGCGACACGTTCCGCCAGGTCGACTTCAAGCGCTATCTCGGCCTGCTCGGTCCGGAAAACCTTCCGGGCGTCGGCGTGTCGCAGGTCGCGGTCGTCGTCGCGCAAGGCGAGATCGTCGGCGGCGAGCGGCCGCCGGGCATGATCGGCGGCACGTCCACCGCCCAGCTCGTACGTGCGGCGCGCGAGGACGACAAGGTCAAGGCGATCGTGCTGCGCGTGAACTCGCCCGGCGGCGATGCCGTCGCGTCCGAACTGATCCGCCGCGAGATCGCGCAGGCGCGCGAGGCCGGCAAGCCCGTCCTGGTCTCGATGGGCGATGTCGCCGCCAGCGGCGGCTACTGGATCGCGATGGACGGCGACGAGATCTGGGCGCAGCCGACCACGATCACCGGCTCCATCGGCATCTTCGGCCTGTTCGCGACGATCCCGGACACGCTGTCGAAGATCGGCGTGCACGTCGACGGCGTCGCGACGACGCCGCTGGCCGGTGCGTTCGACATCCGGCGCCCGCTGTCGCCGCAGCTGGAGTCGATCCTGAACAGCGTGATCCGCCGCGGCTACAACGAATTCATCGGCAAGGTCGCCAAGGCGCGCGGCAAGACGCCGGAACAGATCGACGCGATCGCGCAAGGACGCGTGTGGAGTGGCAGCCAGGCACAGGAGCGCGGCCTCGTCGACAAGCTCGGCGGCCTCGACGACGCGATCGCCGCCGCTGCGGCGCGCGCGAAACTGGGCGGCGATTACCAGGTCCGCTATGTCGAGCGCGAACTGGGAACGTTCGAGCGGCTCGCATTGAGCTTCGGCAACAGCTCCGCGGTCGCGCGCCTCGTACGCTGGTCCGGCCTCACCCTCCCGCCCGGCGTGGTCGGGCAGGGCGAGCTGCGGCAGTTCGCGGGCATCGTCGAGTCGCTGCGCAACAAGCGCTTCGGCGCCTTCGCGCACTGCTTCTGCGAACTGCGCTGACGTCGTCGCGTCAGGCCGGACCGCGCCGGCGCCGTTCTTCCTGTCGTGCGAAGACCGCGTCCTTCGCGGTCTTCAGGTCGGTTCCTGTCGCATCGCGATAGCGCTTGACGGCCTGGATCAGGTTGCCGTCCGCGATCAGCGCTTGCAGTTCGGCCTCCAGCCCGGCGGCGATGTCCGGCGCTGGTTCCGGCGTCGATGCCGGTCGTGGCACCTCCGGTCGCGTCGGTCGCGGCTCGCGATCGCGCGTCGCGCGGCCGAGCAGGAAGAAGACGAGCGCGACGAGCAGGTAGCCCCACAGACCGTCCAGCGCCGGCATCGGCTCAGCCGCCTGCGTCGTCGATGGCCTTGCGCTGCGCTTGCGCCGCGTCGTCGACGGTCTGTTGCACGGCCCTGGCCTTGTCCAGCGCCTTCAACTGGTCGTCGACCACGGTCTTGGGTTTTGCGGATACCGGCCCGGCTGCGGGGTCCGCGTTTCCGTCTGCGGACGGACGGCCGGAACAGGCGCCGAGCACGACGGCGCAGAGGACGAGGGCGATCGAACGCGGCACGGCATGCTCCGGCGAGTGGCATTCGCTAAAGTCTGCGCTGCACGCAGGGTGCGTACAAGCCGGAGATCCGCACGATGACGAATCCCTCACGCTGGCGGCTCGACGGCCGCGTCGCGCTGGTCACCGGAGCGAGCAAGGGCATCGGTTTCGCCTGCGCGCGCGAGCTGGCCGCCCTGGGAGCCGACGTGCTGATGATCGCCCGCGACGAAGCCGCGCTCGAGGCGGCGCGCGCCGAACTCGCGGACGAGATCGACGGGCGCGAGTTCCAGGCGTTCGCCGCCGACCTGGCCGACCACGAGCAGCGCCTCGAAGCGTTCGACTGGATCGCCGATCTCGACGTCGAGCTCTCGCTGCTCGTCAACAACGTCGGCGGCAATGCGTCGAAGCCCGCGCTCGACTACGGCTTCGACGAGGTGCGCGCGCTGGTCGAGACGAACGTGCTCAGCGCGTTCGAGATGTGCCGGCTCGCGCACCCGCACCTCGCCGAGCACGGCAATGCGGCGATCGTGAACGTCGGCTCGGTCTCCGGCCTCACGCACGTGCGTACCGGCGCGCCGTATGGATTGACCAAGGCGGCACTGCACCAGCTCACGCGCAACCTCGCCTGCGAATGGGCCGAGGACGGCATCCGCGTCAACGCGGTCGCACCGTGGTACATCCGCACGCGCCGCACCGAAGGGCCGCTGGCCGATCCGGACTATCTCGACGACGTGCTGCTGCGCACGCCGATGGGACGCATCGGCGAGCCCGAGGAGGTCGCCGGCGCGGTCGCGTTCCTGTGCCTGCCGGCGTCGAGCTACGTGACGGGCGAATGCATCGCGGTGGACGGTGGATTCCTGCGCTACGGGTTCTGACGCTCCCGATCGCTTGAGGCCGTCCAGCACCGCATGCGCTGCGCGACCGGGAACGACCAGGATGCGATCGGCCGGACTGGAGCGCGTCGTGCCTCGCTTGCCCGGAAATGCGCGGGTCGCGCGATCCAGCAAGGATCGCCGTGTCGAGCGCTTTCGTATTGACGACCGAAAACGGCGAGTCCGGCCGGTCGGACGACGGTAGCATGGATGCATGCCGGAACGCCCCGCCACTTCGATGCTCGATCCCCGCGTCTGCGAGCGTGCGCGCTTGACGCGTGACGCACGCTTCGACGGATTGTTCTTCACCGCCGTGACCTCGACCGGCATCTATTGCCGGCCGGTCTGCCCGGCACCGACGCCGAAGGCGACGAACGTGCGTTACTACGACAGCGCTGCGGCGGCTGCGGCGGCCGGTTTCCGTCCGTGCCTGCGCTGCCGGCCGGAAGCGGCGCCGGGCTCGCCACTGCATCGCGCGAAGAGCGAGCTCGTCGCCGGCGCGCTGCGCCTGATCGACCAGGGCGCGCTCGACGGGGACGGTTCGCTGCCGCAGCTCGCCGCCCGCGTCGGTGTCGGCGAGCGCCACCTGCGTCGCGTGTTCGCGGAGGAGCTCGGTGCGAGTCCGCTCGACGTCGCGGCGACGCGTCGTTTGCTGTTCGCGAAGGCGCTGCTGGCCGAGACGGCGCTGCCGATCGCCGAGATCGCGGAAGCGGCGGGCTACGCCAGCCTGCGCCGCTTCAACGCCGCCTTCGTCGGGACCTACGGCAGGCCGCCGCGCGACCTGCGCCGCGAGCAGCGCCGCTCGGCGAAGAGGCCGCGCGCAACTGCTGCCTCGAACGCCGAGGCTCCCCTTCGTGATCCCGCTTCTGTCGAACTCCGCCTGCCCTACCGAGCACCCTACGATTTCGCGCATCTGCTCGAGTTCCATTCGCGGCGCACGATTCCCGGTGTCGAAGTCGTCGACGCGGCCGGCTACCGCCGCAGCTTCATCCAAGGCGGCGCACCGGGCTGGTTCTCGGTCGCCCCGATCCGGGGCGATACGGCGCTGGCGCTGCGGGTCCACCACCCGGACAGTCGCGTGCTCGGCGGATTGGTACCGCGCGTCCGGCGCATGTTCGACGTCGACGCGGATCCGCGCGCGCTGGCACTCGCGTTCCGTCGCAGCGAATTGCTCGCGCCGCTGATCCGGCGTTGGCCGGGACAGCGGCTTCCGGGCGCCTGGGACGGATTCGAACTCGCCGTGCGCGCGGTGCTCGGCCAGCAGGTCAGCGTCGCGGCGGCGCGCACGCTGGCGGCGCGTGTCG
>DBMH01000217.1 GCA_002297645.1 Rhodanobacteraceae bacterium UBA703 | reverse complement strand
GGATCGAGCCCGCTCCGGCGCCGCCGGCGCCTCCGCCGAGCACGTTGCCGAGGATCGAGCCGACGTCGAAGCCGGAGTGGGCGGCGACCGCGCCGTGCAGCGCATTGGCGCCTTCGTCGGTCGACGCGCCGCGGGCGAGGCCGCCGACGACCAGCGGCACCGCCTGCTGGATCGCCGTCTGCGCCTGCGCCGGATCGATGCCGAGCTGCGACGCGATCGCGGAGATGCTGGACGGATCGAGGGACTGCAGGACCTGTTCGGTCAGATTGCTCATGAGGATCTCCGAGGTGAAGGGTGGCCGGCGGGTGGCGAGGTGCGCCATGGAAGCACGACACTCGCACCGGCGCGCGTAAAAGATCGTGAATCCCGCGCGCTTCCATACGCACAAGTGCCATGCTCCCGGCACGCGCCGCCGGAAGTCCGGCGACGACCTCGCCCTCCCGACCGACCCGATGACCGATTCCAGCCGCCGCTTCGACGACCTGCGCGCCCGCTACGCTGCCTCGCTCCAGCGCAAGCGCGACGCGCTGGCGAGCGCCTGGAACGCGTTCGCGGCGGCGCCCGGCGACGACGGCCTGCGGCGCGACGTGCAGACGCACACGCATCGCCTCGCCGGGTCCGCTCCGGCCTACGGCTACGAACGGCTCGGCGAAGCGGCGCGCACGACCGACGTCGCGCTGCACGAGTGGGAGCGCCTGGCCGTCGCGCTGCGCGGCGAGGCGCACGAGCTGCGCGCGCGCCTCGAGGAACCGATGCGCCGGCTGCTCGATGAACTCGACCGCACGATTCGCGAGGAAACCCCGAGCGCGCCGGCGGATTCGTCGCTGCGCGTGCTGCTGATCGAGGACGATCCGGGCCAGGCCGTCCTGATCGGCGCGCAGCTCGAAGCCCGCGGGGCCGTCGTCCGTTTCGAGCGCGGCGCCGACGCGCTGTGGCAGGCCCTCGCCCTGTGGCCCTGCCACGCCGTCGTACTCGACTACTGGCTGCGCGGCGAGACCGCCGCGGAGATCGCCCGGATGCTGCGGCGCGAACCGCATTTCGCGCACATCGCCCTGGTCTGCTTCAGCATCGAGCGCGACGGCCAGGTGTTGCGCGCGGCGCTCGACGCCGGCTGCGACGCCGCCCTCGGCAAGGCCGAGGGTCCGGACCGCCTGCTCGCCGTGATCCGCGAATGCGTGGCGCGCCCGGACCGCTCGGGCGCGACGTTCGGCTGAACCGCCGCGACCGCATCCCGCGGCCGCGGCCGTTTCCATCGCCCCTCAGTCCACCTGTGGAACGATGCGATGGAACATCGGTTCCGCTGCACCGTCGATCCGCACCTGCGACAGCGCCCAGAACGCCGGTGCCGCGACCCAGCTGCGCGAGACGTAGCCGTCCCAGCGGAACCTCACGCGATGCCCCGCCAGCGCGGTGCCGAAATCGAGCGTGTCCTCGCGCCAGCCGTTCGAACGGCCCTCGAACGCGGCCGGACCCGACGACAGATACGCGTCGATCTCCTGCCAGTCGCCGCCGTCGACGCTGACCGTCAGGAAGCCGGCACCGGCGAAATTCAAAGGAACGCCCGGTGCGCGGTCGAACACATAGTCGTGGCGCATCGTGATGCGCAGCGGATCGGTGGCGGACACGAGGAACTCGTTGCCGGTCAGCGTCGCGTCGAACGCGACGTGGCCGTCGTCCCGGATCACGTAGGCCGGCTCGCCCAGGTGCTGCGACCGCAGCCATTGCAGGCCGCAGCCGTTGTAGCAGTACTCGGCCGGGTAGAGGTCGCCGAGGCCCGGCTGCCAGTCCGCCGCGAAAGCGGGTTCGAGCGATGCGTCCGTGACCGAGCGGTCGCGTACGAGGTCGTAGTTGACGCGATGGACGCCGTCCGCCTCCGCGCGCGCCGTCGGATGCCCGCGGTCGCGTACGACGACGGCGAGCGGCAGCTCGATCGCGCCTTCCGTGCGGCGAACGCGCACGTCGACGCTCACGGTCGCCTGCATTCCCGGCGCGACCTCGACGTCCGCGCTCTGGCGACCGCCGGGGAACTCGAAGTCGCCGTGCGCGGCCTCCAACCGCGCGTGCACGTGGCGCAACGGCGAGAAGCCGGTGTTCTGCAGCGTGACGTCGACGCGTCCCCGTTCGCCGCGGTCGAGCACGCCGTCGCCGTCGCCGCCGGACACCTCGACCAGGCGGATGTCGAGGATGCTGAGGGCGCGCTCACGGTCGTCGAAGCTCTCGACCACGCCGTTCAGGTGGACCGAATGGCGGTCCGGAGAGACGGCACCGGCGCCCATGCCGCGCTTGGCGAAGCCGGCGCGGCAGCGGCGGTAGTCGACCTCGTTGTCGGCGCGGATCGCGTACAGCATCGCATCGCGCGCCTCGGTGTAGGTCGGATCGGCCGGGAACAGCTTGAAGCCGGCGACGACGTCGCCGAGGAAGCGCCGGCGCGTCTGCTCGAAGCGCGCCGGCGGCTTGGCGACGAGGATGTTGCGCGCGCATTCCCACATCGCGGCCGACCAGACTTCGCCGGCGGTGTGCACTTCGGCGTTGACCAGCGATCGGCTGAGCCAGTCGTAGGCCGGCGGCGACGGCGGCACCGGCTGATCGACGCCGATGTGCTTGAACGTCAGCGGATTGACCGCGAGATCCGGCGAGAACGGATAGCGCCGCACGCCGTGGTAGTAGCTGTTGTCGGGATTGCCGGGCGAACCGGCCGGCGGCAGCGGGTCGTAGGCCACGTCGTAGTCGAGGTTCGAATAGGCGCCGCTTCCCGGGTAGGCGCCGTAGAACGGCGGTCGGCCCGGATAGATGTCGCGGTCCTGCGCCCGCAGGTTGAGCATCTGCGCGATGAAATCGCCGCTGCCTTCACCGAGCGCGCCCCACTGCCCGCCCCAGACGGTCGGCGGCGGCGTCAGCCGGAACATCATCGCGTGCGTCCATTCGTGCGCGAGCACGCCGAAATCGAAGGCCGACGCGTCGCGGCGCGTCTTGCTGTAGTTCGAGATGCCCATCGAGATCAGCGCGGAATCGCCTTCCGAGGCCAGCGCCGTGTACGGATGCGCGCCGCCGGAAAGCATCCACAGCGGATCCCCGCCGACGCCGCCACGGCCGTAGTTGTCCTGTTGCAGGTTGCCCGATTCCTCGTCGAAGCCGAGATCGTAGAAATAGTCGTGCAGCCAGTTGCCGGCGTAGAACAGCTGCACGGTCTTGGCGTTGAGCTGCGCCGAACCCGACGGGATCGGCTGCGCGACGTAGGTGGGCGGCACGCATTGCGTGAAGTCGTGCAAGGTGTCGTTCGCGTCGTAGGCGTAGTCGAACGTGCGCGATCCGGTCAGCGGCGCGCGCAGGTCGCCCTCGGACGGGTGGTAGCCGTCGCCGTAGGTGCCTTCTCCGGTGCAGTAGCCGTCGTCGTCGACCTGGTCGGCGTCGAAGTAGGAATCGATGTTGTTGCCCGACGTCTCGGTCGCGCCGTCGGGCAGCCACGGATCGCCGGTGCTGATGCCGGCATGGACGAGGCTGACCAGGTTCATCGGCGCCAGCGCCGTCGGACGCCACCCGTCGGGCACGCCGGTCGGATGTGGCGTGGTGAATCCGTAGGGATCGTTGTAGGGCTGTCCCTGCGGCGTCGCGAAGACGCGGTAGGCGAACGGCTGGTGGTCGCGGATCAGGTCGACGCGGGACAGGATGCGGCCGTCGTCGGCCGCGACCACCGTGGCGCGCGCGAGCGGACGCGTGACGCCGGGCTGGCGGCCGTGGATCTCGACGTAGTAGGCCGCCACGAGGCCGCTTTCCGTCGGATACCAGACCGGCTTGGCGCGCGCCGCACGGCTCGGCACGAACGTCGGCGAGCGGTCCAGCTCGAAGCGGCGCCAGGGCGCGTCGCTTCCGGCGATCTCGCGCATCGCGCTCGCCGCGAGCAATCCGTCGACGGTGCCGGCGGCCGATTTCACGGCGCTGGCTTCGTCACGCAGGAACGCGGCCCGGCTCACCTTCGACACCGCATCGGCGGACGCGCGGCCGCCGGTGATCGCGCGCACGGCGAGCGTGCGATCCATGAGCACGTTGACGCGTGCGCCGTGGACTTCGACGCCGTCGACCGATTGCGGGAACTGCGCGATGTAGGCGCCCTGCGCGGTCGCGTGGACGCGCACGCTCTCGTCGCGCGCGAACGACTTCGCGGCACCCGGCCCGCTCTCCCCGAGCGCGCGGCGTGCCGCCTCGACGATCGATGCACGATCGGCCTTCGCCGCGGCCTTGGCCTCAACGACCGCATCCGCGACAGTGTCGGCACCGCCGTCGTCGGCACCGTCGTCGAGCCAGCCGGGCTGGGCCTGCAGGCGCAGCGGAGCGGCGACCGCCACCGGTCGATCCGCAGCATTTGCCACATCGACACCGAGGATCAGCAGAACCGCCAGCGCGGGGACGCACCGCCGCGGTCCCGTCATTGCGAACGTCATGTTTTCACTCTCCTGGTCACGGGGAAACGATCGTTCCGGTTGCCGGATCCGTTTGCGCGACGACGCGGCTGAACATCGGTTCGGCCGCGCCGTCGATCTGTATGCGGGCGATCGCCCAGAACGCCGACGATTCCGCCCAGCTGCGCGACACGATTTCGGTCCAGCGGAACCTCACGCGGCGCCCGGCCAGCGTGGCGCCGAAGTCCAGCGTGTCGTCGCGCCAGCCGTTCGAGCGGCCTTCGAACGCGGACGGACCGGAGACGAGATACGCCCCGATGTCCTGCCAATCGCCGCCGTCGATGCCGACTTGCAGGTAGCCGACGCCCGGGTCGCCGAACATCGGATCGCCCGGCGCGCGATCGAAGCGGTAGTCGTGACGCAGCGTGATGCGCAGCGGATCCGTCGTCGAGACGAGGAATTCGCGTCCTTCCAGCGTCGCGTCGAAGCCGATGTGCCCGTCGTCGCGGATCACGTAGGCCGGCTGGCCGAGGTGCCCGGAGCGCTGCCATCGCAGGTCGCAGGCGAACAGGCACCAGCCCGGCGGGTACACGTCGCTGGTGCCGGGCGTCCAGTCGGCATCGAACGCGGGCGCGGAGGACAGCTCGTCGACCACGCGATCGCGCACGAGGTCGTAGTTGACGCGGAAGTGCGGCGCCGCGCTCGCCTGCGCGGCGGCAC
>DBMH01000021.1 GCA_002297645.1 Rhodanobacteraceae bacterium UBA703 | reverse complement strand
GGCGCCGGGGCAGGCGCGGCGCCGTCGTCCGCCGGGGCCGCCGGTTCGGCGGCGACGCCGATGAAGCGATAGCCGTGTCCGCGCACCGTTTCGATGTAGAGCGGCGTCTCGCCGGTATCGCCGAGCGTCTTGCGCAGGGCGCTGATGTTCCAGCTGAGGTTGTTCTCCTCGACGACCGCGTTGGGCCAGACGCGGGCGATCAGCGCCTCGCGCGTCTGCAGGCGGCCGGGGTTCTCGACCAGGGCCAGCAGCAGGTCGAAGGCCTTCGGCGTCAGCGCAACCTGGGTGCCGTCCCGGTACAGGCGCCGTTCGGCCGCGTCGAGTTCGAAGGGACCGAAGGCGTGGCGGTCGTTCGGCTCCGCCGCGGGCATCGACACGGTGTTCAAAAGGCTTCCAAGGCAATTCACAGGGAAAAACAAGGCGCCCCACAGGCTTCCCGTGCGGCGCTCAGACCAGAATCGCAATTTACCGCATTGCGCCGGTCCCGGCCGGCGCGACCTTCCAATCCAGGCATTCCGCGAGGTTCCCTTGAAGTCGTCCCTGCTTGCCGTCGCCCTCCTCGCCGCCCTCGGCGGCGCTCCCTTCGTTCACGTCGCGGACGCCGTTCCGGTCCGGTTCGCGCCGGGCACCGTGCGAGGCGTGGACGACTATCGTTTCGAACCCGTCGTGGCGACCGACGCCGTGGCGCAGCACAGCGCGACCCTGCTCGATTCGGGACGGATCCTGCTGGCTGGCGGCAATGGCATTGACGGCAAGCTGGCTTCGGCACTGCTGTACGAGCCGGTGTTGCGCACATGGGTGCCGACCGGCGCCTTGAGCGCGCCGCGCTCGAGCCACGGGGCGGAGCGGCTGGCCTCCGGCCAGGTGCTGGTGTTCGGCGGCATCGACGACGACGCCACGCTGGCGACCGCCGAACTCTACGATCCGTCCACCGGCACATGGCGACCGACCGGCGCGATGACGACGCCGCGCGAACGCTTCGCGCACGTCCGGCTGGCCGACGGCCGCGTGCTGGTCGCCGGCGGCAACAACCTGCAAGGGGGCATCGGCGCGGTGCAGGGCAGTGTCGAGATCTACGATCCGTCCACCGCGACCTGGACGGCGACGGCACCGCTGATCGAGGCGCGCATGAGCCACAGCGCGACCCTGCTGGCGTCCGGCAAGATGCTCGTGCTGGGCGGCTATTCGAGCGCGGGCAACGCCGCACTCGCCAGCGCCGAGATCTACGATCCGGCGACCGGCACCTGGAGTGCGGCGGCGCCGATGCCGGGGCCGCGCATGCAGCAGACGGCGACGCGGCTGCCGTCCGGCAAGGTGCTCGTCGTCGGCGGATCGAGCGCGCCCTTCATGGGAGGCATGAACACGGCGCTCCTCTACGATCCCGTTGCGAACGCGTGGCAGGCGACGCCGGATCTCGCGTACAACCGCGACGGCCACAGCGCCACGTTGCTGCCGTCCGGCAAGGTGCTCGTCGCCGGTGGCGGCAATGCCTTCGACGTCGCGCCGACGGGTTCGTCGGAACTCTACGATCCGGTCGACGGAACCTGGAGCGAGGGGCCGATGCTGACGACGCGTCGCCTGGCGCACGAGGCGACGGCACTTGCCTCCGGCGAGGTGCTGCTGACCGGCGGCCTGATGCCGGTCAGTTCGACGGCCTACGTCGGCGCCGGGGACCTGTTCACGAACCTCGGCAGCGCGATCGCGGCGCTGGCGCCGCCCCGGCTGGCGGTTTCGATGGCTGCCGGCACGTCCGCCACGCAGGTGCTGACGCTGGCGAACGAGGGCGGCGCGGCCACGACGCTGGTCTACACGGTCGGCGAGTCCGCGCTCGGCTGTTCGGATCCCGGCGAGGTCCCTTGGCTCGCTACGGACCCGGCCGGTGGCACCATCGCCGGCGGCGCCTCGGACACGATCGACGTCGCGATCGACGCCCACGGCCTCGTTCCCGGTTCGTACTCCGCCTGGCTGTGCCTGGCGACGAACGACGCCCAGCAGCCGAGCCTCCCGGTGCCGGTGCAGGTCGTCGTCTCGGCGGCGGCGGATTCGATCTTCCGCAACGGCTTCGAAGCGGTGCAACCGGTGCAGGACCCGGGTTTCGAGACGCCCGGCGTCGATCCGTCGGCTTGGCATGGCACCGACAGCAGCCAGGGCGGCTCCGGCACGGAACTGTTCCGGTTCGACAGCCGTGATGCGCACGGCGGCAACGGCTACGTCCTGTTCGGCGCCCGCTTCACCGGCGAATTGACGCAGGCCGTGGCGCAGGACGTCGTGATTCCCGCCGGCGGCGCCCGGCGACTGAACTACTGGCGCATGGTTTCGTTCCCGCCGTCCGGACTGGGAGCGACGCTGACGATCCGCGTCGACGACCAGGTCGTCGACAGCGTCGACCTGGCCGATTCGGACTGGGAGTCCGAGTACGGGATGCACGCGGTCGACGTCAGCGCCTATGCCGACGGCGGGACGCATCGCCTCGAGTTCCGCTACGACTACGTGCCCGACCCGGCGGGATGGCCGAACGACGGCATGATCCTGCTCGACGACGTGACGATCGACCCGGCCCAGCCGTAAGGGGGCGTTGCCGCGATCCAGCGGCAGGCGACCGGCGTCCGCGGGGCGGATGCC
>DBMH01000367.1 GCA_002297645.1 Rhodanobacteraceae bacterium UBA703 | reverse complement strand
CGACCGCGGCCAGCGCGAGCAGGGCGGTGACGCCGGCGAGCACGAGCGGATCGGCGGCGCCGACGCCGTACAGCTGCGAGGCGATCGCCCGCCCGAGCACGAGTGCGCCGAGCAGGCCGGCGGCGAGGCCCGGCACGATCATGCGCAGGCCGGCACCGAGCATCAGGCGGTGGATGTCGCCACCGCTCGCGCCGATCGCCTGGCGCAGGCCGATCTCGCGCCGGCGCTGGCCGACCGCGAACGCGATCACGCCGTACAGGCCGATCGCGGCGAGCACGAGCGCGACGAGCGCGAACGTGCTCATCAGGAACATGTTGAACTGGCGCAGACGCATGGTCGAGCCGGTGACCTCGTCCATCGTGCGGATCGAATAGAGCGGTACGTCGGGCGCGACCTCGCGCATCGCGCGGCGCAGCGGTTCGGCATACGCCATGGCGTTGCCCTGCACTTTCAGCGCCAGCACCAGATCGCCGACCGCGGCCTTGCCGACCGGGAAATAGACCTCGGTGTTGGGTGGCCGGTCGAGCCCGGCCTGGCGCACGTTCGCGACGACGCCGACGATGCGCTTGGGCGCGTCGCCGAAGATCGTGATCTCGCGGCTCAATGGATCGTCGCCGGCGAGATAGCGGTCGGCGAAGGCCTGGTTGATCAGCACCTGCGTCGGGTACAGCGAGTCGGCGCCGTCGGTCGCCGTGAAGACGCGTCCGGCTTCGACCGGAATGCCGAAGGTGCGGAAGTAGTCGGCGCTGACGAAGCGCCACTCCGCCGCCGCCTTGTCGTCGACGCTGCGGCCGGGGATCGTGAAGGCGCTGTTCCATCCCCAGTCGCCGGACGCCGGCAGGCGATTGGCCAGGGCGACCGATTCGACGCCCGGCAGGCGGCGCAACTGCTGCTCGATCGCGTCGAGACGCGGCGCGAGCCGGCTGATCGTGCGCGCCGCCCAGTCGTCGAGCACGTCGCCGGGCTGCTGCGCCGGCAGCGCGATCGAGAACGCGGCGGTCAGTACCTGCGGCGAACCGATGCCCGAGTCGACCTTGCCGAGCTGGCGCAGGCTGTCGATCAGCAGCGAGGCGCCGGCGAGCAGGGTCAGCGCGAGCGCGATCTCGGCCGAGACGAGCGCGGCTCGCGCACGCATCTGCGCGCGGGTTCCGGTCTGGCTGCGCGAAGCGCCCTGCAGCGCCTGCAGCGGGCTCGATTGCGCGGCGCGCCAGGCCGGCAGCAGTCCGAACAGCAACAAGGTGGCCAGCGCGACGGCGGCCGTCGTCGCGATCACGCGCAGGTCGATCGCCGGCACGTTGTAGGCAGGCAGCAGGTCCGGCGCGAACGACGTCAAGGCGGCGATCGCCGGTTTGGCGACGGCGAGGCCAGCCGCCGCGCCGATCGCCGCGATCAGCAGCGATTCGGCGAGTACCTGCCGGACCAGGCGCGCCCGGCCGGCGCCGATGGCGCTGCGCAGGGCCAGTTCGTGCCCGCGCGCCTGGCCGCGCGCGAGCATCAGGTTGGCGAGGTTCGCGCAGGCGATCAGCAGCACGAGCGCGGCGGCCAGCAGCAACATGTGCAGCGGCTGGCGCACGTCGCTGCTGAGCAGGTCGCGCAGCGGCGTGACGTCGGCGCTCATGCCGGCGTGTTCCGGGTACTCGTGCGCCTGCCAGTCGGCGATGGCGAGCATCGCCGCCTTCGCCTGCGCCAGCGAGACGCCGTCGCGCAGGCGCGCCACGGCGCGCAGGTAGTTCATGCCGCGCGTGCGCGTCGTGTTGCCGGGCAGGAAGGTCGGAATCCACACCTGCACGTCGTTCGGATAACGGAACGACGGCGCGGCGACGCCGACGACGCGGAACGCCTCGCCGTTGAGTTCGATGTCGCGCCCGATCACCGCGGCATCGGCGCCGAACTGCGTGCGCCACAGCGCATCGCCGAGCACGACGACGCGCTCGTTCTGTTTTTCCTCGACGTCGCCGAAGGCACGCCCGAGCGCGAACGGCTGGCCGAACACGTCCCAGAACCCCGGCGTGACCTTGTAGACCGTCAGGCGCTGCGCCTCGCCGGCGCTGGTGAGGTTGCGCGTCTCGACGACGAATGCGCCCATCGCCTCGAAGACATCGCCGCTGCGGTCGTGCCATTCCTCGAACGCCTGCGCCGAAATCGTGCTCAGGGTCGCCGGCGGCTGCTCGCGCGTGACGCGCACGATGCGCTCGGCATTCGCGTAGGGCAGCGGCTTGAGCAGCACCGCATCGTAGACCGTGAAGATCGCCGCGACCGCGCCGATGCCGAGGGTCAGCGTGAGCACGGCAGTCAGCAGGAAGGTCGGCCGGGCGAGCAGCGCGCGCGCGGCATGGCGAAGGTCGTGGACGAGCGTGTTCATGGCCGGCGCGTCTCCGGGCGACGGGGCGGAGTCGGATCATTCATTGCGCAACGTCTCCATCGGCGGGATGCGCAGCGCGCGCCACGACGGGATCAGGCAGGCGGCGAGGGCGACGAGCGCGAGCACCAGCACGACGCCGGCGAGCACGCGCGGGTCGGCGGCGCCGACGCCGTAGAGCTGGCTGCCGATCAGGTGGCCGATCGCGAGCGCGCCGGCGACGCCGGCGACGAGTCCGGGCACGATCATGGAAAGGCCGCTCTTCAGCATCATCGCGTGGATGTGCGCGCGGGTCGCGCCGAACGACTGGCGCACGCCGATCTCGCGGCGGCGCTGCGCGGCGATCCAGGCGATGACGCCGTACAGGCCGATGCCGGCGAGCGCCAACGCGGTGGCGGCGAACGCGCTCATCAAGGTCATGTTGAAGCGGCGCAGGCGCGTCGTTTCGCTGGTGACCTCGTCCATCGTGCGCACCGCGTACACCGGCACGTCGGGAAAGGTTTCCTGCATCGCGCGGCGCAGGGTCGGCGCCAGCGCCAGCGCGTCGCCGTCGACCTTCAGCGCCAGCGCGAGATCGCCGACCGGAACGGTGCGCGCGGGCATCCAGACCTCGGCGTCGGCTTCCCGGTCGAGGCCGGACTGGCGCACGTCGCCGATCACGCCGACGATGGTCTTGGGCGAGTCGTCGTAGATCGACACCTGCTTGCCGAGTGCGTCGCCGCCGCCGAGGTAGCGCTCGACGAAGGTCTGGTTGACCAGCACTTCGGTCGGGAACAGGGCGCGCGTGCCGTCGGCGTCGTCGAACGCGCGGCCGGCCTTCAGCGCGATGCCGAACGTACGGAAGGTGTCGGGGCTGCCGAAGCGGAACTCGGCGATCGCATCGCCCGGGACCTCGCGGCCGGCAATCCGGAAACCGCCGTTCCAGCTGCCCTGGCCGGAGGCGGGCAGGGCGTTGGTAATCGCGACCGAGGTCACTCCCGGCAGCGCGCGCAATCGCGCCTGCAGCATGTCCAGGTTCGGCTCGAGCGTGGCCTTGATGCGCGCATACCACGTCGGGAAATCCTCGCCCGCCTGCATCGCCGGCACCGGCAGGGAGAAATTCGCGGCGAGCACGTGTTCGGAGTCGCGCAGGCCGGAATCGACCTTCGACAACTGGCGCAGGCTGTCGATCAGCA
>DBMH01000326.1 GCA_002297645.1 Rhodanobacteraceae bacterium UBA703 | reverse complement strand
ACCGACGAGTCCGGCCGCCGCAGCAGCGGCATCCTGCTCGCGGCCAGGGGCGGCACGCCGGTGCGCGCCGTCTCGCACGGCCGCGTCGCGTTCGCCGACTGGCTGCGCGGCTACGGGCTCATGATCATCGTCGACCACGGCGACGGCTATCTCAGCCTCTACGGCTGCAACGAGACCCTGCTCAAGGACGTCGGCGACTGGGTCGATGCGGGCACGCCGATCGCCAGCAGCGGCGCCAGCGGCGGCCAGAAGACGCCAGGGCTGTATTTCGAGCTGCGCGCGAAGGGGCAGGCGGTCGACCCGCGCGGCTGGCTGCGCCCATAGCGGCGGAAGCGGCGTCGGGCCTTGCAAAAGCGCGCCATGCGCGGCATGTCCTATCACGCGGCGCGGACGTTCCGCGCGCATTACACTGCCGGCATCCCACCGAGGTGCGTTTCGATGTCCCTGCGTATTCCGTTCGCCGTCCTCATCGCCCTGACCGTCATGCCGGCGTTCTCTGCCGAACCGCCGGAGGTCCGCGAGGTGCCGGCGGCACCGGATGTCGCGCCCGCCGCCGCCGAAGCGAGGAAGACGGTCGACCTGCAGGACATCCGCGCGTTCACCGCGGTCTACAACCTCGTCAAGCAGGCCTACGTCGACGAGGTCGACGACCGCCGGCTGATGCAGCAGGCGATCCGCGGCCTGCTCGCCGGCCTCGACCCGCACAGCGAGTATCTCGGCAAGGAGCAGATCGAGAACCTCACCGAGGACACCACCGGCAGCTACGACGGCCTCGGCATCGAAGTGATGCAGGTCGACGGCCTGCTGCGCGTGATCACGCCGATCGACGGCTCGCCGGCCGAGCGCGCGGGCATCCGCCCCGGCGACACGATCCTGCAGATCGACGGCAAGCCGGTGCAGTCCGACGACCTGGACAATGCGATCGCCAGCCTGCGCGGCAAGCCGGGCACGGAAATCACCTTGCGCGTGCTGCACGAGAAGCAGGCCGAGCCGGTCGACATCGCGCTCAAGCGCGAGGCGATCCGGGTCGCCAGCGTGCGCGGGCGCCTGCTGGAGCCCGGCTACGTCTATCTGCGCGTCAGCCAGTTCCAGTCCGATACCGGTGCGCAACTGCGCAAGCGCATCGAGCGCGCGCAGGCCGAGAACAAGGCGCCGCTGCGCGGCGCGGTGCTCGACCTGCGCAGCAACCCGGGCGGCCTGCTGACCTCGGCGGTCGAGGTCAGCGACCTGTTCCTCGATTCCGGCGTGATCGTCACGACGAAGGGACGCCTCAAGGAATCGGACCTCAGCTTCCGCGCCACGCCGGGCGACCTGCTCAAGGGCGCGCCGCTGGTCGTGCTGGTCGACAACGGCACCGCGTCCGCCGCCGAGATCGTCGCGGGCGCGCTGAAGGACAACCACCGCGCCCTGCTGATGGGGCGCCGCACGTTCGGCAAGGGCTCGGTGCAGACCGTGCTGCCGCTCGATGCCGAGCACGCGGTCAAGCTGACGACCGCGCGCTACTACACGCCGAACGGCACGTCGATCCAGGCTGCCGGCATCCAGCCCGACATCGGGCTGGCCGACCTCGCGCTGACCCAGCGCGAAGGCGCGGCGGTGCCGTCGATCGGGGAACGCGACCTGCGCAACCACCTGAAGGGCGCCAACGAAGCGGACGGCTCGGCCTCCGCCGCGGACGCGCAGGACCGCGACATCGAGAAGGACTACGCGCTCAACGAGGCGCTGAACGCGCTGAAGGCGCTGGCGCTGCGGAACAAACCGGCCGCGATGCCGGTCGAGGGCAAGGGCTGAAGGCCGATCGCCGGCCAGGAGGCCTGCGATGCGAACGGGCTGCGCAACACCCTGCATTTCTTCGCGATCCTGCTGCTGTCCGGTTTCGTGCGCACGGCCGTCGCCGACTGGAATCCGGTGCCGACCGGCTCGATGCGGCCGACGATCCCCGAAGGCGATGTCGTCTTCGTCAATCGCGTGGCCTACGACTTCAAGCTGCCGCTGACCGATCGCATCCTCGCGCACCTCGGCGAGCCGCAGCGCGGCGACATCGTCACCTTCTCCTCGCCTGCGGACGGGGCGCGACCGATCAAGCGCATCGCCGCGGTACCCGGGGATACGATCGAGATGCGCGGCAACCGCCTGGTCGTCAACGGCGAGGCGATCGACGATGTGCCGCTCGGCGAAGTCGTCGAGCCACTGGCGGGGACCGCAGGGTGCGCACCGAACGCGCACGCGAGACGTTCGGTACGGGCGCGCACACGGTCCAGTGGCTGCCGGGCGCGCGGTCGCGTTCGAGCTTCGGCCCGCTGGCCATTCCCCCGGACCACGACCTGATGCTCGGCGACAACCGCGACGACAGCGAGGATTCGCGCTATTTCGGCCTGGTGCCGCGCGAACGCCTGATCGACCGCGCCGAGCGCATCCTCGTCTCGGCCGACGTCAAGGACCGCTGGCAGCCGCGCTTCGACCGTTTCGGCCGGCGCTTCGACGACTGGCGCGGCGGCCCCGTCGCCAGCGATTGACGCCCTTGGTTACAGCGTCGTCTTCGGCGGCACGACCGGGAATGGCGTGATCTTGTCGCCGCTGGTGGCGTCGCGGATCGCCAGCGAGCCGCGACGGACGACCTCCTCGACGCGCAGGATCGCCTGGATCGGCAGGTGCAGCACTGTCGTGTCCTTGAACTCGTCGCGCAGGCGCTCCTCGGTCGGGTCGACGACGAGTCCCTCGCCGGGCGGATCGAACACGAGGTCGCCGACCTCGGTGAAGCCCCACAGCGCGCTCGAGGCGACGTGGCGCGCGTAGAGCTCGATGCTCTTGCCCTGCGACAGGAAGGTGACTTTGTAGAGGCGGTTCGATTTGCGCATGGAAAGCCGTGGGCGGAAGGCGGGATCCGGCCGCCGACGAAGTCGTCGTCGGCGCCGCCGGGACTCGCGAGACGGTTACTGTAGCGTGTCGAGGCTCCGCGATCGTGGAGCCTCAGCTCCTCAGGCGGCGCGCCACCGCCGGGCGCGACAGCAGCGCGAACGCGATCCCGATCAGGAAACCGGCCACGTGCGTCCACCACGCGACCGCGCCGAAGGCCGGGCCGACGTAGGTGAACAGGAGCTGCAGCATCGCCCAGAAGCCGATCAGCAGAGGCGCGGGGATGCGCACGAATTCGAGGAACACGCCGAGCGGCAGCACCAGCCCGAGGCGCGCGCGCGGGAACAGCGCGAGATACGCGCCGACGACGGTCGACACGGCGCCGCTGGAGCCGACGATCGGGGCGCTGGTGCCGGCCAGCGTCAACGCGCCGACGAGGTTCGCCAGCGCGCCGCCGAGCACGAACAGCGCGAGGAAGCGCCGCGTGCCGAGCACGCGTTCGGCGGACACGCCGAACACGACGAGGAACAGCATGTTGCCGGTCAGGTGCAGCCAGTCGGCGTGGATGAACAGGGCCGTCACCAGGCGGGCCGCGCGCAGCTCCGCGAGCTGCTGCAGCCACGGCGCGTTGGCGTCGAGCAGGGTCGACGGTACGGTGCCCCAGCGTGCCAGCACGCCCAGCCGCTCGCCCGGCGGCAGCGACACCAGCCACAGGAACGCGACGACGCAGGACGCGACGATCAGCAGGGTCGCCCACGGCGGTCCGGGCTTGCGCCGGCTCGGCAGGTGGACGAACACGCGCTAGCGCCCGTCGCGCGGGTAGACGAAGCGCTGGCCCTTGTACTCGAGCACCATGCCGTCGGCGCGGATCTCCTTCAGCACCACGCCGTCGCCGAGGTCGTCGCCTTGCACGTGGCGCTCTCCCTTGATCACGACGAAGCGTTCGGCGGGATCGGACGAGTACAGGTGCATCGTCAGCTGCAGCTCGGGCAGGTCCTTGCGCGTCGCGTAGGGCAGGTCCCAGATCGACGGCAGCGCCGGTTCGGCCGGCCGGGCGGGTACCGGCGGCGGCGTGCGCGCGGCAGCGGCGGGTGACGTGGTGGACGGGGC
>DBMH01000341.1 GCA_002297645.1 Rhodanobacteraceae bacterium UBA703 | reverse complement strand
GGCGCTCGGCCGTGGCGAGCAGGCGCGTGCGCAGGCCGGCGACGGTCGCGTTCATCCCGCGATCGGCGTCGCTTCGAGCAGTTGCAGCGCCAGCCGGTCGCGATCGACGCGCGCGCTCGCGCCGGGGGTCAGGCGGTGGGCGGCGACGAAGGGGAACACGGCCTGCACGTCTTCCGGCAGCACGTGCCCCCGCCCCGCGAGCAGGGCATGGGCGCGGGCAGAGGCGAGCAGGGCCAATCCCGCTCGCGGCGACAGTCCGATGCGGATGTCGGCATGGCGGCGGCTGGCATCGAGCAGGGACTGCACGTAGGCGATCAGCGCGGGACTGGCCAGCACTCTCGTGCAGGCCTGGCGCAGCTCGAGGATGTGCTCCGGCGCGAGGCAGGATGTCAGCGCGTCGAGCACGCTGCGGCGGTCCGCGGACGCGAGCATCGCCAGTTCGGCGTTGCGGTCCGGGTAGCCGAGGCTCATGCGCAGCATGAAGCGGTCGAGCTGCGAGTCGGGCAGCGGATACGTGCCCGCGAAGTCGAGTGGATTCTGCGTGGCGACGACGAAGAACGGCGGCGGCAGCCGATGCGTGACGCCATCGACCGTGACCTGCTCCTCGGCCATGGCCTCGAGCAGGGCGCCCTGCGTCTTCGGCATGCCGCGGTTGATCTCGTCGGCGAGCAGCAGTTGCGTGAACAGCGGTCCCGGGTGGAACTTGAAGCGGCCGGCTTCGCGATCGTAGATACCCACGCCGGTGATGTCCGAGGGCAGCAGGTCGGAAGTGAACTGCACGCGCTGGAAACCGAGTCCGAGCGTGGCCGCGAGCGCATGCGCCAGCGTTGTCTTGCCCACGCCGGGCAGGTCCTCGATCAGCAGGTGCCCGCCAGCGAGGAGGCAGACGAAGGCGAGCCGGACCTCGCGCCGCTTGCCGAGCACGACCGTATTGACCTGGGCGATCGCGCGCGCGAGCGAATCGCGCAAGTCGGCCGGGGCAGGGGTCTTCGTCGATTCGATCATGGAGTTCCCGGAGGGCAATGGACGAGATCGGTCGCAGTGTAGCGAGTGCACCGGATGCGAAAGGCGACGGCGTCGCCGAGTGGAATGGGACGGGATGCCGGTCGCGAAGTTCCGCGAATCAGAGCACGACGCCGGCGGCGCGCAGCAGCCGCGACAGGGCGATCAGGGGCAGGCCGATCAACGCCGTCGGGTCGTCGTTCTCGATGCGATCGAACAAGATGATGCCGAGTCCTTCGCACTTGAAGCTGCCGGCGCAATCGAACGGCTGCTCGGCTTCCAGATAGCGTCGGATCTCGGCGGTTTCCAGGGGACGGAACACGACGCGGGTCCGGTCGATCGCGGCCGTGGCGACGGCGTGGCCGCCTCGCGTGTCCACGACGCAGAGCGCGGTATGGAAATCGACGCAGCGGCCGGAACAGGCGGCCAGTTGCGCCTCGGCGGCGGCCGGCGTCCCGGGTTTGCCGAGCGCGTGGCCGTCGAGCTCCGCGACCTGGTCGCTGCCGATGACGAGCGTGCCGGGGTGCCGTGCGGCGACCGCTTCCGCCTTCGCCCGGGCGAGCCGCAGGGCCAGCGCTCGCGGGGCCTCGTCCGGCAAGGGGGATTCGTCGACTCCGGGGGCGACGGCGAGGAAGGGCAGGCCGAGGCGGGACAGCAGTTCGCGCCGGTAGGGCGAGGTGGAGGCGAGGACGAGTTCGGGGTGTGCGGTCATGACCCAGTGGATAGCATGTCCGTCCCTTCCCGTCAGCCCGAGCGCCGCGGATGGGCTCGGCGCAGCCAGTTCCGGTTGACAGGGCAGGGGTCCGCACCTACCATCGCGCGCCCATGTCGACCGCCCTGCCAGAAAGCGTGGATGTTGCGCGCCAGGTACAGGCGCGGAGGACCTACGAGGGTTCGTTGCCCTTGGCCTCGATGCACCGCCTGCGCGACAGCCTCGCGGCGGACGAGGGCGAGGCGCGCTATGCGATCGAATTCGGCAAGGATGCTTTCGGCATCTCCTTCGTCGCGTTGCGCGTCGAGGCCGGTTTGCCGCTGGTGTGCCAGCGCACGCTCGACGTCTTCGTGCTGCCCGTGGCGATCGACCAGCGTCTGGGCCTGATCGCACGCGAGGACCAGGAGGCGTCGCTGCCGGAGGGCTACGAGCCGCTGCTCGTGCCGGACGGCCAGCTCGATCTCGCCGGCGTCGTCGAGGACGAACTGATCCTCGCGCTGCCGGTGGTGCCGTCGAAGCCGGGAGCGCCGCTCGACTGGAGCGATGCGCCCGCCGGGGCCGCCGTCGAAGAGGAACGTCCGAATCCGTTCGCGGTGCTGGGCGCGTTGAAGAAACATTGAAGCGGTCCGTGGGATCGCTCCGGCACGAAGGACGTGCCATTTCGAACCACCATTGGAGAGTGTCATGGCAGTTGCCAAGAGTCGTAAAACCCCGTCCCGCCGCGGCATGCGTCGTTCGCACGATGCGCTGACGGCCAAGCAGCTCGCTACCGATCCGACCTCGGGCGAAGTGCACATCCGTCACCACGTGACCAAGGACGGCTACTACCGCGGCAAGAAGGTCATCGACTCGAAGACGTCGGTCCGCGAAGAGGACTGATCCTCGCGTCCGCGACGGCCGCCGCCCATGCGCGGCCGTCGGTCCATCGGATTCGCCGTCGCGGTCGGGCCGGGGCGGCGTGCTTTCTGTTGCCGGGAGAACGGCCCTGATCTACTCACGCATCGCCGGCACCGGCAGCTATCTGCCGGAAAAGATCGTCACCAACGCCGACCTCGAGAAGGTCGTCGACACCACCGACGAATGGATCGCCTCGCGCACGGGTATCCGTGAGCGCCGCCGCGCCGCCGACGGCGAGACCACTGGCGACCTGGCGTTCTACGCGGCCACGCATGCGCTCGACGCCGCCGGCATCAAGGGCAGCGACCTCGACCTGATCGTGCTCGGCACGACCACGCCCGACATCATCTTCCCGTCGACCGCCTGCCTGCTGCAGCATCGTCTCGGTGCGAACGGTTGCGCCGCGTTCGACGTCAATGCGGCCTGTTCGGGCTTCATGTACGCGCTCGGCATCGCCGACCAGTTCATCCGCAGCGGCCAGGCGAAGAAGGCGCTGGTGGTCGGGGCGGAAACGCTCTCGCGCATGCTCGACTGGACCGACCGATCGACCTGCGTGCTGTTCGGCGACGGTGCGGGCGCCGTGGTGCTGGAGGCTTCGGACGAGCCCGGCATCCTGACCACCAAGCTTCATGCCGATGGGGCCTACAAGCACCTGCTGTACAACCCGGTCGGCGTTTCCGCGGGCTTCAACGAGGAAGAGCCGAACCACGGCATCCGCGTGATGATGACCGGCAACGAGGTGTTCAAGGTCGCGGTGAAGACGCTCGACCGCATCGTCGGCGAGACGCTCGAAGCGGCCGGCATGGACGAGTCGCAGGTCGACTGGCTGATTCCGCACCAGGCCAACCTGCGCATCATCGAGGCGACCGCCAAGCGCCTGAAACTGTCGATGGACCGGGTCATCGTCACCGTCGATCGCCACGGCAACACCTCGTCCGGCTCCGTGCCGCTCGCGCTCGACGAAGCGGTGCGTTCCGGCCGCGTGCAGCGCGGCCAGACCGTGCTGCTGGAGGCTTTCGGCGGCGGCTTCACCTGGTCTTCGGCGCTGCTGAAGTACTGACCGAGGCGCGGCGATGTGGTCGGAATCTGCCGATGCCGTCGCCGCCGTCCCGGAGGCGCTCTTCGTCGCCTTCGTCTGGAGCCTCGTACTCTTCAATCTCGGGCGTGGCGTCTTGCTGTGCGTGACGGCCGGACGCCATCCGCGCGGCCGTTTCCTCGCTCTGCACGTCGACCGCCTCTGCGCGGCTGGCGTTGCCGTTCTCGCGATGGCATGGTGCGCGATCGCGTTCTACAACCCTTTCCACACGGGACTCGTTTCGAGATGAGCATTTCTTCTTCCGCGCTTGCGTTCGTCTTTCCGGGGCAAGGTTCGCAGTCGATCGGCATGCTGGCCGAGCTCGGCGAACTGCATCCGCAGGTGCGCGAGGCGTTCGCGGAGGCGTCGGACGGTGCCGGGGTCGATCTGTGGGCGCTGTCGCAGGGCGGTCCGGAAGCGATGCTCAATCGCACCGAATACACGCAGCCGGCGCTGCTCGCCGCCGGGGTCGCCGTATGGCGCCTGTGGCAGGCGCAGGGCGGTTCGACGCCCGCGCGCCTGGCCGGCCACAGCCTCGGCGAATACAGCGCCCTGGTCGCGGCGGGTGCGATCTCGTTGCGCGACGCCGCACATCTGGTGCGCATCCGCGGACAGGCGATGCAGGACGCGGCGCCGGAAGGCGCCGGCGCCATGGCGGCCGTGCTCGGTGCCGAGGACGCGCTGGTCGAGGACGTCTGCCGCGAAGTCTCCGGCGACCACGTGGTCGTGCCGGCCAACTACAACTCGCCGGGGCAGATCGTCATCGGCGGCCACGCGCAGGCGGTCGATGCCGCCCTGGCGAAGCTGTCCGAGCGCGGCGTGCGCAAGGCGGTCAAGCTCGCGGTCAGCGTGCCGTCGCACACCCCGCTGATGCGCGAGGCGGCCAATCGCCTCGCCGAGGCGATGAGCGCCTACACCTGGCACGCACCGCGCATTCCGGTCGTGCAGAACGTCGACGCGGCCATCCATGAAGGCAGCGCGTCGATCCGCGACGCCCTCGTGCGCCAGCTCTACCTGCCGGTGCGTTGGACGCAATGCGTGCAGGCGCTCGCTGCGGGCGGCGTCACGCGCGTCGCCGAATGCGGTCCCGGCAAGGTGCTGACGGGGCTGGTCAAGCGCATCGACAAGGCGATCGACGGACGCGCGCTCGGTACGCCGGGGGAATTCGATTCCGCGCTGGCCGACTGGCACGGTTGAGCCGGATTCCTCATTCCGTCATCCCGGGGTCCGACCCGCCGTTCGGCCGTTGGAAACCATCTCGCCGGGATGACGGACCAGAGCATCGTCATTGCGAAAGGAACAGACAGATGAGCAAGCCACTCGAAGGTGAAATCGCACTCGTCACCGGCGCCAGCCGCGGCATCGGCGCGGCGATCGCGGACGAGCTCGCCGCGCTCGGCGCCAAGGTGATCGGCACGGCGACGACGGAGTCCGGCGCGCAGGCGATCGGAGAACGCCTCGCCGCGCTCGGCGGTACGGGGCGCGCGCTGAACGTGACCGACGGCGCGGCGGTCGAAGCGCTGGTCGACGAGGTCGCCAAGGAGTTCGGCGCGATCACGATCCTCGTCAACAATGCCGGCATCACGCGCGACCAGCTGCTGATGCGCATGAAGGACGAGGACTGGCAGGCGATCCTCGACACCAACCTGACCTCGGTGTACCGCACGAGCAAGGCGGTCATGCGCGGCATGATGAAGGCGCGCAAGGGACGCATCGTTTCTATCGCCTCGGTCATCGGCCTGACCGGCAACCCGGGACAGGCGAACTACGCGGCGGCCAAGGCCGGCATCATCGCGTTCTCGAAGTCGCTGGCGCGCGAGATCGGCTCGCGCGGCATCACCGTCAACGTCGTCGCGCCGGGTTTCATCGACACCGACATGACGCGCGCGCTGCCGGAAGCGCAGCGCGACGCGCTGCTCGGCCAGATCGCGCTCGGCCGGCTCGGTGCGGCCGAGGACATCGCCAAGGCGGTCGCTTTCCTGGCGTCGCCCGGAGCGGCGTACATCACCGGCGAGACGCTGCACGTCAACGGCGGCATGTACATGCCCTGACGAGAACGGGCGAGGTGCGGGAACGGCGTTCCGTGCGGGTTTCGCGGCCGCGTTCCCGCGAGGCGGCCGGGGTTCCGTGCGTCCCCCCTCGTCTCTAGCCGCTGACACGCGGTTCCTCTACAATGCCGCGGCTTCGGGCATTGCGCCCGCCGCGGGGCGCGGCCAGCGCCGCACAAACCGCACGAATTCCCATCGGGAGGCATGAGAGACACATGAGCACTATCGAAGAGCGCGTCAAGAAGATCGTCGTCGAACAGCTGGGCGTGAAGGAAGAGGAAGTGACGCCGAACGCGTCCTTCGTCGACGACCTCGGCGCCGATTCGCTCGACACGGTCGAACTGGTGATGGCGCTCGAAGAAGAGTTCGAGTGCGAGATTCCGGACGAAGAGGCCGAGAAGATCACCACGGTGCAGCAGGCCATCGACTACGTGAAGGCGCACGTCAAGGCCTGATCCGGCTCCACATGCTCCATGCGATGCTGCGCCCACGAGGCGCAGCTTTCGTTTCTGAAGTCGGCAACACACGCCGGCGTATGCCTCTGCCGGCGCACGCGTGGCAGCGGCCCTTCGCCGCGTGGCCACAACATGACAGGTAGGATTCACTCATGACCAAGCGTCGCGTCGTCGTCACCGGTCTCGGAATCGTCAGTCCCGTCGGCAACGACGTCGCCACCGCGTGGGCGAACATCCTCGCCGGCAAGAGCGGCATCGGTCCCGTCACGCATTTCGACGCCTCCACGTTCCCGACCCGCATCGCCGGCGAAGTCCGCGACTTCGACCCGGCGCAGTACGTCGCCGCGAAGGACGTGAAGAAGATGGACCCGTTCATCCACTACGGCATCGCGGCATCGGTGCAGGCACTGGCGGACGCGGGGCTGCATCCGCACGAGCACGACGAGGAGCGCATCGGCGTCGCCGTCGGCGCCGGCATCGGCGGCATCGCGACGATCGAGAAGACCGCGATCACCTATCACGAGTCCGGACAGCGCAAGATCTCGCCGTTCTTCGTGCCGAGCTCGATCATCAACATGGCATCGGGCAACCTGTCGATCATGCTCGGTCTCAAGGGGCCGAACATCGCCTGCGTGACCGCTTGCACGACCGCGACGCACAACATCGGCCTCGCGATGCGCATGATCCAGTACGGCGACGCCGACGTCATGGTCGCCGGCGGCGCGGAATTCGCCACCGTCGGCACGGCGATGGGCGGCTTCTGCTCGGCGCGGGCCATGTCCACGCGCAACGACGAGCCCGAGAAGGCGAGCCGCCCGTGGGACAAGGACCGCGACGGCTTCGTGCTGTCCGACGGCGCCGGCGTCCTGATCGTCGAGGAATACGAGCACGCGAAGAAGCGCGGCGCGCGCATCTACTGCGAACTCGTCGGCTTCGGCATGAGCGGCGACGCCTACCACATGACCGCGCCGAGCGAGAACGGCGAGGGTGGTGGGCGCTGCATGGCGATCGCGATCAGGGACGCCGGCCTCAATCCGACCGACATCCAGTACATCAATGCGCACGGCACCTCGACGCCGGCGGGCGACGTGGCCGAAGTGCACGGCATCAAGGGCGTCTTCGGCGATCACGCGTCGAAGCTGATGGTCAGCTCGACCAAGTCGATGACCGGCCACCTGCTCGGCGCCGCCGGCGGCGTGGAGGCGATCTTCTCGGTGCTCGCGCTGCGCGACAACGTCGTGCCGCCGACGATCAACCTCGACGAGCCCGGCGAGGGCTGCGATCTGGACTTCGTGCCGCACACCGCGCGCCAGACCCGGCTCGACGTCGTCGCGTCGAACTCGTTCGGCTTCGGCGGTACCAACGGCACGCTGGTGTTCCGTCGCCTCTGACGGCGGAACCCGCGCGTCGATTCGATACGCGGAAGGCCGTGGATGCTCTGGCGGGCTCCGGTGTCGGGAGACCCGCCCGATCGCCGCCGCCGCTTCCAGCGGTCGTTCGTCGAACGTGCCCGTGCTGCCTCCGCCTTTCCGGCATCTTCTTCAGCCGTCATCCCTGGCAGGCCGATGAGCCATTGCGTCAGCCGTGAAATCGCCGGTGCGAGCGACCTGCTCGCCCTCGCCGCCGCGCATCCCGCCCGCTATCCGGGTCTGCTGGAGAGCGCGGCACGCGGCAATGCGCGCGCGCGTCACGACATCCTGTTCGCGTTTCCACAGGCCGAACTGCGGCTCGTTTCCCGCGCCGGCGTGCACGATGCGGCCGGCGTCCGGGTCGGCGCGAGCTTCCTGGAGGCGCTCGACGCGGCCTGGCGTGCGGAGCGGACTGACCGCGATGCGACGCCCCTGCCGTTCCGCGGCGGCTGGCTGCTCTACCTCGGCTACGAACTCGCCGAAGAAGTCGAGCCGAGCCTGACGCTGCCGCGTTCGAGCGACGCCGTCGTGCCGGTCGCACTCGCGCTGCGCTGCCCGGCGGCGATCCTCGTCGATCACGAGAGCGGGCGCACCGTGCTGGTCGCCGAGGCGGAGCAGGCGCATCTGCTCGACGTTCTGGCGGTCGACCTGGAGGCCGTACGGCCGTTCGCGGCCGATCCGCCGGTCGTCGACGCGTTCGAGGAGGACGCGCCGCAGCGCTTCGTCGACGGTGTCGCGCGCGTGCAGGAGCACCTGCGTGCCGGCGACGTGTTCCAGGTGAACCTTTCGCGCGAGTGGCGTGCGCGCTGCGCCGCGACGCCGGCGACGCTGCACGCGGCCCTGAGGCGCGCGAATCCGGCGCCGTTCGCCGGCCTGCTTCAGCAGGACGGCTGGGCGATTGCGAGTTCCTCGCCGGAGCGTCTGCTGGAGATCCGCGGCAGCGACGCGCAGACGCGTCCGATTGCCGGCACGCGACCGCGCTTCGCCGGCGACGACGATGCGGCGCGCGTGAGCGAACTGGTCGGCCATCCGAAGGAGCGTGCCGAGCACGTCATGCTGATCGATCTCGAGCGCAACGACCTCGGCCGCATCTGTATCCCCGGCAGCGTCGTCGCCGACGAGATCATGCAGGTGGAGACCTACGCGCACGTGCACCACATCGTTTCGAACGTGCGCGGACGGTTGCGGTCCGGCGTTACGCCCGGCGAGGCGATCCGGGCGGTGTTTCCGGGCGGCACGATCACCGGTTGCCCGAAGGTGCGCTGCATGCAGATCATCGCCGCCCTCGAAGGCACCGGGCGCGGCGCCTACACCGGCTCGCTCGGCTACCTGAACCGCGACGGCGATCTCGACCTCAACATCCTGATCCGCACGCTGACCCAGGTCGGCGCCGACCTGCGTTTCCGCGCCGGTGCCGGCATCGTCGTCGACTCGGATGCCGTGCGCGAACTCGACGAGACGCGTGCCAAGGCACGCGGCCTGCTGCGAGCCCTGGGCGACGCCTCGTGAAGGTTTGGTTGCATCGGCGAATCCGGGTAGGCTCGCGGGCCATGCCGTTCGCTCCACGGATCTTCATGCCTGCAAACCAACGCGGTGGCGCGCTGCTGCGCGTCCTGGCCTTCCTGGTGCTCGCCGGTGTCGTTGCGCTCGCGATCGCGTCGTGGCGCGACTACCGCCGCTTCACCGACTCGCCGATGCCGGGCGCGCGCGCCGACGCGACGATCGACGTGGCGCGCGGCGCGCGCTATCGCGACATCGTGCGCCAGATCCGGCGCGAGCGGATCAGCCGCGCCGCGCCGTTCTACTGGCGCCTGCTCGGGCGCGAGATGGACATCGCCGGCAAGGTGCACGCCGGCGAGTATTCGTTGCCGCCCGGCCTGACGCCACGCGAACTGTTGCGCAAGATGGCGGCCGGCGACGTGGTGCAGCACCGCTTCACGATCGTGGACGGCTGGACGTTCAGGCAGTTGCGCGTCGCGCTCGCCAGCGAGAGCGGCCTGGCACAGACGCTGCCGGGCCTGTCCGACGAGGACATCGCGAGGAAGGTCGGCATCGACGATGGCAAGCCGGAAGGCTGGTTCCTGCCGGAAACCTATTCCTGGATCAAGGGCGAATCGGATTTCGACGTGCTGGCGCGTTCGCACGCGGCGATGAAGAAGGCGCTGGACAAGGCCTGGGCCGCGCGCGACGCGGCCGGCGTGCGGATCGGCACGCCGTACGAGGCGCTGATCCTCGCCTCGATCGTCGAGAAGGAAACCGGTCGCGGTGAGGAACGGCCGATGATTTCCGGTGTGTTCATGCGCCGCCTCAAGTTCGGCATGCGCCTGCAGACCGATCCGACCGTGATCTACGGCATGGGCGCGAGTTACGACGGCAACATTCGCAAGCGTGATCTCGAGACCGACACGCCGTGGAACACCTATACGCGCGACGGCCTGCCGCCGACGCCGATCGCGCTGCCGGGCCTGCCGGCGCTCGAGGCCGCGACGCACCCGGCACCCGGCGACGCGCTGTACTTCGTCGCGCGCGGCGACGGCAGCCACGAGTTCACGTCGACGCTCGACGAGCACAACCGCGCCGTGCGCAAGTACCAGTTGCGCCGCTCGCCATGACGGGACGATTCATCACGCTGGAAGGCGGTGAAGGCGCCGGCAAGAGCACCGTGCTCGACGCCGTGCGCGAACGCCTCGCTGCGCGCGGCATCGACGTCGTCGTCACGCGCGAACCGGGCGGCACGCCGTTCGCGGAGGCCGTGCGTGCGCTCGTGCTCGATCCGGCGCGTGGCGAGATGTGCCCCGAGAGCGAACTGCTGCTGATGTTCGCGGCGCGCGCGCAGCACGTGCGCGAAATCATCCAGCCGGCGCTCGCGAGCGGCCGTTGGGTGCTGTCGGACCGCTACACCGATGCGAGCTACGCGTACCAGGGCGGCGGCCGGGGCCAGCCGGTCGAACGGATCGCCGCGCTCGAATCGTGGGCCGCACCGGTTCGTCCGGACCTGACCCTGCTGCTGGACCTCCCGGTCGCCGACGGGCTGGCACGTGCCGGCGCGCGTGGCGCTGCCGATCGTATCGAACGCGAAGCGCTGGATTTCTTCGAGCGCGTACGCGCCGCGTACCGTGCGCGCGCCGCCGCCGAACCCGTGCGCTTCCGCGTCGTCGATTCCAGCCAGCCCATCGGCACCGTGCGCGAGGCCGTGGGAACGGTGCTCGACGAGTGGCTCGACGGAATTGGAGCGGCCGAGTGAAGCGCCCGCCCTGGCTCGAGGACTCGTGGCGCGTGCTCGCCGGCGCGTTGGCCGCGCAGAGGCTGCACCACGGGCTGCTGATCGTCGCGCCACAGGGCTACGGCAAGCGCGTGCTGGCCGAGGCCTTCGCGGCATCGGCCTTGTGCCAGCAGCGTTCGGACGATGGCAGCGCTTGCGGGCGATGCCGCGCCTGCCTCCTGTTCGCGGCAGGGTCGCACCCGGATCTCGTGCGGGTCGGCCTGGAGCTGCGCGACGACGGCAAGCCGCGCAGCGAGATCGCCGTCGACCAGATCCGCGCGCTGTCGCAGCGGCTGTCCATGGCGAGCCAGTTCGGCGGACTGCAGATCGCGATGGTCGATCCGGCCGACCGCCTCAACGCGGCGGCCGCGAATGCGTTGCTGAAGACGCTGGAGGAGCCGACGCCGTCGACCGTGATCGTCCTGGTCGCCGACGACGCGTCGCGGCTGCCGGC
>DBMH01000035.1 GCA_002297645.1 Rhodanobacteraceae bacterium UBA703 | reverse complement strand
CGAGCCGTCGAGTGCGGCGATGCGTTCGCCGAAGCGCAGCAGCGGCGCGAGCCCGCGGCGCACGGCGAGCTGGGCGATCGACACGGCGATGACGAGGGCCAGCGCGATGCCGCCCATCAGGGTGTAGTGGATCCTGCGCTCGAGCCGGTCGTGCGGTTCCCGCTCGGTCGCGACCACGAGCACCTCGGGATTTCCGTCGCCCCCCTTGCGCGAAGCCAGCACGGTCGCCACCGCGCGGCCCTTGTGGCCGTCGGGCAGGACGGTGTCGAACCACGCCGGCGCTCCGCCGGCCGGCTGCACCGGCGGGTAGGAGAGCGCACGCTCGCCGCTCGACGGCGAACGCACGCGCGAGCGGCCGTCGGATCCCCAGACCTCGAAGAAGTCGGTGTGGCCGGGCACTTCGTATTCGGGCAGCAGGTGCCCGAGTTCGGCCAGCCCGATCGGCTCGGGATGCGCCTGCAGGAACGTGGCGATGGTGTGGGACCGTTCGAGCAGGGACGCATCCATGCGCGCGTACAGCACGTGGTCGACGAGGCGGTCCAGCACGAGGAACAGCGCGACGAACATCAGGCCGAGCGCGAGCGACAGCTCCAGCGCGAGGCGGCGCTGGAGCGAGACGGAGCGGGCCTCAGGCGACGACATAGCCGAACCCGCGCCGGGTCTCGATCGGGTTGCCGACGCCGTGGCGCGCGAGCTTGGCGCGCAGCGTGCTCAAGATCACCTCCACCGCCTTGTCCGACGTGCCGCTGGCGCCGTCGTAGAGGCGCTCGAAGATCTGCGTCCGGGACAGGACGCGCCCGCGCTCGCGCAGCAGCAGTTCGAGCAGGGCGAATTCCTTCGGCGTGAGGTCCACCAGGGCCGCGCCGAGACGCACGCAGCGCGTGCGCGGATCGAGTTCGATGCCGTTGTGGCGCAGCAGGGGCTCGGCGCGCTCCAGCGGGCGGCGCTTGAGCGCGCGTAAGCGGGCGAGCAGCTCGTCGAAGGCGAAGGGTTTCACCAGGTAGTCGTCTGCGCCGGCATCGAGCGCGGTCACGCGGTCGCCGACCTGGTCACGCGCGGACAGCACCAGGACGCGCGTGGCGTCGTCGCGGCCGCGGATCGTGCGCAGCACGTCCAGGCCGTCGATGCCGGGCAGCATGAGATCCAGCACGACGAGGTCGTAGTCCACGCCGTCCAGGAACGCGAGCGCGCGCTCGCCGTCCCGGGCGAGATCACAGGCGTAGCCTTCGGCACCGAGGCCGCGTGCGAGCGCCTCGGCGAGCGGCTGCGAGTCTTCGACGATCAGTACGCGCATCGATGCGGGACCTGGCGGGAGAGGCGGCATTCTGTCAGCAAGTCGGCGCTCGTGTACCGCAGGTGGCGCGATACACTGGCCGGATGACCGACGCCGCTCCGCTCGAACTGCTGTACCTCGACGACCACCTGCTCGCAGTGAACAAGCCGCCGGGACTCGCCGTGCATCGCAGCCGCCTCGTGGGCGCGGACGAGGACTACCTGATGGATCGCCTGCGCCTGCAGGTCGACGGTCCGCTGTATCTGGCGCACCGGCTCGACCGCGCGACCAGCGGCGTGCTGCTGGTCGCTCGGTCGCAGGAAATCGCCGCCGAACTCGGGCGCCAGCTGATGGCGCGCACGGTCGGCAAGTCCTATCTGGCCGTCGTGCGGGGATGGCCTGCGGAGCAGGGCGAGATCGACTATCCGCTGTCGGGAGCCAGCCTGCGCGGCGAACCGAAACCGGCGCTGACGCGCTGGCGGCGGCTGGCGACGGTCGAGGTGCCGATCGCATCGGGGCGCTACGTGCAGCAGCGCTACTCGCTGCTCGACGTCGCGCCGGAAACCGGTCGCTACCGGCAGATACGGCGCCACTTCCACCACGTCTCCCATCACATCCTCGGCGACACCAGCCACGGGCGCGGAGACCACAACCGCCTCATCCGCCAGCACTTCGGCGTGCATCGCCTGCTTCTGCACGCCTGGCGCATCGAGGCGACGCATCCCGCCAGCGGCGAAACGTTGCGGCTGCAGGCGCCGCTCGACGCGGAGTGGAACAAGCTGCTGCAGGCTTTCGACTGGACGGAACGGCTTCCGGATCGCTGACGGCTTCCGGTGGCCGCCTTCGGACGGATTGCCGCAGCTCTTTGCCCGCCGCCGCTTAGCCTGTAGAATAGGGCATGCGCATACTCACCGACGCCCTGACGTTCGACGACGTCCTGCTGGTTCCGGCCCATTCCGCCGTCCTTCCGCGCGACGTTTCCCTCTCCACCCGGCTGACCCGAAAGATCCGCCTGAACCTGCCGATCATCTCGGCGGCGATGGATACGGTCACCGAAGCCCGCCTCGCGATCACGATGGCCCAATGCGGTGGCATGGGCATCATCCACAAGAACATGACGGTCGAGCGCCAGGTCGCCGAAGTGCGACTGGTGAAGAAGTTCGAGGCCGGCGTGATCCGCGACCCGATCACCGTCGATCCGCAGACCTCGATCCGCGAGGTGATGCAGCTCACGCGACGCCACAACATCTCCGGCGTGCCGGTGGTCGAGGGCGAGCAACTGGTCGGCATCGTCACCAATCGCGATCTGCGCTTCGAAAAGCGGCCGGAAGATCCGGTGCGCAACATCATGACGCGCAAGGATCGGCTGGTGACGGTGCAGGAAGGCGCGCCGGACGACGAAGTGCTGGCACTGCTGCACAAGTTCCGCATCGAGAAGGTGCTGGTCGTCGACGACGCGTTCCGCCTGCGCGGCCTGATCACGGTCAAGGACATCCAGAAGGCACGCGACAACCCGGACTCGTGCAAGGACGATCACGAACGCCTGCGCGTCGGCGCGGCGGTCGGCGTCGCCGGCGACACCGAACAGCGTATCGAGGCGCTCGTCGACGCCGGTGTCGACGCGATCATCGTCGACACCGCGCACGGCCATTCGCAAGGGGTCATCGACCGCGTGCGCTGGGTCCGCAAGCAGTACCCCGACATCTCGCTGATCGCCGGCAACATCGTCACCGGAGACGCCGCGCGCGCGCTGGTCGACGCGGGCGTCGACGCGGTCAAGGTCGGTGTCGGTCCCGGTTCGATCTGCACCACGCGCATCGTCGCCGGCGTCGGCGTACCGCAGATCACCGCGGTCGACATGGTCGCCGAAGCATTGAAGGGCTCGGACGTCGGCCTGATCGCCGACGGCGGCATCCGCTACTCGGGCGACATCGCGAAGGCGCTGGCCGCCGGCGCGGACTGCGTGATGATCGGCGGCATGTTCGCCGGTACCGAGGAAGCGCCCGGCGAGGTCGTGCTCTACCAGGGGCGCAGCTACAAGAGTTATCGCGGCATGGGGTCGCTCGGCGCGATGGAGAAAGGCTCCAAGGACCGCTACTTCCAGGACGAAGCCGACGCGGACAAGCTCGTGCCGGAAGGCATCGAGGGTCGAGTGCCGTACCGCGGCCCGCTGCGCAACATCGTGCATCAGCTCGCCGGCGGCCTTCGCGCCTCGATGGGCTACGTCGGCTGCGCCACGATCGAGGACATGCGCACGAAGCCGCACTTCGTGAAGATCACCTCGGCCGGCGTGCGCGAGTCGCACGTGCACGACGTGACGATCACGAAAGAGGCGCCGAACTACCGGCTCGACTGAGGCGTCGCGTGACATGGACGCACGCCCGTCGGCCGTCCGCGAGTACTTCCGCCATGCGTTTCGCTGGCGTGGCGGGCGGCAGCGGTCCGGCTACGACAGGATGTTGCTGCTGCAGTCGCCGTTTCCGCTGCCGTTCGACGTGTACCTGCTGCGCTTCGCGGAAGGCAGCGGGATTCCGCCGCACACCGACCCGGTGACGGCGGGGCGCCACTATCGCTGCAACATCGTGATCAAGCGGGCAAGGCAGGGCGGGGAATTCCTCTGCGCCTCGCCGATCTTCGCGACGGAACGGATCAAGCTGTTCCGCCCCGATGCCTGCGAGCACAGCGTCACCCGCGTCGAGCAGGGGACGCGATACGTTTTGAGCATCGGCTGGGTCCGCCGCTCCGGCGCAGCCGATCGTCAGCCCTCCGCCTGAAGGCCGCCATGCAGAACATCCATTCCGACAAGATCCTGATCCTCGACTTCGGCGCGCAGTACACGCAGCTGATCGCGCGCCGCATCCGCGAGATCGGCGTTTACTGCGAGATCTGGGCCTGGGACCACGACCCGACCGAGATCGCCGCGTTCGGTGCGAAGGGCATCATCCTGTCCGGCGGGCCGGAGTCGACCACTGTGGCCGATGCGCCGAAGGCGCCGCAGGCGGTGTTCGACGCGGGGCTGCCGGTCCTCGGCATCTGCTACGGCATGCAGACGCTCGCGGCACAGCTCGGCGGCGCGACCGAAGCCGCCGACGCGCGCGAGTTCGGCCACGCCCAGGTCGCGGTCGTCGCGCCGGATCGCCTGCTGCACGGATTGACCGACCACGCACCGGCACAGGCGCTCGACGTCTGGATGAGCCACGGCGACCACGTGTCCGAAGCCCCGCCGGGTTTCGTCGTCACCGCCCGCACGGATCGCATCCCGGTCGCCGCGATGGCGAACGAGGAGAAGCACTGGTACGGCGTGCAGTTCCATCCGGAAGTCACGCACACGAAGCAGGGCAATGCGCTGCTGAAGCGCTTCGTCGTCGACATCTGCGGCTGTGCGACCTTGTGGACCGCCGCGCACATCATCGAGGACCAGATCGCGCGCGTGCGCGAGCAGGTCGGCGGGGACGAAGTCATCCTCGGCCTTTCCGGCGGTGTCGATTCCTCGGTCGTCGCCGCGCTGCTGCATCGCGCGATCGGCGACCAGCTCACCTGCGTCTTCGTCGATACCGGCCTGCTGCGCTGGCGTGAAGGCGACCAGGTCATGGCGATGATGGCCGAGAACATGGGCGTGAAGGTGGTCCGCGTGAACGCGGCGGATCGCTACTTCAAGGCACTGGCAGGCGTTACCGATCCGGAAGCCAAGCGCAAGATCATCGGCAACCTGTTCGTCGAGATCTTCGACGAGGAGTCGGCCAAGCTGAAGAACGCGAAGTGGCTCGCGCAGGGCACGATCTATCCGGACGTGATCGAGTCGGCCGGCAGCAAGACCGGCAAGGCGCACGTGATCAAGAGCCACCACAACGTCGGTGGCCTGCCCGAGGACATGAAGCTCAAGCTGGTCGAGCCGCTGCGCGAACTGTTCAAGGATGAGGTACGCCGTCTCGGCGTCGAGCTCGGCCTGCCACGCGAGATGGTCTACCGCCATCCGTTCCCGGGTCCGGGACTGGGCGTGCGCATCCTCGGCGAAGTGAAGCCCGAGTACGCGGAACTGCTCGCGCGCGCCGACGCCATCTTCATCGACGAGCTGCGCAAGGCGGATCTCTACGATCGCACCAGCCAGGCTTTCGCGGTATTCCTGCCGGTGAAGTCGGTCGGCGTGGTCGGCGACGCACGTGCCTACGAATGGGTCATCGCGCTTCGAGCCGTCGAGACCATCGACTTCATGACCGCGCACTGGGCGCACCTGCCGTACGACTTCCTCGGCCGCGTCTCCAACCGCATCATCAACGAACTGCGAGGCGTCTCGCGCGTGGTCTACGACATCAGCGGCAAGCCGCCGGCGACGATCGAGTGGGAGTGAATCCGGGTCCTTCGAGGACTATCGCCAGCTATCGAAAAACTTCCGTAACGCGTTGATCTTCAAGGAAGCACGTCACGGAAGCTATCGGTGACTATCGCCGGCCAGCAGTAAAGCTGACGGTAAAAATCAAGGCCAGATTCGGACACTCTCGTTCACTATTCGGGTTTTTACCGTCATTGAGGGTAAAAATCTTCTCGGAAATGCTTGTTTTATGGGGCTTTCCGGGCATCAGCAGGTCTCCAGGTCCCTGACGGTGTAAAAGCCGTCACGAACAGGAGGATCACCCTCGATGCTCGCCGGCACCGCACTGCGCAATCTCAAGCCTAAGTCCAAGCTCTGGGTGGTGGCGGGGAACACCTGGGTGCGTGCGGTCGGCACAGCGTTCAACGTGTACCGGCGCGAGGACGGCGTGCGGGTCACCGTCAGCGAGGGCGCAGTGAAGGTGGCGGCCTCGAGACAGGACGTTCCCTCGGACGAAGCGTTGGCGCGGTTGCCCGTCTTGCTGCTGGCCGCCGGCGAGCAGGTGGACGTGCGGCCGACCGGCCCGGCCAAGCAGGTGCTGTCACCGCCGGCGGTGGAGCGCGAGGTGGCCCGGCGCACCGGCACGCCGCACTTCCAGGATCAACCGTTGGCTGAAGTGGCCCAGGAGCTGGGGCGCTACACGCCACTGCGGATCGAGCTCGCAGCGAACGCGCGCGACGTGCGCATGGGCGGCACGTTCCAGACCAATCCAAAGGGCGTGGAGGCCTGGCTCAAAGCCCTGCATGACGGCTTGGGGTTGGAGGTGCGCCGAGACGGCCAGCGCGTGATCGTCCAGCAACAATGATCTGCCGGCGACAGGTCGCCCTGATCATGGGTGAGTCGACCAGCGTTAACGCTCGCTCGCTCTCAGTAGCGCGATGCCTTCTTCTTCATGCACATCGAACGGGCCAAGTGCCAGCTCGCCTCTCCATATTCCCTCTACACCCGGCTGACGAACTCGTATTTCTGCCACCAGATCGTCGTCCGTAACGACGAGCCGAGCTCCATCCTCTAATGAGATGGACATTGCCGAAAGGTCGGATATGGTTCCGATGGTATTCAACCGGATGTGTCCTTCGGCGTCCATGTTCCCAAAATCGACGTAGATGCGCTTCATGGCTATTCAGATGCGGCTATGTCAATCGCGGCTACGTATCCGATCAGTATCCTTGAGGGAACCAAACGCCTCTCACGAGCACATTGCCAATGTTCGGTAGTACGTGATTGCGATCGAGGTCGTCAATCGAAACGTCGTGTATGACTTTTGCGACTGTCGCTTCTCCATCTGCGAGTACCTTCTCACGCAGAATGCTGATCGCATCCTCCACATCGTACGCTGTAATTCCACACCCCATTCCGAGTGGGGAGAAACTCTTGGTGTTTTCAAGCTCAAACCAGAATCTGCGCATGAGATCTATTCCCAAACTGGTTCAAATCTTATGGAGGGGCCAATGTTCGGATTGGGGGCGCCGGGAATGATGCCAGTCTTTGGGTCAATTCCTGGTAACTGATCTTGAAGTCCATCGAAATACTTTTGACTCGATGGCGGCGAGATATAGTCAATATCACTCCGAGTGCCAGGGCCTTTTCCTATTGGAAGATCCGTTCCTACACCCCTACGGGTACCGCTTGCGGCTGACCCGACCACCTCAAGGGGGCGCCCCGCCTGATTCACAACATTCTGGATCTGCTGTACCTCGGCTGCAGTTAGATCGCCTAGGGATCTGGCTGCCGCTTTGGTCTCTACTGTCGCAGGTTTCGATAATACTTTGATGATCGGTAGCACCGCCATCTTTTCCGGAAGCCCCGCTGGTCCCATCGGGGTGAACACTTCTCGATCCAACGTATCCAAGCCGCTCGCAATTGCTGCAAACAGCGCTTGCACTGATGCTCTCTGCTCCGCAGTTCTACCAAAGCAGTCCTTGCCTGCCGATACACAAGCCGCTTCGCGCCCATCCGGATCGATGTACTTGTAGGGGTTGTTGTTCGCGTACGTGTAGCGATTGACGCTCGCGGCGCTGTTGGGATCGAATGACTTCGGGTCGGTGGAGAGGAATCGGCCGGTATCGGAATCGTAGTAGCGGGCCCGCATGTACGTCAGGCCGCCGAGATCCTTCACATGGCCGGTGTAGCCGATCTTCTCTGTCCCGGCGCCGACGCGGACGCCGAATGGATCGAAGTTCGCGCGCCAGAGAACCTGTCCCGCCGCGTCCGTCGCGGCGCGTGGGGACCCCAGGAGGTCGGGGTGCAGGAAGGTCGCGGTGCCGGCAGACAGCTTCCCGAAGGGCTTGCTGGCCAAGGTGAGGTAGTTGGTCTTCGTGGTTCCCTTCTGCACGTGGACCAGGTTGCCGGCCTTGTCGTAGACCGAATACTCGGTGCTACCCAGCACGACCGACTTCACCCGGTTGCCGCGGCCATCGTAGGAGTACGTGGCGAAGCCGGAGATGCCAGCCATCTGGTTGGCCATGTTCCAGGTATAGCCGGTCGGGATTCTCTGACCCGGCTCGGGGGACTCGACCGCCATGCGGCCACCGGACTTCGTGCGACCGCGTGCGTCGTACTCGAACGTGCTCGGCGCGACGATGGAGGGGTTCGGGCAGGTCGGGCGTGCTTCGAATCCGTCGAAGAAGATGTCGTCGCCGGTGTCGATCTGGACGAGGCGGTTGTTGCCATCGTAGCGATATGCCAGCGAGTCCGTACCGAACCGGTCGGTGATGTTGTTGTTGCTGTCGTAGACGTACCCATACGTCCCCCAGCATCCGACGGCCGTGCTCAGCCGATGGAGCCCGTCGTAGGTCATGGTGGCGCTGTCCGTGCCGTTCACGCCGTCGACGATGCTCCGGAGGTCGCCGTCGGCGTTGTACCCGTAGGTGAGCTTCTGGAGAGGCTGGCCCTTGGTCAGGGTGGCCGACTCGAGCCACTGCCGGGTGTCGAGTGTGGCGAGATAGCTGGCTCCGTTGGCCAAGGTGTAGGAGCGCGGGACGTTGTTGGGGAAGTAGGCGATGCTCGAGGCCAGGTTGCCGATCTGGGTGGGACGGCCCCAGGCGTCGGGCGAATACGCAACCGAGACCCCGTCTGGATACGTCAGGCTGCTTTGCAGGCCTTGGCTGTTGTACGAATGCGTCAGCAGAAATGTCTGCGTATCGATCGCCACCTGCTCGGTCGACAGCAGCCCGCGACGGTTTTAGGTCCAGACCCAGGACGCGCTCGGGTTCGACATCGACGTCATGTTGCCGTCGTCGTCGTAGCCGATCGAAACGTTCCCCGTTGTGTCCGGGTACTTGACGTCGGTCAGGAGGCCCACGTCGGAGTATGTGTACGACGTCTTCTGGCTCGCCGGGATACTCGTGAGATTGCAGGCCGTCGTGCTGCCGCTCTGTCCCGAGGCAGTCCAGGTGATCTGGCTGGCCGAGTCGTACGCCGTCACGGTCTGTCCGCTCTCGGGTTCGATGGCCTTGCACAACCTCTTGTAGTCGTCGTAGAGGTACTGGCGCGCGATGCGCGGGCCATTGCCTGACTGCGCGACGGAAAGGACATTTCCGAACACGTCGCGATCGATGGCGGTGGTCTGATCCTCCGCCTTCATCTCGATCAAGACGACGCGGGAACGGTCGGGCTCCCCGAAGGCCTGGTAGCTGTACGTGGTGACGTTCCCGCTGCCGTCGGTGACTTCCTGGCTGTTGTTTCCGAAGTACTCCACGCTCTGGATCGTCGCGCCCCCCGCCGAGCGCTGCCGCACCCAACCGATCGCGTCATAGGTCGTGCTGATGCCGGTCGTGGCGCCGGACGTCTCGGACGGGTAGGACTGGAACGTGACCAGGCCCGTCGAGTCGTAGCGCTTGCGAAGGTAGATGGTCTTGCTCGACGCGGTGTCCTTTTCCTCTCGCAGGACCAGACGTAGTAGGCCATCCAGGTAGTCGCTGCGCTGCAGGTTTCCCTCGACGGTGCGAACGCGCCGGGTACCGATGGGCATGCCCAGCTCGGCGACCGTCAGGTTGGTGTACGTCGTCGTCCGGGGTGACCAGGCGACCGTGTCACCGGTGGGGTACTGGGTGGACGCCAGCCGGCCCAGGGCGTCGTAGCCGAACGACGTGGTGTAGCCGCGCTGGGACTTGACCGTCGCCACGGTGCCGTCGTCATTGACCGTCCGGATGGTTTGGGTGCCATCGGCATAGGCGGTCGTCCGCGGGACGCCTCGGTAGTAGTCCGAGAACGACGTCGAGTGGTTGTTGCCGTCCGTCTGCGACGCCAGGGTTCCGTCGGCGTTGTAGGCGTACGTCTGGACCTTCAGTCCGAAGGCATAGGCTTCCTTGATCTGGCCATTGGGCCAGAACGTGTAGGACTCCGAGGTCACGGAGTCCCGCTTGCTGCTCTCCAGCTTTCCGAGTACCCAGCCTGATGCGTCGTTGCGGTAGCTCCGCACCTCGGTGACAGCGCTCGTAAAGTCATTGGACCGGACGATGGTCGTCGGATTGTTGTAGAGGTCGTAGGTCGTGTACTGGGTCTTGTACGTCGTGCCCTCCTGGACGATGGTCGTCGTCTGAGGACGCGTGGCCTGCGCGTTCCTCGCGCTGTTGAGCATCGGGTTGCTCGTCGCTCCGACCGAGGTGCCCGCCGTGTAGGTGTAGGTTCGAGAAGTGATCGGCGAGGTGGCGGAACTGTTCGCGAACGTCTCGTGCTTGAGCAGGTTGCCCTCGCTGGCGTTGAACAGAATGCTGTAGGTGTACTTGTCGACGACGCCTTCCGGCGAAGTGGCCGTGACGACCTTCTCCGTAGCGCCAGGCGTACTGCCGTGGTACCACCCCTTCAGGTCGGGGAAGTGCACTCGCGAATAGGTCCAGGTCTGGCTCGACAGCCCTGGGCCGGTCAGGTTCTTCGAGTCGCACAGGACCATGCCGAAGTTGGCGTAGATGAAACTCCAGTTGGGGCCGAGGTTCGCATAGCTGTTGAACTGGACGATGGGAACGTCGCCGCGAGCGAAGTTGCCTTCGCCCGGCAGGAAGCTGAGCACGAACTTTCCCAGCGCATTGGAAGGCGAAGTCACGGTCAGCTCGGCCGAGCCTCCGCCGCCAAGCGGCGAGGTCTGGACCTGTTCCAGGACGTCCGTCAGGTGGAACGTCCACTTGCCGCTATCGGGACGCGTGATCTCCCGCAGCGTTTGCCCGCGAGAGAACAGATTGAGGGCGTATTCGAGCGAGAACTCGTCGTAGCGGTAGTTCCAAGTTTTCCCGTTCGCCGTCATCGAGGTGATGGCGTGGTAGGTCGGAGAGAAACTACCTCCCACGATGGGAAACTCGTTGCGCTTTTGCTCCCAGGTGAAGGAGACGCTGCGACCGTCGCTGCCCGTAATTGACGTCAACCGGCCGTTCGCGTCGTACTGGTAGTCGATGTGGTTGCCGAAGCGATCGGTGACCTTGCTCGCGTACATGATGGCGCGCGCGCGCGGGAACCACTGGTAGCTTCCATCGGGAAAGCTGACGGGGTAGGTGACCGGCGAGGTCGGCAGGTACCTGAGCTGGTTGAACAGGATCTGCGTGCCGTCCGGCAACGTGGCGCGGAAGCCTTCCCCGGAGCCGTTGGCGATCGAGGTGACGCAACTGACCGCGACGAAATCGCTGGTGGCCGCCACGGTTCCGGATGGGAAGATTCCGGACGCGGCCCGAACGAGAGGCTGCTGCTTTCCACCGTAGTCGATCGTGAAGCCGAGGTTGATCAGCGCTCCCGGCCACGTCTGGACCGAGAAGTTGATCTGGTCGAAGGCGCTGCAGCGATTGTTCGGCCAGTTCGCCGAGTTGTTCTGTACCGGCACCGCGCCTTCGATGCGCGGAATGTTCAAGGCCCAGTCCGCAAACTCGGAGAACAGGTTCGCGCTGGCGTACGTCGCATCGGCACCCACCCATTCGCGCTCGATGCGGATGTCCGGACCGATGCCCGGTATGACGAGGTCGGTCTGGCGAATCGCCAATCGGCCCGTGTACATGTCCACGGAATCGCCGATCTGGTCGTAGCCATAGGTTTCGTTCTGCGGAATGGTTTCGCGTGCGGCTTGATTGATGGCGCCACCATGGTCCGTCGGCGTCAGCGGCGTGGCCGGTTCTCTTGGCGGGTCGTCCGCTGCGACAGCACCGGCGTGAAGGCATAGCGCCAGCGCCACCGCGACAAAGAACCCGAGAGCCGACGATCCCTTTCCCAATGCCTTCCGCATGGCATGCTTCCCCGTGATCAGACCTGGTGGCGGTTGAGTCTAGGAAGGGCAGGGTGCAGCTCTGAATGGATGCGTTCGGAAAATAATGTAGGAGATTTCCTACAAGCCCGACTGGGGCGTCAGGGTTTCGGTCATCTCCGCTGCTCTTGCGCCAGATATCGAGCCCGCAGCGTGATGCTCGTATGGCATGCTTTGAAGCATCTCGTATTGCCACTCCATGTATGCCGCTTTTCCCGCCGATCAATCCCTCCCTTCATGTTCTTGAGCTTGCGTCCAGTGAGTCCAAGCGAATCCACAGGGTGCTCGTCCGAATAGAGCGCAAAGAAGGGGAGCGCCCATCGATTCATTTGGTCCTTCCCCCGTAGAGTGAGTCCAAGGATTTCTGGAAACTCTCCCCAACGGAGGTTTCCATGCGCAAGTCGAAGTTCACAGAGAGTCAGATCGCGGAGATCTTGAAGGAGGCGGAGGCCGGGTTGGCGGTGGCGGAGGTCTCGCGCAAGCACGGCATCAGCGCGGCGACGTTCTATGCGTGGCGTTCCAAGTACGGCGGGATGAGCGTGTCGGACATGCAGCGCCTGCGTGAGCTGGAGCAGGAGAACGCGCGGCTGAAGCGGATGTATGCGAATCAGAGCCTGGAGCTCGAGTTGATGAAGGAAGTCGTGGCAAAAAAGTGGTGACGCCGGCACAGCGCCGCGAGGCGGTGGGCTGGTTGCGGAAGGAGAAGTCCACGAGTGAGCGGCTGGCTTGTCGGATCGTGCGCCAGCCTCGCGCGACGCAACGCCGGCGGCGGTGTGGTCGACTCAATGGAGCGCCAGAAGCCGAAGTGCGATTGCTCG
>DBMH01000206.1:4264-4504 GCA_002297645.1 Rhodanobacteraceae bacterium UBA703 | reverse complement strand
CTGCGTTCGAGCGTCCTGCAGGGCTGGGGCGCGGTCCTGGCCCGGACCGGGCATCCCGCAGAGGCGCTGGTGCATCTCGACGCCGGCGTCGAGGCGGCCAGGAAAGGGCATTCGGCGGAGAACTACAGTTCCGCGCTGCGCAATCGCGGGGCTGCCCGGGTCATGCTGGCGCACTGGTCCGAGGCGGACGCCGACTTCGCCCAGGCGCGCATCGCGATGGAGATGATCGGCGACAGCCTC
>DBMH01000206.1:3578-4159 GCA_002297645.1 Rhodanobacteraceae bacterium UBA703 | reverse complement strand
CTGGACCTGCTCGACACGCCGGCTGCGCTCGCGACCGCATCGCGGGCGCTGCAAAGCATCGAGAAGGCTCCGCCGGACGGGCGCGCCGATCCGGTACTCGCCCTGCACATCAGCCGCGCGGACCTCGCGGGCGGACGCTTCGAGGAGGCGGAGCGGAGACTCCTCGCCGTCCGGGCGGGACTCGATCCGGCGGCACCGGCGGATCGCCATTCGAATGCCCAGCTGCTGCTCGCGCAACTGGCATTCGAGCGGGGAGACGCGACCGAGGCGGCACGCCTGGTCGCCTACGCCGAAGAACTGCGCTCGAAGCCGGCCCTGGCCGCGGTGCACTTCGCGAAGCGGCGGTCCGAGGCGGCCCTCCTTCACGTCCGCGCCCTGCTGGCGCAGCAGCGGGCCGCAGAGGCGGGAGACGTCCTGCGGACGTTCGTCCAGTGGGCGGGCGGGTCCACCCATCCCGACGTCGTCGCCCGCCTCCGCCTGGCAGAGGCGCTGACGAGTGCCCGGGGCGATTCCCCCGAGGCCGCCGCCCGGTACTTCGACGCGGCCCTGGAGGCCGCCTCGAAGGCAACGCCGGCGAGTCT
>DBMH01000206.1:0-3501 GCA_002297645.1 Rhodanobacteraceae bacterium UBA703 | reverse complement strand
CTGCTGCAGGTCCGGCTCTACCATGCGCTGGGCCAGCCGGAGCCGTGGCGGCGTGCGCTGGCCGCGGCGCAGTCCTTGGCCGGCGAGCGTCGCATTCCGCCGGCGCTGGCGCTCGCTCCCGTTCCGGTCGCGGCAGGCGATGGCACCGGACCGGCCTCCGGCCGCATCGGTTCGGAGTGACCCGGCCTCCCGCCGGTGCCCGGTTCCGGGATCCCGCCATTCCGTGAGCCGCCGGTAAGGTTCTCGCGGGTCCGCGAACCGCCGGTAAGGTCCCGGGGAAGCTTCCCGAGCGGTAGCGCAAATGCGCCTCTCCGCTTCTCCCGCTAGGTTCCCACGCCTCATCCACCGGGCGCCTGCCGGCGTCCTCTTCGAGTTTTCCGGGGAACCCTGCAAATGAAGCGACTCGTCATACCCCTGTTGGCGGCCTGGGCCGGGCTGGGGCTCCATCCCGTCCGCGCGGCCCTTCCGGTCCCGGACGCATCCGAGGGCGGTGCTTCCGCTCCGTCCGCGCCGGTTCCCGCCGCCGTGGCGGATTCGCCCCTGGTCTGGACGGGCCAGCGCGTCACGCCACCCGCGGACGGCAGTGCCCTGCGCGCCGACATCGCGATGACGGACGATGTCGCCCTGATCGGCGACCTGAGCCAGGTCCACGTCTACCGCAAGGACGCCGGGCAATGGGTCGAGCACCAGACGCTCGTTTCCAGCCAGCCCGCGGACCCCGAGTTCAGGCTCTACTTCGGCAGCGCCATCGCGGTGCGCGGTTCGCGTGCCGTGATCGGCGAGTCCTTCCGCTCGAACGGTCCCAACCTCGCTCCACCGGACCCGGCACAAGGCGACGCGTCCGGCGTAGCGCCGGCGGCCTACGTCTTCGAGGACCGCGACGGCGTCTGGATCGAAACGGCGCGCCTGACGCCGGACGACGGCGCTCCCGGTTCCTACGGACCGACCACGGCCACGTTCGCCACCAGCGTCGCCGTCGACGGCGGGACGGTCGCGGTCGGTGCGTTCGCCTACCAGCCCGATCCGGGGCACGCCAAGCAAGGCGCGGTCTACCTGTTCGGCGACGACGGCAGCGGCTGGCGGCAGACGCAGAAGCTGGTCGCCGACGACGCCCGCGCCGGCGACGAGTTCGGCAATGCCATCGCGCTGCAGGGAAATACCCTGCTGATCGGTGCGCGCCGCGCGACGCGCAACCGCGACGTCCCCTATCACGGCCTGGTCTACGTCTTCGAGCGCCGGGACGGGGTCTGGAAGCAGACCCAGAAGCTGTTTCCGACGGAGATGTCCGAACGGATCGAATTCGGCTATTCGCTGGCGCTGGACGGCGACAGCGCGATCGTCGGCGCGCCGCGGGAAATCTCCGGCGACACCCTGCCCGGCGTCGTCCACATGCTCCAGCGCAGCAACGGCCTGTGGCGGGTGGCGCAGGCGCTGCCGTCGCTCGCCGGCACGGGTTATTTCGACACGCTCGGCACCAGCGTCGCCCTCTCCGGCGATCTGGCGATCGCCGGCGGGCCGCAGACCTTCTACACCGGCGGACTGGTGCAGCAGGGCGTCGCCCAGGTTTACGAACGGCGCGGCGATGCGTGGGTCCGGCACGGACGACTGACCTCGCCGGAAAGCCTCGACTACGGCTTCTTCGGCAACTGGATCGCCCTGTCCGGACGGTCGGCGATCATCGGCTCCTTTTCCGCCGGTGGCGACGTCTTCGCGCTGGAGGCGCACCGGCCGCCGAGCGCCCGTCTGGGTCCGTCCCCCGTCCGCCTGTCGCTGCCGACCGGTCATGCCGGGCAGGCGGTGCTGGAGATCGGCAATTCCGGCGACGAGACGCTGCAGTTCGAGCTGAACGCGCCGGCGCGCGGGCGCGACGTTCCGTTGCAGCCGCGTTCCCGTCCGGCCACGGGCGCCGGCCCGTCCGACGTGACGGGTGCCGCGCTCGAATTCGCACTCGACGACGGCGGGTACGAAGTCGCGATGCCGTTCAGCTACCAGTACACCGAGCAAGCCGCCGTCTGGCTCAACCGGTTCGCCGCGCCGGCCGGTACCGGCGCCTTCACCATCGACGGCATTTCAGTGCTGTTTCCGGCCGAGAACGCCGGAAGGCTGCTCGGGCGCCCGATCACCCTGGTCGCCTACTACGACGCGGACGCCGACGGCGACCCGGGCAACGCCGTGCGCCTCGGCACCGACCACCCGGCGACGATCACGAGCGAGGGCCAGTTCATCTCGTTCCCGACCGACTTCCGTGTGCCGGGCGACGGCGACATCTACGTCGGCTTCGAAACGACCTATGCGCGTGGCGGCATCGCGGAACGGTTCCCGATCGCGCTGGATACGTCGGCACCGGTGTTCGGCCATTCCTGGCTCGCCTCGATGGAGGACGGCGCGCCCGATCTCGACGATCTCTCCGCCAATCGCGTGCAGATGTTCGTCGAGGACTACTCGACCTACGCGGCGCGCGGCGGCAACGCGCTGATCCGCGCCACGGGTTCGAAGCCGGACAACGACTGCATCGCTCCGGCCGGCGCGCCGTGGCTCACGCTGGGCCAGGCGGGTGGTTCGGTACCTGCCGGCGGCTCGGCATCGGTCACGCTGGCGTTCGACACCGCCGGCCTCGCCGAAGGGACCCACGCCGCGCAGCTGTGCGTGGCCAGCAACGATCCCGCGCGCGCGATGCAGCGCGTGCCGGTCGTGCTGACGGTGCTGCCGGACGGCACGATCTTCCGCGACGGCTTCGAGGGCACGCCATGAGTGCGTCGCCTCGTGCCCTTTCCCCGTCCCCGCGCCTGCCCGAGCGGCGCGCGGCCCTCTCCTGCGGATCCTCGCTCATGAAGATGCTTTCCCTTTCCCTCGCCGGCCTGTTCGTCGCCGGCACCGCGGGCGCGGCCTCGCTGCAGCGCGCGCCGGCCACCACCGAGGTTGCCCGCGCCCCGTCGACCGTACTGGGCGCGCTCGCGCTTGCGCAGATGGGCGACAACACGCCGGTGGCGCAAGGCGGCGTGTCGTGCTCCGACGAGCAGAACGGCTACACCGCCAGCCAGAGCTGGTGGCGGCGTTTCTACCTGGCCGAGCACGGCGCGCCGTCGTCGCTGCGCATCGAGAGCGTGACGGTCGGCGCCGAGACGGGAACGGCGCCCGTCACGGTCCGGCTTCACGCACTCGCGCACGCGACACCGGTCGACACGATTCCGCTTCACCTGCTGCGTCCCCTGGGCGCTTCGGAGAGCGTCACGGTGCTCGGACAGATGAACACCGCCACGATCCCCGTGACCGGCCTGCTCGTGGATGCCGCGCAGGATGACCTCGTGGTCGAGTACCACGTCGAGGAGACGCGGAATTCCACCTTCTTCGCCGGCGGCAACCCGAGCGCGGAGACGCACCCGTCCTTCATCAGCGCTCCCGAATGCGGCGTGCCCGACCCGACGCCCGTCGCCAACCTCGGCTTCCCCAATGCGCACATGATCGTGGTCGCCAACAGGGCGGCCCCCGGCGTCGGCGCGC
>DBMH01000225.1 GCA_002297645.1 Rhodanobacteraceae bacterium UBA703 | reverse complement strand
TCTCCGTATTCGGCACGCGGCCGCAGGCGCGCGTGCGTCTGATCGCGCGCCGCCTGCGCCGGCGGGCGCCCCGCGTGCGCATCGTCGTCGCGGCATGGAACGCCTCCGCCGCGATGCTGGACGAGGACATGCGGCGGAGGCTCGGCGTCGATGCGATCGTGTCCGACCTGGGCAGCCTGCTGCTGCACGTGGACCACCTGTTGCAGGGGCGATGGGAAGGACCTGCCGAAGGGTTGGATCCGCAGGACGACGCGGTGCGGGTGCAGGCGCTGCACGACAGTGGAGCGTTGAGGCCGGAGCACCGGGACCTGTACGCGGAAACCATTCGCCGCGCGGTCAATGCCTTCGATGCCGAGTACGCGGAAGTCTCGTGGGTCGGGGCGGACCGCGTGCACAAGCCGTCCAGCCCGCTCGTCGGCACGGCGGGCGGCGTGCCGCGCGAGTCGTCCCTATGTTCCCGCGTCGTCGCCGGGGATGCCGACGTGGTCGTCGCCGATCTCGCGCGCGATCCCCGCTTCGCCGACAGCCCGCTGCTGCTCCGGCACGGCATCCGTTTCTATGCCGGGACGCCGATCCGCGACCGCAAGGGACGTGCGCTCGGCGCGTTGTGCATCATGGATTCCGCTCCGCGCGAGCTGGCCGAGGGCGAACTGGCGCTGCTGGCCGAAATGGCCGCGGACCTGATGGCGCGCGTCCGCGAGCGGGCAGCCGATGCGACGGCCTCCGGCGGCACCGGTACGCTGCCGGAGCGGTGATCGTCTCGTCGCCTGCGACGGAGCTGGCACAGCATGCGCGACGGGCCGGTGCCGTTCCTCTGCGCCGGCGTTCCCCCTAGGATCGCATCCGGTGCTTGCGCCGCGAACGGCACGGACGCGAGAACGGAGAGGCAATGGCGAAGGCGAAGACGGCTTACGTCTGCACCGAGTGCGGTGCGGAACATTCGAAGTGGCAGGGGCAGTGCGTCGAATGCGGCGCGTGGAACACGTTGAGCGAGTTCGTCGTGCAGCCGGCGGCGAAATCGGTCGCGGCATCGCGCACGGGCTATGCGGGAGCCGCCGGCGCGGCGAGGGTCACGCAACTGGCCAGCGTCGCGGCGGAAGCCGAGCGGCGCAGCGCGACCGGCATCGGCGAACTCGACCGGGTGCTCGGCGGGGGGCTCGTCTCCGGTTCCGTCGTGCTGATCGGCGGCGATCCCGGCATCGGCAAGTCGACCCTGCTGCTGCAGATGCTCGGCACGCTGGGCCGACGCCTGCGCGGGTTGTACGTGACCGGCGAGGAGTCGCTGGCGCAGGTCGCCGCGCGCGGGCAGCGGCTCGGCATCGCGCTCGACGGGCTGGAAGCGCTCGCCGAGACCTCGATCGAGCGCATCCTCGCCGAAGCGGCGAACGCGCGGCCCGAGGTCCTGATCGTCGATTCGATCCAGACCATCTGGACCGAGACGCTGACTGCCGCGCCGGGTTCGGTGTCGCAGGTGCGCGAAGCGGCCGCGCGGCTGGTGCGTTTCGCCAAGGAAACCGCGACCAGCGTGTTCCTCGTCGGCCACGTCACGAAGGAGGGGGGCATTGCCGGTCCGCGCGTGCTGGAGCACATGGTCGACGCGGTGCTGTACTTCGAAGGCGAGTCGGGCAGCCGTTTCCGCGTGCTGCGCGCGTTCAAGAACCGCTTCGGCGCCGTCAACGAACTCGGCGTGTTCGCGATGGGCGACAAGGGCCTGCGCGAAGTGCCGAACCCGTCGGCGATCTTCCTGTCCGCGCATGCGCAGCCGACCGCCGGCAGCGCGGTGATGGTCACGCGCGAGGGCACGCGGCCGCTGCTGGTCGAGGTGCAGGCGCTGGTCGACCAGAGTTCGCTCGGCAATCCGCGCCGCGTCGCGCTCGGCCTCGAGCAGAACCGCCTGGCGATGCTGCTCGCCGTCCTGCACCGGCACGGCGGCGCGGCCGTCTACGACCAGGACGTGTTCGTCAACGTCGTCGGCGGCATCCGCGTGCAGGAGACCGCGGCGGACCTGCCGGTGCTGCTCGCGGTCCTGTCGAGTTTTCGCGACCGGCCGCTGCCGGAGAAGACCGTCGCGTTCGGCGAGGTCGGCCTGTCCGGCGAGATCCGCCCGGTGCCGAACGGCGAGGAGCGCCTGAAGGAGGCCGCCACGCACGGCTTCCGCCGGGCGATCGTGCCGAAGGCGAACGCGCCGAAGAAGACGCGGCTCGGCGACATGGACATCGTCGCCGTCGACCGTCTCGGCGAGGCCTTGTCCGCCGCCTGGGAGGCATGAGGAGAAAAGTATAGAAATGCGCAATGCGTCATCCTTCACGCTGCCCCGCTCGGCTAGGCTGATCGAACGAGGTGGAACAGGGGATACCGATGCGCATTCTTTTCCTGGGAACGCGGCACAACAGCCTGTCGCAACGCCTGCAGGTCGAACTGGAGGAGCGCGGCCACGAGATCGTGGTCGCCGAAGTCTCCGGTGGCGAGGCGATGGAGGCTGCTGCGCAGGCGGCGAATCCGGCGCTGATCGTCGCGCCGATGCTCAAGCGCGCGATTCCCGACTCGGTGTGGAAGCGCTGGACCTGCCTGATCGTGCATCCGGGCATCCCCGGCGATCGTGGCCCGTCGGCGATCGACTGGGCCATCCTCGACGGCGCGGCCGAGTGGGGCGTGACGGTGCTGGAAGCGCGCGCCGAACTCGACGGCGGCCCGGTCTGGGCGCACGCGGCGTTCCCGATGCGTGGTGTCGGCAAGAGCACGCTCTATCGCCGCGAGACGACGCAGGCCGCGTTCGACGCCGTCCTGCGGGCGGTGGAGCGGTTCGAACGCGGCGGAAAGCCTGCGCGCCTCGCCGCCGACCTGAGGCGCGGCAGCGAGCGTCCTTCGTGCCGGCAGGCCGACCGCCGCTTCGACTGGAAGGAGCCGACAGCGCGCATCCTCGCATGCATCCGTTCCGGCGACAGCGCACCCGGTACCCTGGCGCGCGTCGCCGGCGAATCGTTTCACGTGTTCGGGGCGCACGAGGAAGGGCTCCTGCGCGGCGTGCCCGGCGCCCTGCTGGCGCAGCGCGACGGCGCCGTCTGCATCGCCACCGGCGACGGCGCGGTCTGGCTGACGCACCTGCGTCGCAAGGACGGCATCAAGCTGCCGTCGGTCCAGGTCCTCGGCGATCGGGTGCAGGCCCTGCCGGAGTCGGTGCTGGCGCCGCAGGATGCGCCGGAACGGGCCACCTGGCAGGAAATCCGCTATCGCGAATGCGGCCATTTCGGCCTGCTGCATTTCGACTTCCTCAACGGCGCGATGAACACGCAGCACTGCGAGCGCCTGCTCGCGGCGTACCGGTACGCGCGCGGCCGGCCGACGCGCGCGGTCGTGCTCTGCGGCGGCGGCGATTTCTGGTCCAACGGCATCGACCTCAACGCGATCGAGGCGGCGGACGATCCGGGCGAGGAGTCCTGGCGCAACATCCTCGCGATGAACGCGCTGGTGCGCGAGATCGCGACCACCGGCAACAAGCTCGTGTTCTCCGTGCTGCAGGGCAATGCGGGCGCCGGAGGCGTCACGCTCGCGCTGGCGGCGGATCGTGTCTACGCACGCGCCGGGGTGGTGCTGAATCCGCACTACAAGCGCATGGGCGGCCTGTACGGCTCGGAATTCTGGACGTACCTGATCCCGCGCCGTGTCGGCGAGGCCACGGCCCGCCACCTGACCGATTCCCTGCAGCCGCTCGGCACCGGGCGCGCTGCGCGCATCGGCCTGATCGACGCGGCGTTCGAGGGCGACGAGGTCGTCGAGCGCGTGCTGCGCATCGTCGGTCCGGAACTCGCCGGCCATCGCTATCGCGCAGCACTGGCGCTGAAGGCGCGACAGCGCGAGCAGGACGAACTGGCGAAGCCGCTGGATCGCTACGCCGAGGAGGAACTGGCCGAGATGCGCCGCAATTTCTTCGGCGCCGACCGCAGCTACCACGAGGCACGGCGGCGCTTCGTCTGGAAGCGGTGCGAAGCGCCCGTGTGCGACGTGCAGGAGACGAAGGCGCTGGCCTGAGCCGGTGCGCGCTCCGGCCGGCGGAATCAGACGGTCCGGCGCAGGACCACTTCGAGCACGAACTTCGAGCCGAAGAACGCCAGCAGCAGGATGGCCATGCCGGTCAGCGTGAGGTTCACGGCGCGGCGTCCGCGCCAGCCGTAACGCCAGCGGCCGATCAGCAGCGCGCCGAAGACGGCCCAGGCGACGATCGACAGCACGGTCTTGTGGATCAGGTGCTGCGCGAACAGGTTGTCGACGAACAGGATGCCGCTCAGCAGGGTCAGGCTGAGCAGGACGAAGCCGGCGCCGATCAGGCGGAACAGCAGCGCCTCGGTGAGCGTCAGCGGCGGCAGCGCGCGCAGCCAGGCGCCGAACTGGCGATGGCGCAGCGCGCGTTCCTGCAGCGCGAGCAGGATCGCCAGCAGCGCGGCGACCGACAGCACGCCGTAGGCGAGCAGGGCGACCGTCACGTGCAGCTTGATCTGCCAGTCCATGGCCATCGGCGCGGTGCGTGGCGAGGCGAACACGTCGATGCCGAGCAGCAGGGCGGCCAGCGGGAAGACGAGGACGCCGAGTGCCGCGACCGGGCGCGTGAGGTTGACGATCAGGGTCAGTGCGGCGACTACGCAGCCCACCAGCGACAGCGCGGCGAAGAAATGCAGGTCCAGCGCGCCCGGGTGCATGCCGAGCAGTACCCCGGCGTGGGCGACGACGGCCAGCGCGGCGACGGCGTCGGCGCTGCGGTTGAACGGCTCGCCGCCGCTGAGCAGCGGCCGCGCCAGCAGGCCTGCTGCGACGAAATAGAGTGCGATCGCGAGCAGGGCGACGGAGGGAATCAGCATCCGCGCAGTGTCGCATGAGACGCCGGGATTGGGGATCCGGGTTCGAGCGCCTCGAGAAACCTCGTCATTCACGCAGCAGGCGCAATCCAGCGCCCGGCCCCAATGCGATCGCGGGCGTGACGGAGACGGATTGGTCGTCGAAAAGCACCTACCGCCTTCGCAGGAACGACGAGGCTCCTCGAATGGCCTGTTCCGGCCGCGGGGCCTTGCCGTGTGCGGGCGTCCGCATGGCGGATGGCTCCGAGGCGAGCCGGTCGAGCAGCGGAATGGCGCCATGCGCGCCTCGGTTCCGATACCGGCGCATTGCACGGATGCCGCGAGGGTGCCGCTGCGCAAAAGGTGCTCGATACGAAAATCCCGATACAATCCGCCGTTTCCCCGCCCTGCCGGTCCGCCCATGTTCGAGTCGCTCAGCCAACGTCTTTCCGCCACCGTCCAGCGCCTGCGCGGCAAGGGGCGGCTGACCGAGGCGAACATCCGCGAGTCCCTGCGCGAGGTGCGCATCGCGCTGCTCGAGGCCGACGTCGCGCTGCCGGTCGTGCAGGCGCTGATCCAGCGCGTGCAGGTCAAGGCGCTCGGCCAGGAAGTGCTGCGCAGCCTGACGCCGGGCCAGGCCCTGGTGAAGGTCGTGCGCGACGAGCTGACCGCGGTCATGGGCAGCGCCAACACCGATCTCAACCTCGCCGCCGCCCCGCCGGCGATCGTGCTGATGGCCGGCCTGCAGGGTGCGGGCAAGACCACCACCGTCGCCAAGCTCGCGCGTTTCCTGAAGGAGCGCCGGAAGAAGAAGGTCATGGTCGTCAGCTGCGACGTCTATCGCCCCGCCGCGATCGAGCAGTTGCGCACGCTGGCCGAGCAGGTCGACGTGCTGTTCCACCCGTCCACGGGCGAACAGGATCCGGTCGCGATCGCGACCGGTGCTCTGGACGCGGCGAAGAAGAACTTCGCCGACGTGCTGCTCGTCGACACCGCCGGCCGCCTGCACGTCGATGCGGAGATGATGGCCGAGATCAAGGCGCTGCACGCGGCGCTGAATCCGGTCGAGACCTTGTTCGTGGTCGACTCGATGACCGGTCAGGACGCGGCGAACACGGCCAAGGCATTCTCCGAGGCGCTGCCGCTGACCGGCGTGGTGCTGACCAAGACGGACGGCGATGCGCGCGGCGGCGCGGCGCTGTCGGTGCGCTACGTCACTGGCCGCCCGATCAAGTTCATCGGCGTCAGCGAGAAGCCGGACGGCCTCGAGCCGTTCCATCCGGACCGCATCGCGACGCGCATCCTCGGCATGGGCGACGTGCTGTCGCTGGTCGAGCAGGTCGAGCAGAGCGTCGACCAGGAAAAGCAGCGCAAGCTCGCCGAGAAGGTCATCAAGGGCAAGCGTTTCGACCTCAACGACATGCGCGACCAGCTCGAGCAGATGGTCAACATGGGCGGCATGGCCTCGTTGATGGAGAAGCTGCCGGGCGTGTCGAGCCTGCCCGAGAACGTGAAGTCGAAGGTCAACGACCGGGAAGTGCATCGCATGATCGCGATCATCGGCTCGATGACGAAGAAGGAGCGCCGGCATCCGGACCTCCTCAACGGTTCGCGCCGCGCGCGCATCGCGCGCGGTTCCGGCACACAGCCGGCCGACGTCAACCGCCTGCTGAAGCAGTACCAGCAGATGGAAAAGATGATGTCCAAGCTCGGCAGCGGCGGCCTCAAGGGGCTGATGCGCCAGATGAGCTCGGCGATGAAGGGCATGGGCGGCGGCGGTTTCATGCCGCCGCGCTGACGGCGTTCAGTCCTCCCGAAGGTCCGCGAAGCGCGCGGCCAGGTGGTCGAGCAGCGCGCGCACCGACGGCAGCAGGCAGCGGCGCGACGCGAAGACGGCGTGGATGATCTCGCGCCGCGCCGCCCACTGCGGCAGCACGTCGATCAGTCGGCCCGTGGCGAGTTGCTCGCCGACCATCATCGTCGGCAGCTGCACCACGCCGGCGCCGGCCAGCGCGGCGGTGCGCAACAGCAGCATGCTGCCGCTGACCAGCCGTGGCTGGTGGTGGATTTCCGCCCGCGCGCCGTCGGGCCCGTGCAGTTGCCAGGCATGACCGCCCTGCAGCGAGCCGAGCGCGAGGCTCGGATAGCGCGCCAGGTCCGCGGGCGACCCGGGCAAGCCGCATCGCCGGACCAGTTCCGGGCTCGCCACCAGCGACTGTCCGCGGTCGGCGAACACGCGCATGACGAGGTCGCTGTTCTCGAGCGGCGGAGGCCGCACGCGGATCGCGATGTCGATGCCTTCGCCGATCACGTCGACGCGCCGGTTGGTCGACTCCACGTACAGTTCCACGCGCGGGTGGGCGACCAGGAACGCGGCCAGCATCGCGTCCACGCGCGTGTCGAGCAGGGCGACGGGGCAGGTCAGGCGCACGATGCCGCGCGGCTCCGCCCGGTTGACGTCGATGGCTTCCTGGGCCGCCTCCGCCTCGACCAGCATCGCCTTGCAATGCGCGTAGTACGTCTGGCCGATCTCGGTGACGGAGAAGTGCCGCGTCGAGCGTTGCAGCAGGCGCGCGCCCAGGCGTTCCTCCAGCAGGGCGATGCGCCGGCTCAGCCGGGATTTCGGCAATCCCAGGGCGCGGCCGGCTGGCGCGAAACCGCCGTGCTCGACGACTTGGGCGTAGTAGTACAGGTCGTTGAGGTCCTGCATCGGCTCCAGTGTCCTGTCAGTGGAACGCTGATGGCGGATTTTGCCGCCTACCGGATCAATTGTCTCGCGACTACCTTGTCCGCCATGCAAGAGGCGCCGACCGGCGACCTCATCGGAGAAGGTCATGAGAAAGGTGATCGGTGTGTACGGCGCGCCTCGCGGCCATTGGGTCGGCGACGGGTTTCCGGTGCGCTCGATGTTCTCCTACGACACGCAGGGCCGGCATCTGAGTCCGTTCCTGCTGCTCGACTACGCCGGGCCGCATGCGTTCGAAGCGACGTCGGCCAGGCGCGGCGTCGGCCAGCATCCGCACCGTGGCTTCGAGACCGTCACGATCGTCTACGAGGGCGAGGTCGAGCATCGCGATTCCATCGGTGCCGGCGGCAAGATCGGGCCGGGTGACGTGCAGTGGATGACNNNGAGATGGTGCAGCTGTGGGTGAACCTGCCGGCCCGGGACAAGATGGCCGCGCCGGGCTACCAGACGCTGCTGGACGCGGAAATCCCGTCCGTCGCGCTGCCGAGCGATGCGGGCCGGGTCCGCGTCATCGCGGGCGAGTACGCCGGCCACCGCGGTCCGGCGCGGACCTTCACGCCGATCGACGTGTGGGACGTGCGCCTGCGCCAGGGCCACAGCGCCACGTTCCGGGTCGCCGAGGGGCGCACGCTGGCGCTCGCCGTGCTGCGCGGGACCGTGCAGGTCAACGACAACGCCGTCGCGCGCGAGGCGCAACTGGTCACGTTCGACCGCGGGCAGGGCGACGTCAGCGTGGAGGCGAATGGTGACGCGACCTTCCTGTTGCTCAGCGGGGAGCCGATCGACGAGCCGATCGTCGGCTACGGGCCCTTCGTGATGAACACCCAGGAGGAAATCCGCCAGGCCATCACGGATTTCGAAGGCGGCCGCTTCGGCCGCATGCCGGGGGCGCGGCCGGCATGAATCCTCGGCGCGCACGGTCGCATGCCGTGCGCGCCGGTCCAGCGCGTGCCGCGCTTCCGGCACATCCCCACATGAACGGAGAGGCTCCATGGCCAGCGAACCCATTCGCGATCCCAGGAAGGACGATCTGCTCACGCCGCAGAACGCGGCACTGATCGTCATCGACTACCAGCCGGTGCAGGTCAACTCGATTGCGTCGATGGACCGGCAGTTGCTGGTCGACCACATCGTCGGCGTGTCGAAGGCGGCGGTCGCCTACGGCCTGCCGATCGTGCACTCGACGGTCAACGTCGGAACCGGTCTCAACAAGCCGCCGATCCCGCAACTGCGCAAGGTGCTCGGCGCGTTCCCGACCTACGACCGCACCACGATCAATTCGTGGGAAGACGTCGAGTTCCGCAAGGCGGTCGAGGCCACAGGGCGCAGGAAGCTCATCATGACCGCGTTGTGGACCGAAGCCTGCCTGACGTTCCCGGCGCTCGACGCGTTGCGCGAAGGCTACGAGGTATACGTCGTAGCCGACGCGGTCGGCGGGACATCCGTAGCCGCGCACGAGATGGCGCTGCGTCGCATCGAGCAGGCGGGCGGCAGGATGATCAGCGTGCCGCAGCTGTTCTGCGAACTGCAGCGCGACTGGAACCGCAAGGACACCGTTCCGCAGTTCATCGACCTGTTCATCGAGACGGGCGGCACGGCCGGCATCCAGTTCGCCTACGATCGCGCCGAGTAGCCGGAGCGGCCCCGTGCCCTCCCTGGGGCACGGGGATTGCGGTATCCCATGCTGTCGGCATCCCACGGATTGCGGCAGTTTTCGAGCGGTGCCTGCCGGCAGGAGGGGAACTGGGGCAGAATGCGGAGCGCGAAAGCGGGGCGGACGGCCAGGAGTGCTTGTTCGCGCAGTACTTCGTGCGCATGTCGCCGTCTCTGTCTGCCGGTCGGCGTCGCCGGTACGCCGGCTTCGGCGAAGCGCGAACAGGCCGTCCGGTGCGATCGGGGAGAGAAGGTGGGGGCGGAGGGAGAGCGCTAACTCCGTGCAGGGCTTTATTTTTCGCGCGAATCCGCTAGAATGCCCGGCTCCCTCTGGGGCGGTCCACGCGATTCGCCGCGCCCGGGCAGAAAATCCTAGAAAATTCAGAGAGCTACAATGGTCAAGATTCGCCTTTCCCGTGGCGGCGCCAAGAAGCGTCCGTTCTATCACATCGTCGTGGCCGACGGTCGCAACGCGCGTGACGGCCGCAACATCGAGCGCGTCGGTTACTTCAATCCGGTCGCCGCGGGCAAGGAAGTGCGCCTGGAGCTCGACACCGCCAAGGTCAATGCCTGGGTGGCGAAGGGCGCGCAGATGACCGACAAGGTCCGCGCGCTCTTCAAGGAAGCCGGCAAGCAGAACGCCGCTGCCGCCTGATGACGAACGGCGGGGCGGGCGAAAAACTCGTCCTGCTGGGTCGCGTGGTAGGCGTTCATGGTGTGCGCGGCGAGTTGAAGCTCGAGTCGTACACCGAGCCGAGAATGCAGATTTTCCGCTACCAACCGTGGCGGATGCGCTCGGCGGGAAATGAGACGACGATCCAGGGTTGCCGCGGACGCGTCCAAGGCAAAGGGATCGTCGCCGAAATCCCCGGCGTCGGCGACCGCGATGCGGCGATGGCGCTGATCGGCACGGAAATCTGGGTGGCGCGCTCGGCCTTGCCGAAGCTGAAACCCGGCGAGTTCTACTGGTCCGATCTCGAAGGACTCGAGGTCGTGACGCTGGACGGTGTGCCGCTCGGTCGCGTATCGCATCTGATCGCGACCGGCGCGAACGACGTGATGATCGTGAGGGACGGAGAGCGCGAACGCCTGCTCCCGTACCTGCCCGGTCGATACGTCGAGACGGTGGATCTCGAGGCGGGCCGCATCACGGTCGACTGGGATCCGGAGTTCTGAAGTTCCGAATCGATGGAGTGCGGGCAGGATGCCCGCGTCTGGATTCTCGCGATCATGGACGAGCGCAAGAATGATCATGCGCATCGACGTCATCACGCTGTTCCCGGAGTTCATCGAGAGCAGCACGAAGATCGGTGTGGTCGGGCGGGCGTTCGAGCGCGGCCTGATCGAAATCGCGACCTGGAATCCGCGCGATTTCGCCGACGGCAACTACCGCAAGGCCGACGATCGGACCTGCGGCGGCGGTCCCGGCATGGTCATGATGATCGAGCCCCTGCGCCGGGCGCTGGCAGCGATACGCGCCGCGAGCGGAGCAGAGGAAGCGAAGGCCATTTACCTGAGTCCGCAGGGAACGCGGCTCGACCAGGCCAAGGTGGCGGAACTCGCGCAGCGCGACCATCTGGTGCTGCTGAGCGGACGCTACGAAGGCGTGGACGAGCGGTTCCTGCAACACGCGGTCGCCGAGGAGATCTCGATCGGCGACTACGTGCTGTCGGGGGGCGAACTGGCGGCGGCGGTCCTGATCGACGCGATCGGGCGCTTGCAGGAAGGTGTGTTGAACGACGCCGATTCGGCCGTGCAGGATTCGTTCTCGAACGGCCTGCTGGATTGTCCCCACTACACGCGCCCCGTGCGCGACGAATGGGGCGACGTGCCGGCGGTGCTGCTGTCGGGCGACCACGCGGCGATCCGCCGCTGGCGCCTCAAGCAGTCGCTCGGCCGAACGTGGTTGCGACGCCCGGATCTTCTGCAACGGGTGGCGCTGGACAAGAAAACCCGCGCGTTGCTGGAGGAGTTCCAGGACGAGCACGCAGGAAAGACGATGCCGGGTCGGGAATCCGGCGACTAGGAAAACCAGACCCTTTGGTGAATGTGATGAACCTTATCCAGCAATTCGAAGCCGCCCAGATGACCCGTTCGCTGCCGGAGTTCAGCCCGGGCGATACCGTCATCGTCAACGTGAAGGTGAAGGAAGGCAACCGCGAGCGCGTGCAGGCCTACGAAGGCGTCGTCATCGCGCGCAAGAACGCCGGCCTGAACTCCGCTTTCACCGTGCGCAAGATCTCGCACGGCTTCGGCGTGGAGCGCGTGTTCCAGTCGCACAGCCCGACGATCGACTCGGTCGTCGTGAAGCGTCGCGGCAAGGTGCGCGGCGCCAAGCTGTACTACCTGCGCGGCCTCGAAGGCAAGGCGGCTCGCATCAAGGAAGACCTCAGCGCGTACGCGAAGGGCTGATCCTCCCGCTATCCCTCTTGGAGCATCGAGTCGCGTCTGTGCTCCTCGTCAGAAGCGGCCATCGGAGACGATGGCCGCTTTTTTTTGTCGATCCGCGCGATCCATTCGGGATCGCTGCGATCGGATCGGCCGGCACGCGTCGACATCTCGCCGCGTCCGTCCCGTGCTGAAGTCGACCAGGGCGCGACGCCGGGTCCGCGGGGGACGCCTTTGCCCCCAGGGCGACACCTCTCAGAGAGCGTCGATCTCCACGTTCCAGCGCTCGAGCGCATCGAGCAGAGGAACCTGTGCCGCCGGCAACGCGGGATCCGCGCGCAGGCGCGCGATCGTCGCCAGGTAGTCCTCGCGCGTCAGCGCGGTGAGGGCTGTCGCCGTGTCGAGACGGCGTTCGCGGAAGTCGTTCCAGCGCTTGCGCTCGTCGGCGTCGAGCGTCTCGGGCCAGTTGCGCGCGCGATAGCGGAAGAGGAGTTCCGCGTAGCGCGAATCGCGGAATGGAAAGACGCGCTCGCCGAGTTGTTGCGGCGGGGTCTCGCGCACCATGCGCAGCAGGCGCTTGTCGGTGTCGGGAAGGAAGCCCTCGTAGATCGCCAGTTCGGGATCGGGTGACGGCGCGCGCGCTTCACCGCGCGCGAATACGCGGTGCAGCTTGGCGACGAGCCCCTCGGTACGGCGCAGGGTGTCCAGGTGCGCCATCGCCCGCTCCGGATCGAGGGCGATGCGGGCGAGGTCGATCCCCTTCAGCGCGCTCAGTGGCGCCAGCGCGGGCGAGCGGTTCGCATGGATCGTCTTCAGCGGAATGCGCTCGACGTCCTCCGGCAGGTCCGCGCGCGACGTGAACACGCGATCGGCGATGTCGTCGGCGTCGAGCTCGATCAGCGGCGCGGGATCGACGTCGAGATCGTAGGCGATCACGCCGTTCGGCTGCCCGGGATGCATCGCGAGCGGCGCCACGATGGCGAGGCAGCCGCGGCTGGCCGGGTAGCGCGAGGATACGTGCACGAGCGGCGTCATCCGCGCGACGTCGACCAGTTCGAACACGCGCTGCTTCCGGCGCAGCGCGAAGTAGAAATCCCACAGGCGCGGCTGGCGCACGCGCAGAAGGCGCGCGAAGCCGATCAGCGCCTCGACGTCCGAGACCGCGTCGTGCGCGCGCAGTTGTTCGATGCGGTTCGCGGTGGCGAGGTGCTCCAGCTTGAAACTCGGCGTGCCGTCGTCGCGTCGCGGCCATTCGATGCCGTCCGGCCGCAGCGCGTAGCACATGCGCGCGAGGTCGATCAGGTCCCAGCGCGAATTGCCGTCCTTCCATTCGCGCTCGTAAGGGTCGTGGAAGTTGCGGTAGAGCAGGTTGCGGGTGATCTCGTCGTCGAAGCGCAGCGAGTTGTAGCCGACGCTGCAGGTGCCGGGTTCGGCCATCTGCTCGTGCACCAGCGCGGCGAACTCGGCCTCGATCGTGCCCTCGCGCTGCATGCGCTGCGGCGTGATGCCGGTGATCAGGCAGGCCTCCGGGTGCGGCAGCACGTCCGGGGCGGGGCGGCAGAAGAACGATACCGGCTCGCCGACCGGCTCCAGTTCGAGCGTCGTGCGCACGGCGGCGAACTGCGCCGGCCGGTCGCGGCGCGGATCGGCGCCGGTGGTTTCGTAGTCGTGCCAAAGGAAGGTCTGCGTCATCCGGCGAGCATAGAGCGTGCGCGCGGGCTCCGGGTGGCCTTCGCGCGGGGTTTCCAATCCGCGCCGGCTTGCCTAGACTCGGCGGGTTTCGGCAGGAGCGGCGAATGAGTGCGATGAGCGACGACCATCTGGTCTGGATCGACCTGGAGATGACCGGGCTCGATCCCGACCGGGATTCGATCCTCGAGATCGCCACCGCCGTCACCGACAAGGACCTCAACCTGCTCGCCGAGGGGCCGGAGTTCGCGATCCGCCATCCGCTCGAGCGCCTCGAAGCGATGGACGACTGGAACCGCAACCAGCACGGCCGTTCCGGCCTGTGGCAGCGCGTGCTCGATTCCGAAGTGGACATCGCGACCGCCGAAGCGCTGACGGTCGACTTCCTCGCGCGCTGGGTGCCTGCGGGCAAATCGCCGATGTGCGGCAACTCGATCTGCCAGGATCGTCGTTTCCTGTACCGGCTGATGCCGCGCCTGGAGCGCTTCTTCCACTACCGCAACCTCGACGTCTCGACGCTCAAGGAACTCGCGCGGCGCTGGTCGCCGGACGTCAGTCGCGGCTTCTCGAAGGATTCCGCGCACACCGCGCTCAGCGACGTGCGCGATTCGATCGCCGAGCTGCGCTACTACCGGCCGTTCATGGGCCACCTGGGCGGCCTGGGGCCGATCTGACCGACGCCGGCGCCGCATGCCCCGCGGCGCATCGAATCGAGGCGCCGGTGCGCGCTCCTCGTCCCCGGCCGGTCACGCCAGCTTGTTGCGTGCCCTCATGACGCGCTGCTTCTCGCGGTTCCAGTCGCGTTCCTTGGCGGTGTCGCGCTTGTCGTGTTCCTGCTTGCCGCGCGCGAGGCCGAGGTCGACCTTCACGCGATTCGACTTCCAGTACATCGACAGCGGCACCAGGGTGTAGCCCTTGCGCTCGATCGCGCCGACGAGCGTGTCGATTTCCGCGCGATGCAGCAGCAGCTTGCGCGTGCGGCGGTCCTCGGCGACCACGTGGGTCGAGGCCGAGATCAGCGGCACGATCGACGAGCCGAACAGGAAGATCTCGCCGCCCTTGACGATGGCGTAGGCATCGCCGAGATTCACGCGCCCCGCGCGCAGGCTCTTCACTTCCCAGCCCTGCAGCGCGATGCCGGCCTCGTAGTGCTGGTCGATGTGGTACTCGTGCCGGGCGCGCTTGTTCTGCGCGATCGTGCCGGTGCCGCTCTTTTCCTTGGGTTTCTGCTTGGCCATGTCCACTACAATCCAGCCATTCGCGGAACCGGGCTTCCTGCCGCGGCTCGCGGGAAAACGGCCGCGGCGAAGCCGCGCCACCTTTTGCGCATCCGGCACCCGCGTGCCCGATGCGACGGCACATTCCCGTGCCGGAGCGGTTTTCGCTCAATCCAGACGACGACGATGATCCAGATCCGACGCCATGCCCTCGTACGCCAGACGCCCGAACGCATGTTCGATCTCGTCAACGACGTCGAAGCATACCCGAGGCGCTTCCCGTGGTGCTCCGCTGCGCGCGTGATCGAGCGCGAGGGCGACGAGGCCCTGGTGGCCCGGCTCGACCTGCGTTTCGCCGGGATGACCCAGGGCTTCACCACGCGCAACACGACCGAACGTCCGCACCGCCTTCACATGCACCTGGTCGAGGGACCGTTGCGCGCGCTCGAAGGCGAATGGACCTTCACCGCGCTCGGCGACGACGGCTGCCGCGTCGCCCTGGCCCTCGATTTCGACTACAGCGGACGCCTCGGCGGTGCCGCGCTGCGCCTCGGCTTCCAGGGGCTCGCGAACCGGATGGTCGACGATTTCTGCACCGCGGCGGCGAAGGGCCATGACTGATTCCCCGGCCGGCACGATCGTCGTGGAAGTCGCGTTCGCGGAGCCTCAAGGGCAGTTCCTGCGACGGGTCGAGCTGCCTGCGGGAGCGACGGTCGGGGACGCGATTCGCGCTTCCGGTGTCGAGCGCGAATGCGGCATCGATGCGTCGGCGCTGGATACCGGGATCTGGTCGAAGCCCGCGGCGCGCGATGCGACGCTGCGCGACGGCGACCGTGTCGAACTGTACCGGCCTCTGCGCGTGGATCCGAAGGAGGCGCGTCGGCGTCGCGCCGAGCGCACGGCGCCGAAGCCGCGGCGCTGAGCGCGGTCAGCCGCCCTGGCGCTTCTTCTTCTTGTCCTCGTCGGAGCGCTTCTCGTCGGGATACTCGCGCTTGTACTTGCGCGCATCCTTGATGAGCTGCTGCGGATCCTCGGGGAAGTAGTCGCCCTCGATCTTCACGAGCGAGTCGTTTTCGAAATGCAGCGTGAGATCCTTCGTGTCCATGCGGTTGCGCCCGCGGCGGATCGTCGAGACGTAGTCCCAGCGGTCCTGGTCGAACGGACTGACGACCGACGGCGAACCCATCACGAGCAGCACCTGCCGCTTCGTCATGCCTTCCTTCAGCGATTCCACCGTGGCCTTGTCGAACAGGTTGCCCTGCTGCGTGTCGACGCGGTAGATCGGATTCAGGCTGCCGCAGCCGGCGAGCAGGGCGAGGGCGGGTAAGGCGAGCCAGGTCGGGCGCATGCGCGTTCGGATCCGCGGGTCTGGGAAAACGTCGATGATACACTAGCGTCCTGAATCGCAAGACCAGAGACGGGGGGAGGGCCGGAATGAAGGTGGAATCCAACGAGTTGCGCAGGGCCGGCCTCAAGGTCACGCATCCGCGCATGCGGATCCTGGAGATCCTCGACACCAGCGACAACGGCAAGCATTTCACCGCCGAGGACATCTATCGCCAGTTGCTTGAGCACAACGACGACATCGGGCTGGCCACGGTCTACCGCGTGCTGACCCAGTTCGAGGCCGCCGGCATCGTGCTCAAGCACAATTTCGAAGGCGGCCAGGCCGTCTACGAACTCGATCGCGGCAAGCACCACGACCATATGGTCGACGTCGAGTCGGGCAAGGTCATCGAATTCTCCAGCGAGGAGATCGAGCGCCTGCAGCACGAGATCGCGGCGAAATACGGCTACGTGATCGAGGACCACAGCCTCGTCCTGTACGTGCGCCCGGCCAAGCGCAAGTAGGCGATGCGGCGGTTCGTCGTGCTCCTGCTGGCGATCCTCGCCGGCTGCGCAGCCACATCGGCGAAGCAGCCGCCCGGACCTCGGGTCCTGTTCGTCGGCAACAGCTTGACCTACTACAACGACCTGCCGGGCATCGTGCAGGCGATGTACGCGGCGGCGGTTCCGGGCCGCGCGATCGGGACGGACATGCTGGCCCAGGGCGGCGCGAGGATCGCCGATCACCTCAAGGCAGGGCGCATGGCCGCGCTGCTCGCCGAGCGGCGCTACGACGTCGTCGTGCTGCAGGATCTGGGGGGCTTCCCCGCCTGCGGCAAAACGTTTCCCGGTTGCCAGGACGCGGTCGCCAGCGTGTGCGAGGCGGCGAAGCAGGTGCGGCAGGCTGGCGCGAAACCGATCCTGTTCGGCACGTGGCAGGGCCGCCGCGAGGCGCAGCAAGCGCTGAGCGAGGCGTCGCGCGACGAGGCGGCGCATTGCGGGCTGGAGCTGGTCGACGTCGGTGCGGCGATGCAGCGCTTCCGCGGTGAGATGGCGGACGTGTCGCCGTGGCACGAGGACGGTCATCCCGATCTCGCCGGTTCGTGGATCGCCGGCGCCGCGATGACCCGTGCGCTCGTCGGAAGGAATCTTTCGCCCGCCCTGGACGTCGCTCCGTTCTGCCGCGCACGCTGGAAGGGAGCGGCGCTGAAGCTGGACGAGCCGGCGTCTGCACAGCCTCGCCCCGATCTGGACTGCGAGCATCCGCCGGCGAACGTCGCCGCCGCCGCGATCCGGGCGGTCCGCAAGTTCTAGGGTCAGTCCTTCCCGCCGAACAGGCGCGCCAGGAAGCCACGCTTCTTCTTCCCCGCGTTTTCGGCGGCGCGCCGGCACAGTTCCGCGCCGTGCGTTTCTCCGGCGCCGAGATAGGCCGACGCGGCCTTCTGGTAGGCCAGCTTCGCGTTGACGATGTTGCCGAGCGCTTCGTACGAGACGCCCTTGGCCCAGTGCGGCCAGCCGCCGGCGGGGCTCAGGCGCGCCATGTCGTCGCAACGCGGCAGCGCGTCGGCGTGCCGCCCGAGCGATTGCAGCGTCTCGATCACATGCTCCAGCGCGCGGGTGCTTTGCGGGGCCAGCTCCGCCCAGCGCTCGAGCGAGGCGACGGCCTCCGCATTGCGGCCCAGCTTGAGCAGCGCCTTGCCGCGCAGCTCGTGCTGCGGCGATTCCCCGGGATCGAGTGCGATGGCGATTTCCGCATGCGACAGCGCGCCGACGGGATCGTCGAGCTCGAGCAGCGCGTCGCCGAGGTTCCGGTGCAGGTAGTCGCGCTGGTCGTCCAGTGCCAGGCCACGTTCGTACAGCGGCCTGGCTTGCGCGTGACGACCGAGCCTGGCGTGGCACCAGCCGGCGAGATTGAACACGTCCGGGTCCACCTGGCCGGCGGCGATCATTTTCTCGAGCAGCGGCAGCGCCGCGGCATAGTCTCCGGCGTTGACCAGCCGCCGCGGTTCCATGCGCAGGACCTCGATCGAGTCGCGGCCGACGAGGTCGAGCCAGCGTTCGTGGTCGGCATCGGCTTGGGCATCGCGACCGAGCGCGCGCAGCGAACGTTCGCGGCCAATGAGCGGCCAATCCCAGTCCGGCTCGCGACTCAGCAGCAGCGTCCATTCCTCGACGGCTTCTTCGTGGCGCCCGAGCGCCTGCAGCGTCAACGCGCGATTGTGCTGGATCGCGTTCTGCGCGCCGAGCAGGCGGCGGCCGCGGTCGTAGTGCACGATGGCGCGCTCGTAATCGCCCATGCCGTAGTAGTGCACGCCGATGTTGTAGGCGGTCATGCCGTCATCGGGACGGGCCGCCGCGAGACGTTCGAGGAACACCTTGGCCTCCGTGCTGCGGCCGGCCTCGATGAGGAAATTCGCGGCGTTGTTGGCCGGACGCAACCGGTGCGGAGCGGCGCGCAGGGCGGCTTCGCAGGCGGCGACGGCGTCGTCCAGGCGGCCGATTTCGTGCAGCCGCCAGCAGCGCGAGAGATGGGCGCCGTAGTGGCCGGGATGCAGCGCGACGAGGCGGTCGAGCTCGGCGATCGCGCGCTCGTGCGAATCGCGGTCCTCACCGATCAGCAGCGTGCGCGCCCACAGGGCATCCGCGCAGTGGGGATCGAGCGCCAGTGCGGCATCGACGTCGGTCTCGGCCGCGGCGAGGTCGTTGCACTTGAAATGCAGGCGCGAGCGGATCGCGAGGGCGCGCGGTTCGCACGGCAATTCGACCACCAGCTTCCGCGCCAGCGCCATGGCGCGACCGATGTCGTCGACGTCGTCGAGATCGAGGATGGCGTCGATGCGTTCGTCGAGGGAACGTTCGTCGAGGGCGGCGTGCATGGGGTCTCCGGTCAGTCGGCGGCTTTCGCCTGTGTGCTGCGGCAGCGGAACGGCAGGTCGGAGGCGGGCAGGTCCGGGCTCGTGCAGCGCCAGTTCCCGATGCGCGACTTGCCCTTCTTCGACACGACCTCCGGCACCAGCACGAAATGCGCGCCGGCGATCGAGGGATCGTTCGCCGTTGCCGTCACGGTGCCGCTGGCGGCATCGACCTGGAGACTCCCGAGAGCGGACGGAATTGCGTCATTCCATTGCGCCGGGAACTCGCCGGTCGCCTCCCAGGCGGCGCCGATGCGCCGTGCCGCCTCGTTCGTCGCGGCGATGGCGTCGCGCGCGGCATCGCGGCGCGGATTGGGTTCGGCGGTCAGCACGGCATAGCCGAGCAGGGCGCCGAGCAGCGAGACTGCAGCGACGAGGGCGATGCCGACGAGGCGCGCCAGCGTGCGGAAGCGCGTACGGCCGGCGTCGTGGCTCAGGCGGTAGCGGATCGCCTCCGGTGGCGCTTTCGCCGAAACGACGTGGCACCCCGTCAGCAGGTTGTGCAGCGAGTGGCGCCCGAACACGAGGCGTTCGGCCAGCAGCACCGGCAACGACAGCAGCGGATGCAGCGCGTATTTCGCGATCGTGCGCAGGGTCGAGCGGCCGAGACCGGGCGCGTCGCCGTTCGCGTCGACGACGCGCACGCCGACGAGGCGCTTGCCGAGCGAGCCGCGCGTGAAGCTGTCCAGCAGTGCGGTGCCGAGAATGGCGAATACGGCGAGTGCGGCGAGCAGCCCAAAGAGTGCGAGGCCGCCGAGCCCGAAACCTTGCGACAGGTACAGGCCGCCGTACAGCACCAGCGGCAGCAGGGCAGCGAGCAGGCAGAGGTCGACCAGGGTCGCGACGAGACGCGCACCCTCGCCGGCGAGTACGTCGCCCGAGGCGTGCGAAGCACCGACCACCGCTGCACGCGGGTTCGGCGATGCCAGCGGCTTGCGGCATCCATGGCAGTGCGTGAAGCCGGCTGGATTGGTCCAGCCGCAATCGGGGCAGCGCATGTGGTCTCCGGAACGAGGGCAGCGGACGAGCGATCCGCGTCCGCAGTTGCATCCCGCAATGGTGGCGAAAAGCGTCACGCTTTTCACCGGCGCGGTTCGCCTGTTCCGGATCTGGCCGGTCCTGTTTCAGCCGCCTCGCGGTGATCTCATGCGGATGTCCCGGGAAAAGCCGCCGAGACGCCGCACGCCGCGCAGACGTGGGCAATCGCGGCGGCGGCCGGCTGCGGTGGATGCGGTGCCGCTCTCGCTGCGGGTTCCGCCCTCCAAGTCCTCGGAGCGCGTCGTGCGGAGCCGCGGACGTCGTCTGCCTGGTCAGCCGGCACCTTGCCGCATTGCGCGACTGCCGATCGCGCCTGCGGCGAGCAGGGCGGCGAGGGCGAGCAGGCCCCATGGGCTGTTGGCCGGTGCGGCGACGGCCGCTTGCGGCGCCGCGTCGAATCTGAACTGGACGGCGACATCCATGGCACCGCTGTTGTCGCTGAAGCAGCCTTCCTGGCCGTTGAAGCCGAAAGCATCCGCGAAGCCCAGGAACAGGCGCTTCGCACCCGCAGGAATCGAGAAGACCTGGACGGTGCCGCTCTCGGTGCCGGTCAAGCCGTCCCCGACGAAGAACGATTGCTGCAGCAAGGGCGAGAGCGAGGCAAAGCCCATGTTCGAGAAATCCGCCGCCGCCGGCGCCGGTCCTGCGGGTTCGCCGCTGGCCAGCATGACGCCGGTCAGGAACATGTTGGCGTTCGCGTTGACGATGCCGGAGACGCTCGTGTCGGTGGCGATGTTCGTCCCGGTGCCGCCGAAACAGGAACCGTCCGCCGAAACGGCCGCGCTCTTGTCCGTGCAGTACACCGTTCCGGCGATGTAGCTGACGGTGAAGGCCGTTGCGCCCTCGGGGATCGCCAGCTCGGCGGGCAGCGTTCCGTTCGGCGCCGCGCAGGAGGGCGTACCGGGCGGCACCGAGCCCAGGCCGGCGGCGAAGATGTTCGCGGCGCCCGAGACGGAGACGGTTTGCCCCGCGTTTCCGGCTTGAGCGCTGCCGATGGCCGAGGCCAGCAACAGGCCCGATAGAACGATGCTTGCGATGCGCATGGAAATCTCCCGCGGATTCGATTGGCACGAGGGAAAGCGGTGCGGAGTGCGGATGCATCCCGATACCGCGGACATGACCGGCACCCGGCGGCATGGTGCCNNGAGGTGCCGCCGGGTGCGGGTTCATCCCTTGCTTACGCAATCCGGTGCCGGAAACCCCAAGCGCCCGCTGTCCCGGCGAAGGCGCGGGCAAGTCACGCCGGAAGCGGAGCGGCGACCGGCCGCGCCGGCGCGGTCTCGCGTCGGGCGTCAGGTTTCCTGCGCGCGCTGCAGCATCTGCCTGGCGTGCGCGAGCGTTTCGCGCGTGATCTCGATGCCGCCGAGCATGCGCGCGATTTCTTCCTGTCGCGCCTTGCCGGCGAGCGGGTCGATGCGCGTCTGCGTGCTCGCGCCGTCGCTGGACTTGCTGACCTGCAGGTGCCGGTGTCCCTGGGCCGCGACCTGTGGCAGATGCGTCACGCACAGCACCTGGCAGCGCGCGCCGAGCGCACGCAGCTTCTGGCCGACGACCTCGGCCACGGCGCCGCCGATGCCGGTATCGACCTCGTCGAACACCATCGTGCCGACGGCGTCGCTGCCGAGGGCGGCGACTTCGATCGCGAGGCTGATGCGCGACAGCTCGCCGCCGGAGGCGACCTTGCGCAGCGCGCGCGGCGGCTGGCCGGCGTTGGCGCTGACGAGGAATTCGCAGCGCTCGGCGCCCTGTGGATCGGGCTCGGCGTCGACCGGAGATTCCAGTTGCACTTCGAAGCGGCCGCCGCCCATGCCGAGTTCGGCCAGCAAGGCGGTGACGGAATCGCCGAGCGTCTTCGCCGTCGCCGCACGTTTCGTGCTCAGCGCCTTCGCGGCCTTCGCGTAGTCGGAGGCGAGGCGCTGTTGTTCGGCCTGCAGGCTGGCAATGTCCGCGCCGGCACCGCGCAGGGACTCCAGTTCCGCGCGCAAGGCGTCGGCGTGCGCCTTCAGCTCCGGCATGCGCACGCGATGCTTGCGCGCGAGTTCATGCAGCTTGCCGAGCTGGGCCTCCGTCTCGGCGAGGCGTTCGGGATCGAGGTCGAGTGCGGACTGGTAGCGCGCGAGCGCGTCGCTCGCTTCGGTGAGCTGGATCTGCGCCGCTTCGACGAGCTCCGCGACGGGGGCCAGGCGTTCGTCCAGCGTGACGAGATGCGCGACCTCGGTCTGCGCGCGGGCGACCAGGCGCAGCAGAGAGAATTCGTCGTCGCCGTCGAGGCGTTCCGCGAGGGTCGAGCATCCTTGCAGCAACTGGCCGGAATTGGCGAGGCGCCGATGGGTTTCCTCGAGCGAGGCGAGTTCGTCCGGGGCGATCGCATGGCGATCGAGTTCGCCGACCTGGTGTGCCAGCCACTCGATGCGTTCGGTGGGATCGGTGCCGCGCGAGAGTTCGGCGATGCGTGCGCCGGTCGAGCGCCAGGCGCGGGCGAGGCGGGCGACGTCGCCCAGCTCGGCCGCGTGCGCGCCGAACGCATCGAGCAAGCCGAGTTGCTGGCCACGGTCGAGCAAGGCCTGGTGTTCGTGCTGGCCGTGGATCTCGATGAGCCCGGCGGCGAGCGTCTTGAGTTGCGTCAGCGTGACGGGACGGCCGTTGATCCAGGCT